>CALGZB010000203.1 GCA_937934655.1 uncultured Acidimicrobiales bacterium | reverse complement strand
GGGTTTTCGAGGAGATGCAACGTGGCGTCGATGACTTCGCCCATGTTGTGAGGCGGAATGTTGGTAGCCATACCAACAGCGATGCCCTGGCTGCCGTTGACCAGCAGGTTTGGGAAACGCGCCGGAAGCACGGTTGGTTCGTCGAATCGGCCATCGAAGTTACTGACAAAGTCGACGGTCTCGTTGTCGATGCCGTCGAGGAGCCGCATGGCCAGGTTCTCGAGGCGACACTCGGTGTACCGGTACGCAGCAGGAGGGTCGCTGGGGGAACCGAAGTTTCCGTGCGGATCGATAAGGGTATGGCGGAGACTGAAGCTCTGCCCCATACGAACCATCGAGTCATAGATGGCCGTGTCGCCGTGTGGGTGATACTTACCAATGACGTCGCCGACCACGGTCGCACACTTCACATGGCCACGGTCGGGGCGGGTGCCCGAGTCGTACATCGACCAGAGGATCCGGCGGTGCACAGGCTTGAGGCCATCGCGCACATCGGGCAGAGCTCGAGACACGATGACCGACATCGCATACTCAAGAAAGGATTGCTCCATTTCCTGCTGGATTTCGATGGGCTCAACCAACCCGCCGTCGTCATTGGAATCGGTGGTGATGTCGCTCATATGTCGAGGAACCTGACGTCTTTAGCGTTTGTCTGAATGAAGTGTTTGCGGCTTTCCACGTCGTCGCCCATCAACACCGAGAAGACCTCGTCGGCGGTGGTGGCTTGTTCGACAGTGATTTGCAGCAACGTGCGAGTGGTGGGGTCCATAGTGGTTTCCCAAAGCTCCGATGCGTCCATCTCGCCCAGCCCTTTCAGGCGGGCAAACTCTTCTTTGTGCTTTGGGTGCTCTTCGAGGAAGGCGTCTTTGGCAATGTCGTCTTTGAGGTAGATCTTCTCTTTGCCGACTTTGGTTGAATACAAAGGCGGCTGAGCGACGTAGACGTAACCAGCCTCGACGAGTTCTCGCATCTGACGGAAGAGAAACGTGAGAAGCAGCGTGCGGATATGGCTGCCGTCGACATCGGCGTCGGCCAGCAGAATCACCTTGTGATACCGGGCCTCTTCAACTTCGAACTCAATACCCACTCCGGCGCCAATCGCCGAGATCAGCGACTGAACTTCGGTGTTCTTGAGCATCTTGTCGATACGAGCGCGTTCGACGTTGAGGATCTTGCCTCGAATAGGCAGGATGGCCATGCTGTGCGGATCGCGGGCTTCTTTGGCCGAACCGCCGGCCGAATTGCCCTCCACGATGTAGATCTCGGACTCGGCGGGATCCTTCGACGCACAGTCGGTGAGCTTGCCGGGCAGACCGGCGCCCTCGAGAGCGGATTTACGCCGGGTGAGGTCGCGGGCGCTGCGGGCGGCTTCGCGTGCTCTAGATGCCTGGATTGCTTTCCCGACGATCTGCTTGGCTTCGGTCGGATTCTCCTCGAGCCACTCGGTGAGCTTTTCGTTGGTGGCTTTTTCGACGAGTGAACGGATTGAAACGTTTCCGAGTTTGCCTTTGGTTTGGCCCTCAAACTGCGGTTCGCCGAGACGCACCGAAATGATGGCGGTAAGGCCTTCACGGATGTCCTCGCCTTGGAGGCGGTCATCCTTTTCTTTCAGGCCGCCCTTTGAGAATGCGTATTTGTTGAAGACGTTGGTGAGCGACTTTCGGAAGCCTTCTTCGTGCATACCGCCTTCGATGGTGGTGATGCCGTTTGCGAACGAGTGAAGGCCATCGGCGTTGAAGCCGGTATTCCATTGGAAGGCGATTTCGACTTCTTCGTTGTCGCCGACGGACTCGAAATACCCGACCCGCTCGAACAGCGCCTCTTTGGACTGGTTGAGGTGGGTTACGAAGTCGATGATGCCACCGTCGTATTTGAAGACGGTGAATTCGCTGTTGTCGACCGGACGGTCTTTGCGGAGATCGCGAAACTTGATCTCGAGACTCCGGTTGAGAAACGCCATCATCTGGAAACGGTCGAGGAGCGTCTGGGCTCGGAAATCGACCTCATCCATGATGGAGTCGTCGGGCCAGAACCGAACCGTGGTTCCGGTGCGATCGTCTGGAGCATCGCCGGTGACTTTGAGCGCGTCCTGAAGGTTTCCACCGTCGACAAAGGACATGCTGTGGCGTTTGCCTTCTCGGTCGATATCGACCTCGACCCGCGACGACAGCGCGTTCACTACGGAGACACCAACACCGTGGAGTCCGCCAGAGACTTTGTAGCCCTCGCCGCCGAACTTTCCGCCGGCGTGAAGAACCGTGAGCACTACCTCAGCGGCTGACATGTCGTACTTCGGGTGTTTGCCGGTGGGAATACCGCGGCCGTTGTCGATGACCTCGCAGCCACCGTCTTCAAGAATCGTTATCGAGATCGATGTGCAGTAGCCAGCCATCGCTTCGTCGACGGAGTTATCGACCACCTCGTAGACGAGGTGGTGCAGACCAGCTGGACCGGTCGACCCGATGTACATACCGGGTCGCTTGCGGACCGCTTCGAGCCCCTCGAGTACGGTGATGGCACTTGCGTCGTAGGAGCCAGGGGCAACAGCGGCTGTTGAGCCGGTGGTTGCTTCAGCAGGGATGGAATCTGCAGTCGACTCTTCGGCGTTTTCGTCGTTGGGCACTTCGGCCAAGACAAGAACCTTTCGTGGGGTGGACCCTGGGTTCGCTACCGAAGCGCAGACATAGATCACCCCGATGCAAGGGGGGACCATGACCTGCGGTTTTGGAGAACAAACCCGTCCAGATGATGTAGGTCAATTGTACCACCCAGCGCTGACATTTTTGTGGCATATCGATCCACTGAACAGCACGTTGACCTGCGGTTTTGTCCCCACCCTCAGGTTTTCTGGGGGAATCAGGTTAGCGAAGCTGAATCGACCGAAGGATTCGAGAATCCATTGGGCTAGTCAACCCGAATTTCGAGAGCCTTTACGTCGTCTGAACCCAACTCGATCGCGAGCCGAGCGAGCAGTTCTTTCTCGGCCCAACGCAACTGCGAGGCCCAAGCGGCATCGTCGGTTCCAATGGTGAGCTTGTTGTCTGAGAACGAAATCGGTCGGCTGTGTTTGGCTATTTCGGCCCCAACCAATTCGGGCCAACGATCGAAAACGTCGACGACGGTGCTCGCCTTCGGAGCCCCAAGGTGCGACAGCAACCGTTGCAGGCTCGGACCCATTGGTTTCGGATTCGTGCTCATAAGTTCCGAGTCATTGCGGCTTCATCCGCAGCTCATGATCGGCGACCTCGATAGTCAACGCTGGCTCGGCACCTGGGGGCAAGCCAGCCGCCGATGTAAGGATCGCCTGCCCCTTCGGCAGGTACTCGACAAGAGCGGCGCTTCGGTAGGGGTCGAGCTCGGAGAACACGTCGTCGAGCAACAACACCGGAGGCGCACCGGTCACCTCGGTGACCGAAGAATGCGAGGCGAGTCGAAGCGACAATGCCACCGACCGCTGCTCGCCCTGCGACGCGTGGCTTCGAGTCGACAACCCGTTGAGCATGATCTCGATGTCGTCACGATGAGGCCCAACGGTGGTTACTCCGCGCCGAAGATCATCCTTGCGAGCCGCCAGAAGCGCCTCTGCGAGGCCGAGGTGCTCCCAGTCCGAACGATACGTCGCGTAGACCTCAGCAGGCTCGCGAGCGACGTCATCATACGATTGAGCCAATGACGGGTGAAGGGTCTCGAGCGCAGATCGTCTCGCTGCAACCAACGCTTCGCCCGATTCGGTGAGCTTTGCGTCCCACACATCGAGCGTAAGTTTGACGTCTTCGGTGAGCCGGCCGCCCGCTCCCCGAAGAAGTGCGTTGCGTTGTTTCAAGATCCGCTCGACGTCGGTTCGTAGTTTGTCGTTCTTTGGATGAAGGTCGACAAGAACGTCATCGAGATACGCCCGACGTTCGCCCGGGCTGCCTTTCACAAGGTTGAGATCCTCGGGCGAGAAGACCGATACCCGGAAAAGGCCGAGAAGATCTCGCGAGCGAGTGAGGCGTTGGCGGTTCACCTGGGCACGAACCCTCCCCTGCCGGGGAATTTCCGTTTCGATCAGAACATCTCGTCCACTGCTATCGATGTCGCCACGAATGATGGCCGATCCGATTTCTGGCACATACTCGCCAACACCGGGATCAACTGCGTTGGAATCGGTGACTCTGGTGTCAGTGCGGATAAGCGCTGCGGTAGGTGCGCCTCGAAACGACTTCAGCGAGGCCAACCAACCTACAGCTTCAGCGAGGTTGGTTTTTCCGTGGCCGTTGCGGCCAATGACTGCAGTGAGACCTTCCGGAAGCTCGATATCAACTGACTCGTAGCCTCGAAAGTTGGTAATCCAAAGCTGACGCAGTCTCATAACGACCAACCAACCGCTGCGGGTGCGTTCGTGGGGGTCAAGAGACCCGAACGGGCATCAACAAGTACAAGAAGTCGGGGTTGTCGCTCGAACGAAGAACCGCTGGCTTGAGAGCATCGACGGTTTCGAGCGAAACCTCATCGCCGCTTGTGACTTCAAGACCGTCGAGCAAATACTCGGGGTTGAAGGCAACGGTGAGTTCTTCGCCGTCGTAGGTGGCGTCGATGGCTTCGTGCGCCTGACCAACATCTTGGGTGACCGCTACCAGTTCGAGCCCGCCGGACTTCATCATCATGCGAACCGGTGTTGCCTCTTGAGCAAGCAGCCGAACACGACGCACCGCTTCGAGGAGTTCGGCGCGGTTTACGACCAACGTGTTGGGCTGGCTATCGGGGATCAGACCGCGATAGTTCGGAAAATCGCCTTCGATGAGACGAGTCGATACCCGAACATCGCCACTCTCAAACGCGGCGTCGCGTTCTCCAAGGCGGAGCGTAAGGGTGGCATCGCCGTCGAGGACCTTTGAAAGCTCGCTGAGCGAACGGCTCGGTACCAGAACGCTTTCGTCGCCGGTGAGAACCGATGTTCCTGGCAAGTCACGAACCGACAGACGGTAGGAGTCGGTAGAAACCAGGCGGAGTCCATCGCCCTCGGCTGCCATGAGTACGCCGGTAAGGATCGGTCGAGAATCGTCGGAGGACGCGGCCTTTACGACCTGTTTGAGCGCATCGCGAAAAGCTGCTCCATCGAGCTCGACTGCAGATTCGGGTGGTTCGGCCATCCGAGGGAACTCGTCGGCGGGAATGACACGCAAGGAAAACTCGGAGCGCGCTGCGGTGATGTGTGCTTCGTCGCCTTCGATGGTGACTTCGATCTTGCCGGGTGGAACCGCGCGCACGATGTCATTTGCCAGTTTGGATGGCAGCACAGCGGTGCCGTCTTCTTCACCACCAACGATCGCCGTGACCGAGATGGTCAGGTCGAGATCGGTGCCGGTTGCTCGTAGCTGATCGCCCGTGAGCTCTAGATGAATACCGGCAAGTACTGGTAGTGCGCCGCCACGAGTAGTGACCGCACGTCCTGCTGTGCCGAGAACCTTCTCGAGGTCGGCCCGTTCGCATCGAAACTTCATGATCCTTTTTCTTTCACGCTATTTGCTCTCGCACTATTGCTGTACAGGGAGAGTTTTACTTCATAGTCAGTAGTAAGCAGTAGGGCCTGTGAATTGGGGATGAAGTCGCGAACCCGCTGCTTAAACCGGGTTTTGTTATTCGCGCGCAATCCACATCGGTCCACAGTCTGCGTCGCGAGTGTGACAACGCTGGGCGATGATGCACAGGTTTCCACTGTTCGCGACGCGATTTCCCCACAGGCTGTGGGCAAGATTGTGGAAAACAACACCATCAGTCGCTGCTCTTGATCTTTGCGGTGAGCTCGGTGACCTGATCGAAGATCTGGCGGCGCTCGGCCATCAGATTACCAATCTTCTCAACGGCATAGATGACAGTGGTGTGATCTCGACCACCAAATTCGCGGGCGATGGCTGGATACGACAGGTCAGTGGCCTCTCGCATGACGTACATCGCCACCTGGCGGGCGGTGACAAGCGGGCGCCGGCGACTACCGCCAATGATGTCGTCGATACTGAGATCGAACATCTCCGACGTGCAGTCGAGAATCAACGCTGGTGTTATCTGATGTGGCTGGCGATCGGAGAGTGTGTCGCCCAAGACTTTCTCGGCGAGGGAAACCGTAAGCGCTTCGTTGGTGAGGTTTCCAAAGGCGGTAACTCGAATGAGCGCACCTTCGAGCTCTCGAATGTTGTCGATGATGTTGGCCGCGATGAACTGCAACACATCGTCAGGTGGGTTGCCATGTTCGCTCTTCATTCCCTTTTGGCGAAGGATGGCCAAGCGGGTTTCGAGGTCGGGCGGTTGAATGTCGGTAATGAGGCCCATCTTGAATCGACTGCGGAGGCGATCTTCCAAGGTTGGAATGGAGTCGGGGGGCCTATCGGAAGAAACAACGATCTGTCGCTGTCCCTGGTGAAGAGCGTTAAAGGTATGGAAGAACTCCTCTTGAAACCCTTCCTTGCCTTCGATGAACTGGATGTCGTCGACAAGAAGTAGATCGACTTCGCGGTAACGGCGCTTGAAGTCGGGGAGTGTGCTGAGTCGAATCGCCTCGACAAAGTCGTTCAAGAACTCTTCGGAGCTGACATAAAGCACGCTGTAATGCGGGTAGTGATCGGCGACGTAGTTGGCGATTGCGCGGAGGAGGTGAGTTTTGCCGAGTCCAGCGTCGCCGTAGATAAAGAGTGGGTTGTACGCAAGAGCCGGACGTTCCGCTACGGCGAGTGCCGCGGCATGGGCGAAACGGTTGCTTTGTCCAATAACGAAATCTTCGAACCGAAAGGGCTGGGGACGAAGTCCGCCGGTTTGTCCGTCATCGATACCGATTCCCCCACCGATTGGTTCGCCGATTGCTTGGCGGGCGGCGTCGGCAACGGCCGAACTGCTGAGGGTGACCTCTGGTGGAGTTTTCGTCAGGTCGATCTCGGCCAGATCATCAGGGTTATACGCCGAAGGGGGCGCGAACCGTTCTGCACGTGGGTCTTGGGCCAATGGGTCTGAGGGAAGATCGCCATCGGCAGCGTGGGTATGGATTTGGTAGTCGAGAAAAAGGTCTCCACCGCCATTTTCAGCGACCGCCGACTCGATGAATCCAAGAAACTTGCCTTCGAGGCGTTCTTTTACCAAGGAACTAGGAACCGCAAGGCTGAGCTTGTTGTCTCGGAGGTCTATGACCCGGATGTCGTTGAAGGTGGTCGACCACACGGCATCGGAGACTTGGGAGCGAAGAGACCGTGACAACGCGTCCCATATTGCATGGGCGGCATCGCTGGGGCTGGAGTTGGATTGTTCGTGGGACATGTACCGAAAAAGGGGGGCAAAGTTGTCCACATCGCAATGCACAGGTGTGGAAAAGCGTGATGTGGGCAGGGGCGGCAGGTGAATAGTGGGTAGTAGAGAACGGGAGAACGAGGCACCACTTGGTTCGGAACGGCGCTAGCAGATCTCGAATGTCGGGTGGGGGATGGTGCGGCTTTGCGAACCTAGCATCACATCCACAGGCCTGCACAAGACGCGCGTCTTCGTCCCTCTTTTCGCAGGTGAGCGGGTATTTTTTATCCTATCGCCGCGCGTGGATAAGCCGCGCGGCATTGAGGTTGTCCACAAGTATTTTCTGCCCCAGTTGTCACATATGCTCGCGCCTCGTAGCGTGTACTGGTCTCACTATGTTTCAGCGCGACGAAAGCGTCGCCTGTCGAGGAACAATCAACGCGTTGGGTTTTCGGACACCACGACGCATTCCGATGTTCTTGTTTCTCCCCAACCCCGCTCCGAAAAGTCTGTCCCGAGGAATAAATCGATGAAGCGCACCTACCAGCCAAACGTTCGTAAACGTTCAAAGAAGCACGGCTTTCGCAGTCGCATGTCGACTCGCGCCGGCCGTTCCGTTGTAAAGAACCGTCGCCGTCGGGGCCGTCAGCGCCTGTCGGCTTAATGCCGACCGACAGTCGGTTCGGCGGACGTATCCAGCCGATCACCGACCGTCGTACGTTTGACCGCCTACATGCTGACGCCCGTGTTGTTCGCTCAGGACCGCTGGTTATCCGGGTCCTCGACGATGGTTCAGTGCCACCGCGCCTTGGGTTCGCTCTTGGGCGAAAGTTTGGGAACGCTGTGACGCGGAACCGGACTCGGCGACGGCTTCGTCACGCATTCATCGAGACTACCGAACAGTACCCAAACCTTTCAGGTACCTTTCTTATCGGAGCGCGGCGAGAAGTCGCTGATTCTAGTTTCGAAAAGCTTCGGAAATGGCTCGATTCTTTTGCGGAGCGCTCTACTGAAGAGTCGGTAGCCTAAGTGCTGAAGCGCTTTGCTCTGTGGCTTATCGGTTTGTATCAAACAGCGTTCGCCAATCGGGCGTCACCGTGCCGGTTTGTTCCTTCTTGTTCTACCTACACCATGCAGGCAATCGAAGTTCATGGCGTAGTGAAAGGCAGTTGTTTGGGTGCCTGGCGAATTTGCCGGTGCAACCCGTTTGGTGGTCAGGGTCTTGACCCGGTTCCACCTTCGAAAAAGAAAGTTTCTACCACCGCATCCCCGCTGCGAAATGAGGACCAAGGGTCATGTTTGACCTGATTAGTAGTATTCTTGCCTGGCTTTATTCGGTGTGGCCGTCCTTTGGCGGTTCCATCATGTTGCTCACCCTTGGGGTGATGCTGATCACGACTCCGTTAACCCTCGCGGGTACGAAATCGATGATCAAAATGCAGCGTCTGCAGCCTGATCTTAAGGCGGTGCAGGACTACTATAAAGACGACAAAGAACTGCAAAACCAGCAGGTCATGGCGTTTTACCAAGCCAACGGCATCAACCCTGTTGGCGGCTGTTTGCCGTTGTTTATTCAAATGCCTGTGTTCATTGTTCTCTATCAGGTCATTCGAGGCGTAACCCGTCGAGTTAGTGACATTGGTGTAGGCAGTGGCTTTGGTGCCGGCCTCGGTTCTGGTGGAAATGTCGACGCAACGTTGGCTGATGACATTGAAGTGGCGAATCACTTCAACCCGCAGTATCTCGATTCAGGCAGCGATCTCTACCACGACCTTTCGGTCCGCAGCGACGTGCCCTTCCTTGGTGTATTCGACCTGTCCGATACGGCGTTGGACGTTATTGGTCGCAACTTCATCGACGGACTTCCTTACATCGTCTTGATCCTGGTGGTCGGTGCGATGGGGTTCGTGCAGCAGCGTCAGATTCAGGGACGCCAGCGTCCTGGTGCGGTAGTCAATCCGCAACAGCAGATGATTATGAAGTTCATGCCGTTCTTCTTGCCCATTATTTCCTTCAACCTTCAGGCTGCTCTTGTGGTCTATTTCCTGGTATCAAACCTGTACAGACTCTTACAGCAGGGTTACATCACCCGTGCGCTCTATGGAGCGAGTGACGATGGTCAGATTGAGGTCATCTATCCCGAGGGATTTGATCCCAAAAACGTTGGCAAGAAAAAGAAGAAAAAGAAGACCGATGGCGCTGAAAAGTCAAAGTCCTCGAGCAAGTCAAGCGCTAGCTCAAAAAATGAAAAGTCGATTCGTCCAACATCAAATTCCAACGGAGCATCGGGCAAGGCCGGCCGCATCAGCGGTGGCGTAGTGTCCGAAAGTCCAGCATCCGAGGCCTCTGGTGGTCTTGGAGGATTGTTTGGCTCGAAGAAGAAAGATGGACAAGCCAAAAATGGCTCGTCCGGATCCGGCTCACCAGAAGCCAATACATCCAACCGGGGATCCGCCAACGGTCGAGTGACTCCAAAGGGAACAGTCTCGCCGCGGCCCCGCCCGAAGAAGAAGAGGTAATCGAAATGGAATGGGTGGAAACCACCGGCCAGAGCGTTGAGCTGGCAAAAGAGGCTGCACTCGACCGCTTAGGCGTCGATCGCAGCGAAGCAGAATTTGAAGTTCTTGACGAAGCACAGACTGGTTGGTTTGGCCGAGTAAAGGCTGAAGCCCGAGTGCGGGCACGTGTAACCCCAACTACTCCTCGTCCCAA
>CALGZB010000202.1 GCA_937934655.1 uncultured Acidimicrobiales bacterium | reverse complement strand
TTGGCGGAGGAACCGCCCAGATTCTTCGTACGGTTGTCGCCTCTCGAATCCTCGAGATGAAGCTTCCACAGACCCGCGGTGGCTTCCTTCCCAAAGAGACGAACGTCTGATGGCCCGCCCGCTCGAGGGAGTACTGGTCGTTGCTCTTGAACAGGCCGTGGCTGCCCCGTTCGCTACTCGGCAATTGGCCGATCTCGGCGCCGAGGTGTTGAAGGTTGAACGGAAAGGCGAAGGCGACTTCGCCCGCGGGTACGACACCGCCATGGGTGGAACGTCGGCCTTTTTCGTGTGGGCCAACCGAGGCAAGCAGAGCATCGAGCTCGACGTGAAAGACCCTGCCGATCGCACCACCTTCGACCAGCTGGTTGCTGGAGCCGATGTGTTTATTCAGAACCTGTCGCCATCGGCAGCAGGGCGCATGGGTGTGCTGGCCGATCAGCTCCGCGAGAAACACCCCAACCTCATCGCCTGCGACGTATCTGGCTATGGCCTTGGCGGCCCCCGCACCGACGACAAGGCCTACGACCTGGCCATCCAGGCCGAAGGCGGCGCCATTGCGCTTACCGGCACTGCCGACCAGGCCGTGAAGGTGGGCTTCTCGATCGCCGACATCTCCTCAGCCATGTACGCCTTCTCGTCGATTCTTGCGGCGCTCTACCGCAAGCAGGCGACGGGCGAAGGCGCATCGATCGAAGTATCGATGCTTGAAAGCGTCGCCGAGTGGACCGCTGCACCCACGTATAACGCTGTGGGCAATGACCTTGTGCCTCCCCGTTCGGGGCATCGGCACACCATGATCGCCCCCTATGGCTTGTACGGGATGGCCGACGGCACCGACGTGTTGGTGGGCGTGCAGAGCAATCGCGACTGGGCGGCATTTGCCGAACACGTGCTGCTCGACACTGCACTCATCACCGACGAGCGGTTCGCCGACAATGTCGACCGCATCACCAACATCATCGACCTCGAGGCCATCATCGACGCAGCATTTATGGCTGTGTCGTCGGAGGAGATTCTTGCGCGGCTCAAGACTGGCGGGGTAACGCACAGCCAGGTGCGTGGACCGCTGGCGCTTTGGCAGCATGAGCAATTGCGTGCTCGCGACCGGTTCATGTCGGTCACCACGCCTACCGGCGACGCCGAGGTCTACAAGCCGCCGTTCAACATCAGCGACGTTGACGGACCAGCCACGCATGTTCCGGACCTCGGCGAGGACAATGCCGGCCTCGCGGAACGGTTGCTCGCCCGAGGTCAATAGACCTCGCCATACGTATTCTTGACGTTCGTCGCCATACGTATTCTTGACGTTCGTCAAATAGCTGACATACTGCCAAGGTGGCAAGTGCTCGCGACTGGGTCGTGGTTCTCTTTGGATTGTTCATCCGCCGAAACTCCGGCTGGGTGTCGATCGCCCAACTCATCGAACTTCTTGAGCCACTCGGCGCCGATGCTGCCTCTACTCGAACCGCTGTGTCGCGGCTGAAACGGGATGGTCTTATCGAAGCCTGCGGTCGCGATGGTATTGCCGGGTATCTCCTGACCGCCGATGGCGAAGGTTTCTTTGCCGATGGTGACCAGCGAGTTCTCGAACGTAGCGAGAGCGATGGTCGATGGGTGTTGGCGTCGTTCAGCGTGCCCGAGTCGAAACGGGCCATCCGCTACAAGATCCGAGCCCGTCTTATCGAGCTTGGATTCGGGCAACTTTCATCGGGTCTGCTGATCGCCCCAGCCGGGCTGAGTTCTGAAGCCGAGCGCACCCTGCGCCGAAACGGGCTCGAACAGTGGGTAGCGCTTTGGAATGCCGAGTTCGGAGCGCTTGGCGACATCGGCGACGTCATCTCGAACAGCTGGGATATCGACGACCTTCGCGAGCGTTACAAGAGCTTCATCAGTGAGGCCGGCGCTGCGCTGAATCGTGGTGTCACGTCTGAGTCGGTGGCGTACCAGAGCTACTTGCATCTCGTAAACGAGTGGCGCGAACTCGCGTACCTCGACCCCGGACTCATGTCTGCAGTGATGGGCGCTGACTGGCCGCAGCCTCAGGCGAGAGAATTGTTTGATGAAGTCGTGATCGAGTTGGGTGCAGCAGCCGAGCAGTTCTTCCGCTCGGTATCGGGCGAATCCCGCACCCACATACCCCCTCAAACCACTGGAGTATCTGCATGACCTGGGTCGACAGCCAAGCAATGTTGCACAGCGGCGCTACCGGCTGGCGCGAGGCGGGCGCGGGCGAGCCGCTGCTGTTTTTGCACGGCCTCGGCGGCACCAGAGGTTCGTGGAATCCGCAGCTCGAATACTTCTCGCAAAACCGTCGGTGCATCGCATGGGACATGCCCGGATACGGGGTGTCCAGCGGCGAAACGCCACTCACGTTCGAACGCATCGCCGACCGGGTGGTGGAGCTTCTCGACCATCTTGGTGTCGAATGCATCGACATGGTGGGCCTGTCGTTCGGCGGAATGCACGCACTCCACACCGCGCTCAATCACCCCGCTCGAGTCGGCCGCCTCGTTCTTGCCGACACCAGTCCTGCCTTCGGAATGGACGGCACCAAGCCCGAGGATTGGAAGGCTGCCCGCACCGGGGCAATGGACGCTGGCGAAACCCCGGCCACCATCGCTGCGCCTATCCTCGACTCGATTGTCTCGAAACCGCTGGCCGCCGATGTCCGGGACGATCTCATCGCGGCATTCGCCCGTATCCCGGTCGATGGTTTCCGGGCCGCCGTCGACTGCCTGCCCCACAACGACATCCGCCCTCGGTTGCACGAGATTGCACATCAGTCGCTGGTGATTGTTGGCGAGCTCGATACGGAGACCCCGGTGGCGTACGCGCAGGCTCTTGCCGATGGCCTCGAAAACTCAACGCTCGTCGTACTTCCCGAGGTCGGCCACCTCTCACCTTCTGAAGACCCAGCGGCGTTCAACGCTGCGGTCGATACGTTCCTTTCTGTTCCTTCCTCTCTTATGTATCCCTCTGGAGAATCGCAATGACTCTTGCTGAAATGGCTCATGCCGATGGCATCCTCACCCCCGAGCGAGCCGAGCTCGTCGAGCGGATGCGGGCGCTGAGCCCCGCTATCGCCGAACGGTCGTCCATGTACGACAGCGAGACCAGGTTTCCCACCGAGAACTGGGACGACTTTAAGGAAGCCGGACTCCTAGCCCTTTGTATTCCGAAAGATGCGGGCGGACTCGGTGCCGACTTCGTCGGTTATGCCCTCGTTGCCGAAGAGCTGGGCCGCAACTGCACAGCGACGGCCCTCACGTTCAATATGCATATCGCCACCACGTTGCTCACCGGCCAGATCGCCGACGACATGGATATGAGCGATGAGGATCGTGCGCTACTGCATGCTCGCCGGTCGGTGCTTCGAGCCGGTGTGGTGGACAATCACACGATTCATAGTCAACCGTTCTCCGAGGGCGTTAGCGCTGGTGCAACCAGTGGCTTCGGAACCCGTGCTGTTCCGGTTGACGGCGGCTACCGGGTCACCGGTCGGAAGATCTTCGCCTCGCTCAGCGGTGCAGCCAACATCCACAACGTGGTCTGCATGGTCGAGGGCGACGAGCGGGTTCGTCTTCTTGGCATCCCGGCCGACGGCGAGGGCGTGCGAATCGAGGGCGAGTGGGACCCGTTGGGAATGCGGGCCACCGACTCACGGAACCTGGTGATGGAAGATGTGTTCGTTCCCGAAGGCCATGAGTGGATTCCGCCCGGACTTTTCGATCAGGCCGCCGAGCGTTGGCCGTACTTCTACATGACCCTGTCGTTCGCGTATCTCGGTCTTATGGGCGGGGTCATGGATGCCACCTCGAGCTACCTCATCGGCGATGGTGGTTCTTCCGCTCGTCGCGACCATCCCATCAAACAGCAGGGGTGGGCGGAGATGAACTTGCAGTACGAGCAGGCCCAGGCGCTTTGTTACCGGGTGCTCGGAGAGGCGGGGGTCGACCCGTCGCCGGCGGCCGTGCGTCGGGCGTGGGCATCGATGGTGAGCACCATGGAAGGTGCCGCGTCGATGGCATCGACCGCGGTCCGAATCTGTGGAGGTCGGGCCATGCTGCGTCCGAGTCGCTTGGAGCAGTACTACCGAGATGCCCGCTGCGGCGCCACGATGTTGCCGTGGAGCGTTGAGGTCTGTTTGCAGCGCCTCGGCACCGCCGACCTCTATCCAGGCGCGTCGGAGCTACCCGCATAAGAGCGGGAGTTTCGTGGGGCTACTTGGGAAGCTTGGCGACGCCGTCGCCGGTGAGGTCTTGCTGAACCTGGCGTCGGTTGATGCCGAGGAGCACCGCTTCGGCTGGCCCGCTGACGAGGTCGCCGTCGCCCCATGACCAGTCCATATCGGTGGCTTCGAGACGGAGTCCGCTGATGTGTTTCGGGTCGACCATCATCTTGCCTTTGGCGTGTGCGGTGCAGAAGTCGAGCGCTGCCCGGACGGCGTCGGGAGACGGAGCTCCATCGAGACCGAGCGGCCGCCTCACGTCTTGGGTGTGGATGACGACGTCGGTGATGGTCAGCTCAGCCGGGAACGACTTTATGGGCGATGGTTTCTCGGCGTGATCGCGCAGTTTGCGGGCGATATCGGCGATGGGCTGATCGGCGAATTTGATGGCGTTGGCGGTCCAGGCCTTATCGGGGTTAAACCCGCCCTTCGCCATACTGAGCATCATGGCCGGAAGCGACAGTTCGACGAAACTCACCAAGTGGCCGGCAACCTGTTTGGCGTTCCATCCCTCGCAAAAGGTCGAGGCTGCAAGTTGTGACTCGTCGAGACCCTCGATCATGTCGGCAAAGTCTCTTCGAGCGTCTCCAGCAATTTTCCAGGGTTCGGTCATTCGGTTCTCTCCCGCGTCGTTGTTCCGTCAAGACTTTCACAATCTGCGATGGGTCGCGGCACCAAGTTTCAGTGGTCTGAGCTGGCCTTATCTCTGGTTTGAGGCTGGCTTAGAGGCCGGCAAGGTTCAGGAAGAGTTGGGTTGCCTTGAGCACTGACCGGGCACGGTCGGCCGGGTCGGGAAAGGCGTCTCGCAAAGCTGCGGAGCGGACTTCCATCGATAGCGGTGTGTTGGCAGGTAGCGCGTTGACGAAGTCGACAAGCGGTAGTTCGCCTTCCCCCGGGCTGCTGCGGTTGTCCATGGCGTCGGCGTGAAGGTTGGGGCCGGGGTCGGCCGGTGCGTCGTTGAGTTGGGCGTAACGGAAGACGCTGGGGTCGATTCCGGCCAGATCTGCTGGCGATGAGCCACTGCGGTCGAGGTGGTGCGAGTCCACCAGGATCCCGGCGTTTGGGGCATTGACCTGGTGGATGACGTCGAGCGCTTCGTCGAGGGTCTTCAGGCTGAGGATCGGGAGAAATTCGAGACAGCAGTTGAGGCCAGCGTCGGCTGAGGTCCGGCAGAGTTCTCCGAATCGCAGGACGAAATCGTCGGCTTCGGCTCCATAGTTGACGACCAGAATATTGGAGGCCCCGACCGTTACGGCTGCATCGATGAGCCGATCGCCGTGGTCGCCGTTTGGGGTGACGAACACGGGCTCCATGTCGAGAGCTTCCATGCCGTGGTGGTCCAAGCGGGCCCGCACGTCGGTGGCTACGGCGTCGGTCCAGGTTTCGGGATCGAACCAGATTCCGCAGGCTTCCCAGCCGGCGGTGGCGCAGGCATCAACGAAGTCGGCCGGTGCGGTTTCGGGGCAAACCCCAGCCGCCAACGAGAGAATCCTGTCGCTCACTAGGAAAGAAACTCCCCGGCGTTCGCTTCGTGGGCAGCGGTGAGAGACCGCTCGACGAATGCGGCAATGAGTTGTTCGCCGCGTTCGTTCTCGACCACTGCTGTGGCCCCCGACATCACCGCCATGGCGACAACTCCGAGCATCGACTCGCGGTATGCCTGGTCGACCCACCCGCGGTCTGCCTCGACACCGAGAACTCCGAGTTCGGCGACGTAGGCGTCGAGAATGGCGGGGGTTTGTTCCCTGCGCTGTTCGGGGGTGAGGCTCCAGCCGGTGAAGTACGCCAGATCGAAAGGCCCGCGTTGGGTTCCCATGAGCTGGAAGTCGATGACGCAAACATCGTCCTCGGCGTCGTTGAACAAGAGGTTGTCGAGGCGGAGGTCGTAGTGACACATCGTCAGTGGTCCTCCGGTCGAGAGTCGTTGAACCTCGGCGAGGGCCTCCGATGCCTGTTTGGCGAGCTCGACGCTCTCTTGTGGGAGGCGGTCGGACCAGTTGGAGAGGAACAGTGCTGCAAGATCGGCAAGCATCGGAATTGCCGCAGAGTAGAGAGGCCCGTCGACTGCCGGTAGCCAGGTGAGCGCATCGAGTTCACCCTGTTTGCCCCAGTTGGGAGCGTGGAGTCGAGCAGCCGCCTTCGCTACCTTCAAGGAGTCTTCCAGATCGCAGCCCCTGAGTTGGTCGACCACCCTTGCGTCTCGAAGGTCTTCCATGACCAACACGAAGGGAACCACTGCCTCATCGGCCTGGACCGAGTAGATGTGGGGGACTCGAACCGATGCCGAGTCGCCGATGTGGCGGTAGAAGTTGATCTCGCGGTCGTAGAAACCAAACATCATGGCCTGTTCGACCATCTCGGGAATCTGCGATGGCAGCTTCACGATGACTGAGTCGGGTTGATTTGGGAGGTCGGTGGACCAGGTGAGTTCGAACCGGGCGAGGCGTCCGAGCAGCCCAACCCCTTCGGCTATTCGTTCCCAACTGAGCGACTGCACGATCCCGCTGGGGATGGCGACGGCTGTTGTCATCCAGTCGGCATCTATCTGGTCAAACTCGGTTGGAATCATGTCTCCCCCTCCGGCCAGTCAACTACATACCCGCCAGCTCGCACCAAAAAGTCCGGATTCCTGCGACCAAACACCTCCGCGGACGCGCCCACCTGGCACCAAACCCCCTATTTGGTGCCAGGTGGAAAACCGGGGGTTTGGTTCCAGGCACTGGGTTCCGCCCCTCTAAATCTGGGGCTATGTCGGCCCTGACGCGCCCGCGGACGCGTTCACCTGGCACCGAAACCCCTATTTGGTGCCAGGTGGAAAACCGGGGGTTTGGTTCCAGGCACCGGGTTCCGGGTTCCTGGTTATGGGTGAGCGGAGCGAACGGCTCTTGGGATGTTTGACGGAGTCAAACTCCGTTAGTGAGCGGAGCGAACGGCTCGAACCAGATGTGGGTTTGGCCGGTGCCTGCTACTGCTTCGTATTCGCCGAACTGCTGGCCGGGCAGTGTGCAGGCGTCGCCGCCTAGCGCGCCGAGCATGGTGAGGTAGTGGCCGAAGTATCCCTCGGGGGAGTGCTTGGCGAATTCGGGCACGAAGTCGAGCACCGCTGCGTGGTCGCCCTGTTTGAGGAGCTCGATGATCTTGCGATCGGCGGCGCACGCCTCGGGGGTGCGGATATGCAGGTCGGGGTCAGCGGCTTCGTGATCGCGTAATTGGCTGAGCGGCCAGAAGCTGTGGCTCAGGCCGCCGCTGGCGAGGATCACAACACGTCGGTCGATAGATGCGATTGCGTCGGCGAGGAGCTCCCCGAACAGGAGGAAGTCTTCGGGCGAGCCGGTTTGGCAAACGCCGGCCGACATCCACTTCTCGTCACCCTGGAGAAAGGGGAGGAGGTTGATGGTGGGGTAGTGAATCGGTAGATGTGGATCGTCGATGGCGGTGATCCAGGTATCGGTCCGCCCTTCGGCCTGAGCGGCCCAAGCATGGGCAAGCTCTGGGTCGCCCGTGATGTCGTAGGGCATCTGCGACATGCCGCGAGGCAACTCTTCAGAGGTATAGAGCCCTGAGCGGTTCGCATGGCTAGCCACGATGTGTTCGATGGTGGTGAACCAGTGGGTGTCGATGACAACCACGGTGTCGGCGTTCAGGGGCGCCAGCTTCTCGGCACGGACCTGATGGAGCCCGGCGAAAAGGGTGGTGTCCTCGCCGTCGTTGAGTTCGCGGCGGATCTCTTCGGGCAAGACCAATGGGGGTACGTGCGACACAAGGGCCGCTCCGACGATTTCTCCCATACTCAGACCACCTTCACTGGTAGATGTTTGATGCCAGCGATGAAGTTGGAGCGCAGGCGGTCGACCGGGCCGGCGGGTTCGAATCGGTCGACTCGTTTGAACAGTTCTTCAAAGACCAATCGCACTTCCATGCGAGCCAGCCAAGCGCCGAGGCACAGATGCGGGCCGTTGCGGCCGAAGGTCATGTGGTCGTTTTCGGCCCGGGCGAGGTCGTAGCGGAATGGGTTTTCGAAGCGGTCGGCGTCGTGGTTGGCCGAGTTAAACCACAGCACCACTTTGTCGCCCTCTTTGATCTTCTTGCCTCGCATCTCGATGTTGCGGGTAGCGGTGCGGCGGAAGTGCATCGTGACCGAGCTGGTGCGCAGAACCTCTTCGACGGCGGTGTCGGTGAGGTCGGGGTTGGCTTTCCAGGCATCCCAAAGCTGCGGGTGGTTCATGAGTGACCAAAGCGCATGGGTGAGGGTGTAGCGGGTGGTGTCGTTGCCGGCCGCCACGATGAGCGTGAAGAAGTTGTTGAACTCGTGGTCGGTGAGCGGCACGCCGTCTTTGGCTGGCGCAAGCAGCTGCGAGATGACGTCGTCGGTAGGGCAGCCCCGTCGTTGCTCGGCTTGAGTTTGGGCGTACTGGAAGATCTGGATTGAGGCCGGGCTGCGGAACGGCACCATGCGGAACTGTTCGGTGTCGGTGAGGTCGACCGGGAAGTCGGTGAAGTCGGGGTCGGTGTTGCCCAGCAGTGCATCGCCCCAGGCCACGAGCTTGTGGCCGTCCTCGTCGCTGGTGCCGAGCATGCGGCCAAGCATGCGCATTGGCAGTTGCTCGGCGATGGCCTTTACGAAGTCGAACTCGTCGTCGACAAGAGCGGCTTCGATGACTTCGACGGCAAGCTGGCGGATGGCATCCTCGTAGGACTCGACGCTTCGGCGAGTGAAACCCTTGCTGACCAGACGCCGATAACGGGTGTGATCGGGCGGGTCGAGCTCCATCATTGTCTTGCGTGCTTCAAGCTCGTCGTCGGCCATCTCTTCGAGGCGAATGCCGCCGGTAGAGGTAAAGGTTTCGACGTCGCGGCTAACGGCGATGGCGTCGTCGTAGCGAAGGATCGACCAGAACCCGGAGCCGTCGCTCTCTTCGGTCCAGTGCACGGGATCTTCGTTGCGAAGTCGGGTGAAGGTAGCGTGTGGAACGCCGTTTGTGTAGGCGTCGTGACTGGTGATGTCGGCGTCGTCGGGGCCGTGATCGGCGAGGTAGTTGTCGACGTAGGTCATGAAGGATCTCCAGCGCTGTTTCCAGCGCTATCTCCAGCCATCGGGTTGGGTCCGGCCCACACGGTGGTGCCGGCATGCATCGAGTTGCCGACCTGGCGATAGAAGCCGCCGATCATTTCGATCTCGCCGAACCTGGTGAGCTCTTCGGTGGGGGAGTCGTGGAAGGTGAGCTGGGCATCGCCGCTGAATACCGGGCCGAGGTCGCCGTCGAAGCCGCTCATGGTGACGAGCTCGTCGAGGCTGTCGCGACCGTCCATTTCGATGGCCGGCATGAACCTGCTGTGGAGCATCGGGTGGCCGTTGACGAACCCGGCTGATTCGGCCTGGCCGGTGATGGTGAACTGGCAGTCGGCGATGCGGCGTCCAAAGGTGCTGAGTGTGCCGCCGAATCGGCCGCCGTTCTCGAGCCTTGGGCCCGCTTTGCCGTGGGTGATAGGCCGGGTCATCCAGATGTCGGACATCTTCTTTGGGTAGCCCTGGATGTGGCCTCGGGCCATAGCGAAGTCTTTGTCGACCCAGATATAGGCGGCCCGGCTGTAGGTGTTGCCTTCGTACTTGCAGCGAATGACGACGAAGACCTCTTTGTATTGCGAGCGTGACGGGTCGAGCAGCTCGTCGAAGTTGTTGCTGCAGCTTTGCCAGTCGGCCCAGATGATGGCGACGGCACCGGGATCATCGTCGGCGAGTTCAAGCGGAGCGGGCAGCAGTTCGGCCACGTTGGCCGGGTCGGTGCGGAACTCGACGGTGAGCATCTCGCCGCTGTAGTGCCAGGGCGGGGAGGGAAGAATGCTCCCGGCGCCGGTGGGTGTCCGTGGGTACATCAAGCCATGCAGGTCTGCCATCTCCGTACCCTAATGGACGAATCGTTTGGTACCAAACGATTCGTTGCGACGGGCGGTGTGATCCTCTGGAGGTTGGCATGCAGTCCAGCGTCGCTTTCCGTGCAGAATGGGGCTATGGCTCGGCAGCGAATCTCATCAGGCGACCCCTTCGAGGCGATCTTTGGCTACTCCAGAGCCGTTCGGGTCGGCAGCCAGATTCATGTCTCGGGCACAACCGCTCAGGACCCGTTTGTTGATGGGTGCGATTCCTACGTGCAAGCAAAGAACGCACTTGAGATTATCGAGAGTGCCCTTGTTGAGGCGGGAGCAACCTTCGACTCGGTGGTTCGAACCGTTACCTACGTGACGTCGATGGCCGATCTTTCGTTGGTGGCTCGTGCTCACCTCGAAGTGTTTGGAGAGGTCCGCCCTGCGGCCACGATTGTGGAGGTGTCGGCACTCGATGACCCGAAGCGGACCGTCGAGATCGAGGTCTACGCGATCGTCGAAGAGTCAACTATTTAGGATCGGCTCGTTGAGTACGCGCCCGGGGGGATGGCCGTGTGGCGCTTGAAGTGCCGAGTGAAATGGGCTTGGTCATAGAACCCCACTGCTGCCGCCACGTCGGCCGGCGCAACGCCATCAAGCAGGAGTTTTCGTGCCCGCTCGACTCGCTTGCCGATCACGTACGCGTGCGGTGAAACCCCGTATTGCGTGGAGAAGCTTCGAACCAGGTGGGCCTTGGTCCGGCCGATACGCGCCGATGCCTCGTCGAGGGTGACTGGGTGCGTCGGCGATTCGTCGAGCATGAGTCGGAGCTGCTGGGCAACGCCGCTTTCGGCGTGGGAAACGATGCCGGGCTGGTCGTTGAGGTGGTCGGTGATCCGCTCGGCGATGAGCGCGATTTCGGAAGAGGCGGCGAAGGGGTCGGCGCCGATGCGAAGCTCTTCGTGAAGCGACGCAAGGGAGCATCGAAGCTGGGCGTCTTCGATATTGGTCTGGTCGACGGCAGCGCCGACGAGTTCGACGGGAACCACTGACTCGTCGAGGTAGAGAACTCGTTTTACGAATCCGTTGGCACCAGCGGCCGGTTTGCCGTTGTGGGTGACGCCTGGCGGAAGGATTGCCACCGTGTCGCCGACCGCGCCACATTGGCGGCGATCAAGGTCGTAGGAGATGGCGCCGTTGTCGACGATAAGAACGGTCCAGGTGTCGTGAGCGTGGGTTGGATACCCGTAGTCGACAATCTTGGCGTGGAACACCTCGGTGATTTCGCTGATCCCGGGCGGCCGCCATGCTTCGATCTGGCACCCATCGGGGATCTGCTGCTGCTCGGCGGCCACATCAATAACGTACAAGACGCCTTCGCGGCTATCCATCAGAATGCAGCTATGACCTCACAACTCCCCGTCAATCTGGATGAAGCCCTGGCTTCCTTCGATGACGTGTACAGCCCACGAATCGTGGCCACGATGAACGACTACGACGTACGAATCGCCCACACCTTGGGCGCCCATATGTGGCACTCGCACCAGGACACCGATGAGTTCTTCATGGTGCTCGACGGCGAGTTTCACATCGATCTGCGGCAGGCCGACGGAAGCGAAACCGCCGTGCATCTCACCAAGGGCGATATCTACGTCGTTCCAAGGGGAACCGAGCACCGGCCGTCGTCGCCGGGCGGATCGATCCTTATGTTCGAACCATCGGGCACGCTGACCACCGGCGATGCCGATATCGATGAACTGCCTGAGCACATCGATTCAACGAGCGGGCACGAGTTATGACGGCTGTCGACCCCAACCCCAGTGGTGTGAATTGGAAGATCGCCGTGGCGGTTCGATCTGATCTGGCCACATGGCAGAAACTCAACGTGGTTGCGTTCCTTACGAGCGGGCTCGGTGTGAACTCGCCGGAGATTCTCGGTGAGCCCTACGTCGATGGTTCGGGGCAGACGTATCCGCCGATGCTGGCTGTCCCTGTTCGGGTGTTTGCGGGTGAGTTGGCGGAAGTCCGGCGGAGTTTTGACAGAGCGCTCGGGCGAGAGCTGCTGGTCAGCGTCTATTCCGATGACATGTTCGCCACGATGAATGACAACGACAATCGGGCCGCAGTGCTTGGCTGCACCACCGAAGACCTGTCGATAGCGGGGTTCGCTGCAGCCGGCGATGCCAAGCAGGTCGACAAAGCCTTCGACAAGATCAAACTTCACCCCTAGAGGCGAGGTCTTGCGCTGCATTCATTTTGCTGACCAAGCGGGAAAAGTAAGAACGTGGGGTCAGACCCCAGCGTTCTTACTTTGAGGGGGGCTAGTTGTCGTCGGAGCGGGCGTTGTTGACGACGAGGCGGAGCAGGCGGGCGAGTTCTCGCTTGTCGCTTGATGACAAACCGTCGGTCATTTGCCCCTCGAATGCGTTGAACTTGGGGAAGACCTCATCGATGGTGGCGGTTCCTGTGTCGGTGAGGCTCACGAGCATGCGGCGTTTATCGCTGGCCACTCGCTCACGAGTGACGAGGTCGAGTTTCTCGAGCGTGGTGAGCATGCCGGTGAGGGTTCCTTTGGCGACGCCGCATTCTTCGGCTAGGCGCCCGGTTTCCATGGCGTCCCAAACCCACAGCACCCAGAGGATGGTGAACCCTCCGAAGGACAGGCCGTACTCGGCCAGGACGTCGCGTTCGGCTCTGCGGCGGAGTCCCGAGGTGGCGCGGTAGATGTTGGAGATGGCGTCGAGCGACTCGAAATCGAGTGGGCGATCGCCGAGGCGGGCCTGCACGTCTCGCTCGGCATCGAGCATCAACGGTTGATCGGCGTGGTTGGAACGGTCTTGGCTCATACGACGATCGCAAAGTTAGGCGATGATGTCTTGAAGCGCTTGATCTTGGAATCGTTCGGTACCAAACTATCCGAGCGCACCACCTGAGGAGAATCAACTAATGGCCGAAATTCGACGCATCTTGCTCGATGGGTATCCAACCGAAGTTCGCCGTGAGGGTGACGACCTGATCGCCGCCGATGGCCGCAGTGTCGCCGTAGACGATGCCGTGCATCTGTCGCCGGTCGAGCCCACCAAGATCATTTGTATCCACCTGAACTACCGCAGCCGGGTCGACGAGTTCATGACCAAGCTTCCCGCTGCGCCCACCTACTTCCACAAGCCGGTCACGGCTTTGCTTGGACACGGCGGAAACGTTGTGCGGCCTGAGGGCTGCGAGTGGCTGAACTTCGAGGGCGAGATCGCCATCATTATCGGCAAAACCTGCCGCAACATTTCACCCGACGACGCTGGCGACTACATCGCCGGTTACTCGGTGGGCAACGACTACGGCCTTCACGATTTCCGCGACACCGACTCGGGTTCGATGCTACGGGTCAAGGGCAGCGACACGCTTTGCCCGGTGGGTCCGGCGCTGGTGACCGACTGGGATTTCCGCAACAAGCGGATCACCACCACCGTGAACGGCGAGGTGAAACAGGACGCCAACACCGACGAGATGGAGTGGAATATGCACTACATCGTGGCCGACCTTGCTCGAAACATCACCCTGGTTCCTGGCGACATCATCTTGTCGGGAACGCCGGCAAACTCTCGCACGGTCTACCCGGGCGACGTCGTAACGGTCGAGGTTGAAGGCCTTGGGGCTCTCACCAACACGATCGTTACCGGCCCGACCCCAATCCGTACCGACGTCGGCGCACAACCGAGCGATTCGGAAGAGGTCATGTCCACCGCTCAGGGCGGCGACTGGGAGTTCCGTGGCATTCGTGCCCCGATGGGCCCCGGTGCCAAGCACTACAAGTCGACTCTCGACGACGACACGAACGACACTGCCGCTAAAGACACCGAGAACTAACTTCCGATGAGCACCGCTGTCGTTCGCAACGTAACTATCCAAACCGGCCATCTCATTGGCGGTGCCTGGGTGTCGTCTCCCGAGACCTTCGAGACCCGTTCGCCAATGGATTGGTCGACGGTTCTTGCCGAGGTGTCGCGGGGCGATGCAACCACGGCTGACGCTGCAGTTGCTGCGGCGCAAGACGGGTTTGTTGCGTGGTCCGCGTATACGCCGAGCGAGCGGGCCGAGGTGCTTCGTCGTCTGGCCGATCTCATCGATGCCCGCAACGATGACATTGCGTTGGTCGAGACCATCGATATGGGTTTCCGCCATGAGTCGATGCGTGAGCGTTTGGTTGCTCGTGGTGCGCTGAACTTTCGGACCTACGCCGACATCATCGAACGCAGCGGTCCTGCTGGCGAGGCCGAGCAGTGGGACGCAAAGAACACATCGCACACGGTGATCCGGATGCCGGCCGGCCCAGCGGTAGTCATTACCCCATGGAACGCGCCGTTCATGCTTGCTACGTGGAAGTTGGCTCCGGCGTTGGCTGCCGGCAACTCGGTGTTGTTCAAGCCGGCCGAGTGGTCGCCACTTTCGGCCGCATTGTTGGCGGAGCTTACGGTTGAGGCCGGGTTCCCGCCGGGTGCGTTCAACCTGGTGCAGGGCATTGGTTCTGAGGTTGGTGCTGCCCTCGTGGCTGACGACCGCGTGCGAAGGATCTCGTTTACCGGTTCACCCGAAACGGCCCGCCATATCGGCAAGGCTGCGGCTGAAAACCTCGTGCCGTTTACTGCAGAGTTGGGTGGCAAGGGTCCGCTGGTTGTGTTTGCCGATTCCGATCTGGACCTTGCGGTGAAGCGTGCGGCCGAGCAGTACGAGGATTCTGGCCAGGTTTGTTTGGCCGGTACTCGGCTGTTGGTTGAAGAGTCGATTGCCGACGAGTTTCGAGCAGCCCTCGAGGCTGCAACGGCGGCCCATGTGCTGGGCGATCCACTCGACGACGCCACGTCGGTTGCGCCTGTGGTGCACCCCGACCACCTCGACAGCATCGACGGATTCGTTCGTCGGGCCGAGGCTGCCGGCGACAACATTATCCGTGGAGGCAACAAGGTCGATGGCTCGATGCACTTCGAGCTCACGCTCATCGAGCCCGCCTCCAACGACAGTGAGATCGTGCAGCGAGAGGTGTTTGGGCCGGTACTTACCTTCCAGACCTTCGCTGATGAGGCCGAGGCGGTAGCCCTTGCAAACTCCACGAGCTACGGATTGTCGGCACTGATCTTTACCGGTTCGCAAGAGCGGGCTGAGCGGGTAGGACGCGCTGTGCGGGCGGGAATCATTTGGGTCAACACGTTCCTCGTGCGCGACCTCGAGGCTCCCTTCGGCGGCACGGGTCTTTCAGGAATCGGTCGAGAGGGTGGACGTTACGCCCTCGAGTTTCATAGCGATCTCAAGACCCTGATCATCGCCGACGGCTCAACCGAGTAGCTAGAACGTCGTACTCTCGACGCATGAACCTGGACCCACAGTGGCGACCTGGAGAAGACTCTCCGAAATCTGCTGATGGGCTTCGCCTGGGCGTGCTTGTGGGCGCGGGTGGTGGCGTCGTTTCTGCCATTGCATTGCCCCTGGTGGTGCTTATCGCTGGTTTGGTGGATATTTCGCTGGTCGGTTGTTTCGGGACAAGCTCCGCGAAGTTAGCTGAGCGTTCGCTCAAAAACCCCTTGCCAGAAGGTTGAGCGAGTGCTTAACTTATGTCATGGAAGTAACGACGTACTCGTCCCAGCAGACACCAGCGCTCCAACAGCCGAAACGGCGCCTGGCCGGTAGTGGCGCGACGTGGGGCTTACTCTTCGGCCTGTTTGGCGGATCAGCCTCAGCCCTCGCCTTAGCCATGACCTATGCGATTGAAGTGTGGATCGATAGTGGTTCGTTCAACGATGCCGTTCTCGCCGTCGCCCTTCTCGTGATTATCGGCGGGCCGATCGGCGGCATCTTTGGAGCCATCGTGGGTCTCGTCGCTGGGTTCTTCCTGGGCCTGGCTCGCTTCGAGCGAGCTGCCCGCTGGGTCACCGCTGCCATCTGCGCGGCGTTGCCATTACTAGCGGTCGCTGAGATATTGGAAACCGTTCCCCGCGACCAAGGTGACCTTGCCCGGGCTCTGTTGCTCACCGCCCTCTTCGCCATGATCGGCTACTTCACCGGTGCAGGCTTCGAAGGACGCCTCACTGAAGACGCCCGGTGGAAGCAGTGAGTTCGTAACAGTGAGTTTGAAACAGTGAGTGCAAAGAAGCGTGCCGCCTGACCGCAGTTCGAAATGCGCGGTCGAGAGTTGCGCCCACGTATGGTCGAACAGGTGGCAACTGAGAACACGACGGCGGAGTCCGTAGCGGGCGCGACCCAATACCGGATGGGTCGTAAAGAGCTCGTTGGGCTGATCTCGGGAATCATGGCGTTTACCGCCGTCGGTATCGACCTCATGCTGCCGGCCTTCGACGATATTCGAGCCGATTTCGATCTTGGTACAGACTCGACCCAGACCACCCGCGTCGTCACCATGTACTTTTTCGGTCTTGCGGCTGGGCAGCTCTTCTACGGACCTATCGCCGACCGGTTTGGTCGAAAGCCCACGCTCTATGCCGGGGCGGCCGTGTATGTCGTTGGCTCTATCGGAGCGGCTCTTGCGTCGTCGTTTGAGATGTTGCTTGCTGCCCGGTTCGTTTGGGGTCTTGGTGCTGCGGGAACCCGTGTGGTGGCGGCGGCCATTATTCGCGATCGCTTCGAGGGCGCGGCGATGGCAAGTGCGCTGTCGAACGTGATGGCGGTATTCCTCTTGGTGCCGGTAATCGCACCATCGCTGGGTGCGGTCATCATCTCGGTGCTGCCGTGGCGAAGCTTGTTCTGGTTCTGCGGGCTGTTTGCGGCCGTGATTGTGGTGTGGAGTTTCCGCATGCGCGAGACACTCGACCCGGCCAAACGTCGCAGTTTGAAACCGAAGGATGTCGGGAGCGGTTACCTCGAGGTGGCGCGCACCCCAATCACCTTCGGCTACACCGTGTCGACGATCTTTATTCAGGCTGCCTTCACGATCTACCTTGCAAGCTCCGAGCTGATCATCAGCAATGGGTTCGACCGCGAAGCGCAGTTTCCGGTGATCTTTGGTGCGGTGGCCATCATGTTTGGCGCTGCTTCGCTGGTGAACGCTCGCATCGTCGAGCGCTTGGGAATCGACGGGGTCGTGAACCGAACCTTCGCCGGTCTCGCCGTGATCTTGCCGATACTCATCGCTATCACTCTGCTCACCTCAGGTTCTCCGAACTTCTGGCTGTTCATGCCTATTCTGAGCCTGGTTCTTGGGAGCTTCATGTTCCTGATGCCCAACCTCAACTCGGCAGCGATGCTCCCGTTGGGGTCCATTGCTGGCGCAGGCTCGGCGCTTACCGGAGCCGTTCGCGTGGGCCTTGGTGCAGCGCTCGGCGGCGTCATCAGCGAGCAGGTAAGTGCCTCGACCACTCCGTTGGTCATCGGTCTCACCACAATGATCTTGTGCTGCGGCGCAACGGTTTGGTTGGTGCGCCAAGGCGGCATCCGCGGCTTGATGGGTTCTTCAAACCCAGCCTGATCGCATTACCGGACGCTGCGACGGCCCAGCCAATAACGTTCCGGCTCATGGTCGTGACCACCCCGGGTAGAGAGCGGTGAAAAAGTAAGAACGCGGGGTCTGACCCCGCGTTCTTACTTTTACGCTGCTGGTAGTCTCAACCGGTGTTGCGGAGGCCGGCGGCTACGCCGTTGATGCTTAGGAGGAGGGCTCTGCGGATTCGTCGGGCTTCGGGTGAATCGCCGTCGGTGTCTCGATAGCTGCGGAGCAGATCGATCTGGAGAACGTTAAGCGGGTCGAGGTAGTTGTCGCGCACCTCGAGGGTTTGGCGAAGCACTGGGAGGTTCGACAGCAGGCCCGATCCGGTGACTTCACCGATGGCCTCGACGGTGCGGGCATGTTCGGCTTCGATGAGGTCGAAGACATGACGGTGTTCTGCGGGCACGAGGGCGTCGACGTAGGCGCGGGCCATGCCGAGGTCGGTTTTGCTGAGCGTCATCTCGACGTTTGAGAGGAACGTTCCGAAGAACCGCCACTTCTCGAACATTGCCTTGAGTTCATCGCCATTGCCAGCTTCGATGGCGGTCCGAAGGCCGGTGCCCACACCGAACCACCCGGGCACGATCTGGCGGCTTTGGGTCCAGCCGAACACCCACGGGATTGCCCGCAGGTCATCGATGCCGGCCATGGCGCCAGATCGCCGAGCGGGTCGCGAGCCAATGTTGAGGCGGCCGAGTTCTTCTACTGGGGTTGAGGTGGTGAAGTAGTCGACCAGGCTTGGGTCTTCGATGAGGCCGCGGTATGCGCCGTAGGCCGATGTCGAAACGTTTTCCATGATGGCCGACCACCGGTTGCGGGCGTCGTCGCCGATGCGCGTTTCGGTGTGGATGAGGGTGTGTTCGAGCATGGCCGAGTAGGCGAGGTCGAGGTTGCGTCGGGCCAGGCGAGGGCGGCTGTATTTATCGGCGATGACTTCGCCCTGTTCGGTGGTTTTCATCAGCCCGGTGATGACGCCTGATGGCTGGGCGAGGATGGCGTCGTGGGTTGGGCCACCACCACGGCCGACGGTGCCGCCGCGTCCGTGAAACACGGGGACTTCGATGTCGTACTCGGCGGCAAGTTCGCGGACTGTCCGCAGCGCCTTGTGGATCTCCCACTGGGACGTGGCGATTCCGCCGTCCTTGTTGGAGTCGGAGTAGCCCACCATGATTTCCTGTACGCCGCCACGAAGCTCGACGATTTGCCGGTACTGCGGGTTGTCGAGCAGTTGGCGCATGACGGGTCCGAGGATGCGAAGGTCGTCGATGGTTTCGAAAAGGGGTACGAAACCGATGCGGGCGATGTCGCGGCCAAGATCGATGAGTCCGACTTCGCGGGCAAGAAGCACGGGCGCCAAGAGGTCGTCGGGGCCGGTGGTCATCGAGACGATGTAGCTCTCGATGATCTGGTCGCCGAGGCGGTCCATCTGTCGGCGGAGCATGGCAAACAGCTCGAGGGTTTCGCCGCCCAGGTTCGGGACGCCCGCTGGGGCGAAGGGTCGGTTGCTGGCGAGCTCGGCCTCGAGGAGGGCGATGCGCTCGGTGCGATCCTCGGGGTAGGTGACGCCAACCGTCTCGAACAGTTCACCCATAGCGGCTTGATGAAACTTGGTGTGCTGGCGGATGTCGAGAGTGGCTAGGTGGAAACCAATCGTGGCTGCGAGCTGGCGAACCCGACGCAGGGCTCCGTCGGCGATGAGTGAGGCGCCGCTGGCAACAAGCGACTCGTGGAGTTGGTCGAGGTCGGCCCGAAACTCGTCGGGGTGGGCGTAGCCGCCATCGCGGTTCTGTTCGGTACGCGAGAGGCGCCCGTCGATGATGGTGGCGGCGATGCGGTAGGGCTCGTCGCTGATGAGCGGCGATATGCCGGCCATCACCGTGGGGAGCTGGGTGGCGGCTTCTTCCAACCATTCGGTCATCTCGGGCGTGATGGGCCGGATAGTGCCCGACACGCTGAGGTCTGTTGCTAGTCGTTGCACGGCGGTACGGAGCAGGCGAAGTGCTCGTTGGCGTTGAAGGTTGAGAACCTCGTCGGTGACCGCCGGGGTGACGAAGGGGTTGCCGTCGCGGTCGCCGCCGACCCAGTTGCCGAACCGGATGGGTGGACGACTTTCGTCGAGGCTGATGCCCCGGGCATCGGCGCAATGGTCGAGGTCGTCCCAGAAGCTGGGGAGGGCAAGCTCGACGAGCCGCTCGACGTAGAAGATGATCGATCGGGCTTCGTCGACCGGCGTTGGTTTCACTTGGCGGAGCTCATCGCTCATCCAAAGCAGGTCGATGATTTCGCCGGTTCGGCGGTCGATACGAGCTTCTTGTGCTTCGGTGGCGCCAACTCGTTGCGAGAGCAGCTCGGCGATTTCGGCACGCTTCTCGAGGACGGTTCGTCGGGATGCTTCGGTGGGGTGAGCGGTGAAGACCGGTCGGTATTCGATGTCGGCGAGTCGTTCGGCCAGAAGATCCTTGTCGATTTCTGCGGCGTCGATTTTGGCGAAGGTGTCGAACAGCTGACCTGATTCTTCGGTTTCTTGGCGGAGGGCTTCGACCCGGTGGACCTGCTCGGCTTCGTTGGCCAGGTGGAAGTAGATGGTGAAGGCCCGCACCAGCAAGATTGCTTCAACGTCGGATGATTCGCCGATGGTTGAGGTGAGTTCGCTTCCGGCTGCTTCGTCGCCCGAGCGAGTGCTGCGGGCCAGGGTACGGACGCGCTCGACCTGTTCGAGGAATTCGGCGTTTACGTTGCGGCTGATTGACTCGCCCAGCTGCGTGGAGAGCCGGCGGATGTCAGCGCGGAGGAGGTCGTGTCGGTCGTCTGTGGTGGTAGTGCCCACCGTATTGTTTGTCACCCGCCTAATCCTATTGCCCGAGATGGTTCGAGTTCGTCCCAGGCGGACCTTTGAAACCCACTCTGTGCCTCCTGACCAGCAAAAGCTTTCGTCCCCGAGCGGCATTGGCGCGTAGGTTCAACAGGTGTCGGACGAGCAGATGACGGTCGAGGCCTCATCAGTCGAACCCGACTACCGGATGGGCCGTAGGGAACTCCTAGCGCTCACCTCGGCGATCATCGCGGTGAACGCCATGGGCGTCGACCTTATGTTGTCGGCGTTCGACGAGATCCGAGACGAGTTTGCACTAGGCGCTGGCTCGACCGAAACGAGTCGGGTCATCACCATCTACCTGTTGGGTATGGCGGTCGGGCAGCTGTTCTTCGGCCCCGTAGCCGACCGGTTTGGTCGGAAGCGTGCGCTGTACGCCGGGGTCGTTGTTTACATTCTTGGCGCGGCCGGGTCGGCGCTCGCGGCATCGTTTGGATCGTTGCTCGTAGCTCGACTCATTTGGGGCTTGGGTGCCGCCGCGGCCCGGGTTGTGGCGAGCGCAATCATTCGCGACCGGTTTGAAGGCGCGGCGATGGCCAGTGCGATGTCGATGGTGATGGCGGTGTTTCTGCTTGTGCCGATCATTGCGCCGTCGTTCGGCGCCGTGCTCATTTCGGTGTTTCCGTGGCGAAGCGTGTTCTGGTTTGCCGTGATCTTTGCGTTGGTGATCGTTGGGTGGAGCTTTCGTTTGCGCGAAACGCTTGCCCCGGAAAATCGTCGCGAGCTCAATCCGAAAGCGGTGGCCAGCGGCTACGTGCAGGTGGCGCGAACCCCGGTCACGTTTGGTTACACGATGGCCAGTGTGTTTCTTCAGGGTGGGTTCATTACCTACCTTGCCGGTTCCGAGTCGTTGATCAGCAATGTCTTTGATCGCCAGGAGCAGTTCCCGGTGATCTTTGGTGTCGTTGCCGTGATGTTCGGAGGCGCCTCGGTGTTGAACTCCCGCATTGTCGAGAGGCTTGGTATCGACACGGTTGTCAATCGGGCTCTTGTGGGCGTCAGTGGGGCGCTGGCCCTGCTTCTGTTGATTACCTTGCTCAGCTCTGGGCACCCGAACTTCTGGGTGTTTATGCCGCTTCTCGGTTTTGCCATGGCCTGTTTCTTGCTTATCCAGCCCAACATCAGCGCAGCGGCCATGTTGCCCTTGGGGGCTATCGCCGGCTCGGGCGCTGCGCTCACGGGAGCCACGCGAATCGCCGGCGGTGCAATCCTGGGCGGCGTTATCAGTGAACAAATCGAGACCTCGACAACCCCAATGGTCGTCGGCCTCACCGTGATGGTGGCCTGTTGCGGCAGCACCGTATGGCTGGTCCGCCAAGGCGGCGTGCGAGCGGTGATTGCCCGGTAGCTCCTGTGAAAAGTAAGAACGCCGGGGAAAGTAAGAACGCCGGGGATGTTTGACGCAGTCAAACTCCGTAAGCGAGCGAAGCGAGCGACTCCGACCCCGCGTTCTTACTTTGTTGGGAGTTCGACCTGTAGGGTCCGGCTATGACTGCTGTGCAACACGAAACAATCGAACCGGGCATCGATCTCGTCACGCTCAATCGACCCGACCTTCTCAATGCCATCGATGGCACGCTTATCCAGGGCCTCGATGCTGCGCTCGACACCATCGTTGAAAAGGGCGAGACCCGAGCCATCATCCTCACCGGCGCTGGCCGAGGTTTCTGTGCGGGCGCCGACCTGAGTGGAACCGGCGAACCGTGGACCGAACCGGCCAACACCCGCATGAAGACGGCGTATGACGCCCAGGTTCGCCTTACCGAAGTGCTGCTTCGTATCTACGAGCTGCCGATCCCCGTGATCGCCGCCGTGAACGGTGTGGCTGTGGGTGGGGGACTGTCGTTCGCCCTGCATAGCGACATTCGTATCGCTAGCGACAAGGCCCGTTTCGGATCGGTATTTATCAAGGCCGGTCTGTCGTCCATGGATATGGGTACTAGCTACCTGCTGCCGCACATCGTTGGTGCCGGCCGTGCCCGTGAGCTGATGCTTACGGGTCGCATCATCGACGCAACCGAGGCCGAGCGCATTGGTTTGGCGCAGAGCGTGGTGCCTCACGACGAACTCATCGACGCCGCTGTTGCGGTTGGTCGACAGATCGCCGACAACAACGAGTTCGGTGTGTGGCAAACCAAGATCGGCCTCAATGCTGCACTCGATGCGCCGAGCATTAGGCACGCGATGGAGATCGAGAACCGTACGCAGATCCTTGCGCTTCAGACCGGCAACATGAAAGAGGCCGGTAAGGCGCTCATGGAGAAGCGTCCGCCTAATTGGGAGCGTATGTAGCGCAGCTACCTAGGAATACATGTAGCGCAGCTACCTAGGAACAGATGTAGCGCAGCGACCTAGGAATACATGTAGCGCAGCTACCTGGCCGGTTAGCTCCAGAGGGTTACGTGCACCGCTGGGCGGAAGTGGTTGATGTTCGCGCCCGACCCAGTGAGCATCGCCTGGGTGGCTCGGGGTGTGGTGATGAATCGCATGAGCTCGCTTCCAACCGCCGACGTCTGTGTCGGGAGAAGCGTGGTGGCAGTCCAGATACTGGTGGCTGCGGCGCCGGGAACCCGTACCCGCAGGAGTTTGCCATCGTTGATGTCGTCGAGAACCCGGAACTCCGGCACGACGGCGATGCCCGAGCCGGAGTGTGCTTCGGCAATGGCGGCTGCGTGGCTTTGAAACACCCGCTGGTTGGCTTCGGGAACGGCAAATCGTTTCAGGAGTTGTGCGGTTGCGCCGGCGGGCTCGATGGCCGAGGGCCCGAGAAGCCAGGGCCGTGAACCAACCTCGCTGGGTTTGCTTAGGGTTCGAAGTTTCGATTCGGCGGCCACCACAAGTATCAGCTGGTACTTGAGAACATCGCGGGTGCGGAAGGCCTCGTCGGTTTGGTTGCGCTTGGGGCCAACAAC
>CALGZB010000201.1 GCA_937934655.1 uncultured Acidimicrobiales bacterium | reverse complement strand
GTCGATCTCAAGCTGACGCGGCGAGTGGCCGACCGCTCCAAGCACGCCGAGCCCTCCGGCCTTCGTCACTGCAGCCACGACATCGCGACAATGGCTAAATGCCAGGATCGGGAATTCGATGTCAAACATCTCCGTAATTGGAGTCTTCATTGGTTCATTAACCCTTTAAAGTTGGCGACCCGGATTACCGGGCTCTAGTGGGACTTTATATTTAGACAGGAGTGGATCATTGGCACCATGACGGCCAAGATGCCGAGGAAGAACAGGACACTGCCGGCGAGAGACAACATGTCGTCGTTGCGATACGACACGACACCGAACAAGGCGCTGCCGACGAGCCAAAGCACGTAGCCAGCAACCTCCCAGAATCCACTGTCAGCTTTAAGCATCGAGCGCATCCTTGACGATCGCTACGATTGCCTGCTGCAGATTGCTAACGCCTTTGCCGTCGGGCAACGGGATCAGGGTCGACGAGAAGGCGTACGCCACATCGAACTCGGGCAGATAACCCGCTTGGCTCCGGAAACCGGGCACGCCCCCACCGTGGGAGTAAACGACGGTTCCGTCGACCTCGCCGTTGTCGATGCCCAAGCCGTAGTTCACGTCGAGAGTTTTGGTCACCATTTCGTCAACTGACGAAATATTCAATAAGGTGCCGTTGAACATGGCGGCAAAGATGGCCGAAACCTCGGAGAGTTGCGCTTCGTTCCCGCCACCTGTCCAGCCGGCCGACTGCAATACTTCCTGGGGGCCGTCGAGCACGTCGAGCACCGGCTCGTCGTTGACGGTCAACTCAAGGTTGTCAGTGACCGTAGGCAACAACGTGAGAGCGTCGTAGAGCTCGCCACGCACGTATCCGTGAGCCACCTCTTCGGGCGGAAACTCTTCAGGCGTGAGATAGATCTCGACGGCACCCGCCGGCTCAAAAACCCGCGCCCGCATTTCGGCGGCCGCCGAGTTTCCGGTAATCGCTTCCACGATCAAGCCTGCCGCTACAAAGCCGCCGGTCTCGTATTGGTACGCCTCCCCCGGGGCGAACAGCGGGTCCTGTCGCCCTAAGAAGTCGATGATTTCCTCGGGCTCGAACGGAGTCGTGGGACGAGCAGCGGCCTCGATATAGAAGCCGATGTCAAAGGCAAACTCGATGAGCCCATTGGTGTGGTTGAGCAGCTGGCGCACGGTAATCACCGGACCACCTGGGTGAGCACCGAGCCAGTCATCACCGAGGTAGGTGGCGACCGGCTCGTCCAATTCGACCAGGCCTTCTTCGACCAGTTGCAGCACCATCACGGAGGTCATTGGCTTCGTGATGGACGCGATCCGGAAGTAGTCATCGGGAGCTACTGCATCACCCGTTTGCAGATCGGTGACCCCCGCGCCGACGTTGATGGTCTCACCATCGGGGAGTCGCAGTGACAGTGACACGCCGGGCGCACCGTTGTCGTCGATCCATGCCTGCGCAGCGTTGGACAGGTCGTCGCTAAGCCGGTCGAGATCGAGCGCTGGGTCAGCGGCTGGCGCCTCGGTAGTGGCAGGCGAGGCCGACGTGGTTGGCGCTGCTGTTACCGCAGGCGCCTCTGTCGAGGCGACAACGGTTTCGGTGGGAGCAGCCTCGCCCGATTGCGCTGGCTCGATGGTGGCCGTGGAACCGCCACAGGCCGAAACCACCAATGCACACGCGGCGCCAAGGGTCGTTAGCCGAGTTCGGAATGTGGTCATGGTCGACAAACCTCAAGACAGTTCATGCCAATACCGTATGAGCGCATGCGGCCTGACCCACAATTGAAATCGGTCCTCGAACTCGATCTAGCTCGCCAGTGAACATGCGCCCGCTAGCCTCGGAATGCTAGACAACAGCTAGTCCTACGAATCACCTACGGAGCAGCAAACAATATGTCCGACGTTCAAGGCTCAATTCTCGGCAACTCGGTTCTCCGCCGCGAGGATCCAACACTGCTTACCGGCGAGGATCAGTACTACGACGATCTCGCCGTCGAGGGCCTAGTCCACATTCACTTCGTGCGGTCCGTTGTGGCCCACGCAAACCTCACGTCGGTCGACATCACCGAAGCCACCGGCATGCCGGGTGTGCTCGGCGTCTACACCGCCGACAACCTTGAGGTCACCCCCCATCACGGCATGCCGTTGCTTCCGCCTCCGTTCGCCATGCCGCTTCCGGCAAAGGGCAAAGTTCGCTTCGTCGGTGACATCGTGGCCGTCGTCGTCGCCGAGAGTCACGCACAAGCTGTCGACGCTGCCGAGCAAATCTTCATCGACTACGACTACCTCCCCGCCATCATCGATCCGTGGGCTGCACTCGAAGCCGACGCTCCCATCCTCTTCGAAGAGATCGGATCGAACATGTGCTTCGAGACCGGGCTCGCTCTTGAAGACGGAGACCCAACCGAGGGCGGACATCACGTCACCGAGATCCAGATGGAAAGCCAGCGACTCGCTGCAGTTCCGATCGAGACCAACGGTGCGGTCGCAATTCCTGATGGCGACAAGCTCACCGTCTGGATCCCAAGTCAAAACGCAATCGCTACACGCGGCGCTCTCGCCGGAGCGCTAGGCATGGAAGCCGAAAACCTTCGAGTCGCAGCTCCCTACGGTGTTGGTGGCGGTTTCGGTCCGAAGTCCGGCGCCTACCCCGAGCACATCCTCACAGCCACCCTTGCCCGCAAGCTTGACCGTCCAATCAAGTGGACCGAGATGCGCAGCGAGAACATGGTCTCGCTCCAGCACGGCCGGGCGATGAACATGAAAGCCAAGATGGCCTTCGATGCCGACGGCAAGATCACCGGCTTCGATGTCGACCTTGTTGCTGAAGCGGGTGCGTACCCAGCTATCGGAGCGATCCTCACGACGTTCACCCAGACCATGATCCAGGGCGTCTACGCAATCCCGGCAATCCGCTACCACGCAGCGTCGGTCGTCACGAACACCACGACCACCGGCGCCTACCGGGGAGCCGGTCGCCCCGAGGCCACCCAACTTCTCGAACGCATCATCGATCTTGCTGCCGACGAGATGAACATGGACCCGGCCGAGCTTCGCCGCATCAACCTTCTTCAGCCCGAAGACTTTCCCGTCACGACCCACGGTGGCGCCAGCTACGACTCGGGCGAGTACGAAGCAGCGCTCGACGCCGCACTCGAAGCTGCCGACTACCAAGGCATGCTCGCCGACCAAGCAGCTCGCCGTGAGAGCGGCGATGCAAAGCAGCTCGGTATCGGAGTTAGCACCTACGTCGAAGTCACCGCCCCGGCTGGACTCCACGTCGAGTTCGGAGCCGTGAAGGTAAACGAAGACGCAACCGTTACTGCCCGAGTCGGCACCAGTGCACACGGCCAGAGCCACATCACGTCGTTCTCGATGATCATCTCCGACATGCTCGGCGTACCGATGGACGACATCACCATCTTGCAGTCCGACACCGACGAGGTTCCTCGCGGTTCCGGAACGATGGGTTCACGCTCGCTTCAGACTGCAGGCTCTGCCCTCCACGTCGCAAGTGAGACCGTGCTGGCCAAGGCCAAGGAACTCGCTGCTCACATGCTCGAGGCAAACAGCGACGACATCGTGAAGGGTGCTGGCGGTCTTCATGTGGCCGGCGTTCCTGCCAACGTCGTCAGCTGGTCGCAGCTTGTTGCTGCATCGAACGACGAAAGTGTTCGCCCCGAAGGTATGGAGCCAGAGCTTGCTCACGAGCTCGACTTCGATGGCCAGAACGCCACCTTCCCGTTTGGCGCTCACGTCTCGCTCGTCGAGGTCGACACCGAAACCGGACACGTTCAAATGATCCGACACATCGCCGTCGATGACTGTGGACGAATTCTCAACCCGATGATCGTCGAAGGTCAGCAGCACGGTGGTATTGCTCAGGGCGCTGCACAGGCATTGTACGAAGGCATCAAGTACGACGATGAGGGCAACCCCGTCACGAGCAACCTGATGGACTACGCGATTCCGGCTGCATCAGAGCTGATCTCCTATGAGACCTCGAACACCGAGACCGACAGCCCCCGGAACCCGTTGGGCGCCAAGGGCATCGGCGAGTCCGGAACCATTGGTTCAACCCCGGCGATTCACAACGCCGTCATCGATGCCCTATCGCACATGGGTGTTCGCCACATCGACATGCCGCTCACCGCCAACAAGGTGTGGAGCGCCATCCAGGAAGCTCGCTAGCGAGCAACCACTCGGGCGCCTTCGCGACCATTGGGTAGCGAGATTACCTACTGGACGGCAAGTGCTTCGTAGATCAACCCAAAGAACCCATCTGCATCAACCTTGGTCATCCAGGTGCAGTTGGGTTCTTTGCGCGTTGCGCCCCACCAGTCCACCACGGTCGCCCCCATCGTGAGTTCGGAGCTGGTTTCGATCTCGACGTAGACGTTCTTGCCGGAGTAGAGCTCGGGCTTGAGGAGATAGGCAACGACGGCTGGGTCATGCAGCGGTCCGCCTTCGTCGCCGTAACGTTCGACGTCGAAGCGCTCATAGAACGAAAGCATCGCTTCGGTCTTCGTGCCGATCTCGGTGCCCAATTCGCCAATTGACGAAATCCACGCCTTGGGCATCAACGCTTCGTGCGTGACGTCGAGCGGCATTGCGACAAGTGGAATCCCGCTCCGGTACACGATGTCGGCGGCATGCGGATCGACGTAGGAGTTGAACTCGGCGGCTGGCGTTATGTTGCCGCCGGCGAAATAGCCGCCGCCCATCAACACGATTTCGGCGATCTTTGCAGCGATGCCGGGCTCGCGCAGCAGCGCCATTGCGATGTTAGTGAGCGGGCCCACCGGGCAGAGGGTGATTTCTCCGTCATCGGCCGCCATCAGAGTTTCAACCAGCCAATCGACCGCGTGATCGGGTTGCAACGCCATCGTCGGCTCATCCCAGTCGGGCCCATCGAGTCCAGTCTTCCCGTGGACCTCCTCGGCGGTGACCAGGTCGCGTTCGAGCGGGCGGTCGGCTCCGGCGAATATCGGTACGTCGGTTCGGCCAGCGAGCTCACAGATCACCAGGGCATTACGCGTGGTCAGAGCCAACGGCACATTGCCCGCCACGCAGGTAACACCGAGCACCTCAAGCTCTTTGGGGAAACCAAAGGCCAGGAGCATCGCCAACGCGTCGTCCTGCCCGGGGTCGGTATCAATGATGATCTTTCGCATGCCAGGATCCTACGAGCAAAGGGCACCCAGCGGAAGCGCCCTAGACCAGCCCGAGCACCTCGGCGAGCGCTATCCCCGACTCACCGGCAACCGCGTAGAACAAATAGTCTCGGCCTGCTTCGTGAAAGAAGGCGGGATCACGAAGTTGGTTGACTCGGCCTGGGGCAACGCTGCGCTTGGATGGCTCGTTCGGCAGGTCGGCCCCCTCCCAGTCCAACTCGGGCCGGAGAAGTTCGACCGGTTCGGTTTCGGCCCATTCCATCCAGTCGCTGGTGATGTCGACGGTGCTGTGCACGATTCGCTCGGGTGCATCGCCAACCACGGTGTAGAACACGTGCAGCACTTCGCCTCGAACCACCACCGCGCAATGGCGCATGTTGCCGTCGAACAGCTTTGGACCAGCGACGGCATCGGCGAGACCCGGCCCAAGCTTCCAGATTTGGCCAGGCATGGTGAGGCCATATCGTTGGTCACCAATCATGAACGCCCTCAAATACGTGCCGGTCATCAACTTGGGCTGTGCCGAGAACGACAGTCCATCTCGCGAAACGGCGACGCGACTCTGTTGGTTGGCCAACGATTCGAGCCCATGGAAGTACATGATGATCTGCTGGTTCCGGTGGTCGACGTGCACGTCGGGTGAGGCGATGTGTGGCGTCGTGATGTCGGAGTGCACGGTTTGGGCAGTCTGGATACCAAGCACATCGAGGTAATACCTACTGATCCGTTCGAGCTCTTCGTCGGAGCAAGCAATGGGTTCGGAAGGGAAATGGGACTGATGGAGCTGGAGTGTCCCCGGTTCATACACCGTGTACGGCCCAGCGATCTCGTCGCTGAAGGCCATCCGGATGAACGCCCCCTTGTGGTCGGCGAAATAGAGGTAGTAGCGACCGAGCGGGTTCACCACCCACTGCGGCACGGCGATGAGCGATGGGCCTTGGATGTTGCTGCCGATCGACCCGTGGCTCGTTGCATCAAGAACCGGCCCATCGACAAGGCGCACGATCTCGAGTCCAGTCTGACGATCGACAAACGGGTCTTGAGCCGACGGTTCCACAGCAAGGACCCTACGACAAGCGCTACAATTGGGCCACGCCTATCGGACACCACGCATTAGCTCGCCACATGAGCTGATTCACGCATGGGTCGTCGGGCATGACTACGATTCATATTCGGTTGTTGCATGTGTCACATGCATGAGTTACTGTCATGTATGCCGCGAATTTTGTCATGGATGCCCATCGGGGCAAAGGGTCCCAATTTGGGAGACCCGATTCCGGCATATGGGAAACCAGAACCGTTGGTTGTCCCCGCTACCACGCAAAGTGGTACGTTCGCTCCTGAGACGGAGGTCACGACCGTCGTTGCGCGTTCCACCTCCCCCCTGCATTCCGGAGCAAGCGACTTCGGCCAAGCACCCCTTTTCTCACCCAGCAGTGCATCGAAGCTCACCCGCCAGGGTGGAACGAGCGCACATCGTGCTGGGGATCCGAGAGCACGTGCGAGGAAAATCATGCAAGGAACGCAAGGGACAGCCGAATGGTAGAGAGCACCGTCAACCATGGCGAAGAACTCATCCGCCTCAACGATGTCTACAAAATCTTTGGGCCCCAGCCACGAGGTCGAGCATTCGACCTCGCACGTCAGGGGCTTGGCAAGAACGAAGTCCAACGCCTATCCGCCCACGTCATGGGTCTCGACAACGTCAATTTCGACGTGAAAAAGGGCGAGATCTTTGTGGTGATGGGACTTTCTGGATCCGGGAAGTCCACCGCCATCCGCACCGTCAACAAACTTCACGACATCACCCATGGCGAGGTCTGGGTCGATGGCGTCGACGTGCAAAAACTCAGCGGCCCCGACCTCCAAGAGTTTCGCCGCGAGAAGATGGGGATGGTGTTCCAACACTTCGCGCTGTTCCCCCACCGCAACATCATCGATAACACCGGCTACGGGCTCAAGGTCCAGAAGATGGCCAAGCCCGAGCGAGACGCCGCATCGATGCGAGCGCTCTCCCTCGTTGGCCTTGAGGCCTACGCCGACAGCATGCCAAGCCAGCTCTCGGGCGGAATGCAGCAGCGTGTCGGACTCGCCCGAGCACTCGCCTCTGACCCTGACATCTTGTTGATGGACGAAGCGTTCTCCGCCCTAGATCCGCTGATCCGTCGCCAGATGCAAGACGAGCTCATGGACATCCAGAACGAGCTCCAAAAGACGATCTTGTTCATCACTCACGACCTCAACGAAGCTCTCCGGGTCGGCAACCGGGTGTGCATTATGAAGGACGGCGCTGTCGTCCAGATCGGCACGCCCGAGGAGATCCTTACACAGCCCGCTACTGGCTACGTCGCCGAATTCGTTCAAGACGTCGACCAGGGCCGGGTTATCCAGGTACAAGAGATCATGGGCGAGCTCGATCCCATCGATGCATCGCTCAGCCTTGATGCAGCACTCACCGCTCTCAACGGCCGCCCAGGCGCCTTCGTTGTGGACGCCGACGGGAAGCCCACCGGTCTCCTCACCCGAGACGATGCAATGCGAGCCAGCAACGTCGGAACCACCGACTTGGCAGCCGCTGTACGAACCGACTTCGACGTTACGAACAAACACGCAACGTTGAACGAGAACTACCAGGCCGCCGGTCGCGGCCTGCCAATCGCAGTGATCGATCCCAATGGATCACTGGAAGGAACCCTTGACCCTCGAGAAATTCTCGAGGAAATGGGACGCGTTGAAACCCTCATCGATGGTTTTGAGCGCGAGGTATTCATGTAATTCTGTCTCGAAGGGGGACAAAACATGGGAATTTTATCAGGGGGCGTTCTCGCCCAAAGTGAACAACCGGGTTTCTTCGACAACGAAGTCCTCGACGAGTTCACGGTGCCATTCGGCGAGTGGATCGCCCAGATGGTGTTCTGGATTAACTCCAACATGGACCCGCTGCTCCAGGTCTTTAAGGCACCGTTCTCCTTCTTAATGTGGCTGGTGGTCGACAACCGCACATTCTCGATCCTCACGGCCCCATGGATCGCAGTCGTCCTGCTGATCTCGTTTATCGCCTATCTCTCACGCAACCTTCAGGTGGCGGTGTTTGTAGGCCTGGCACTTACCCTTTGTGGCCTTTTGGGATCGGACCACTGGGATGAAACGGCGAAAACCATCGGCATGATCTTCGTTGCCGTGGTCCTCTGCGCAATTATCGGCATACCCCTCGGCATCCTCTCAGGCCGATTCGATTCCGTCTGGAACGTCATACGACCGACGCTCGATGCCATGCAGGTTGTGCATTCTTTCGTCTACATGCTTCCCATGGTGTTCTTCTTCGGCATCGGCGAGGTATCGGCCACCATGGTCACCATGGTGTTCGCAATCCCGCCGCTCATTCGACTCACCAACCTTGGCATCCGCCAGGTTCCCGAAGATGTCGTTGAAGCGTCTCGGGCCTTCGGCGCCCCAGAACTACGAGTTCTGGTCGACGTGCAGCTTCCGCTAGCCCGCCCAGCAATCATGACGGGCCTCAACCAAACCCTGCTTCTCAGCATCTCGATGCTCGGCATTGCCGCCATCATGGGCGCAGGCGGTCTTGGCCTTCTGGTCTTCCGTGCCATCAACAACCTCAACACCGGTCTTGCCGCATCCGCTGGCCTCGCACTGTTCCTCGTTGCCGTTGTGCTCGACCGCATCAGCCAGCGTGAAGGCGACGAAGACGGCCAGTTGCTCTCCCGCATCCGCCGTGCCTGGTCGGCGCGGAACAACCCTGAAGTACTCCTCGAGGATGCTCCTACCCCAGTGACGCCGCTCCGTGAGGCAGCCAAGGTTCGCCTTGCATCGCTCACCAGCGGCGAACGCACCGGTCTCAGCATCGCCACCGTGGGCGGTGTCCTCGCCGTTGTGTCGGCATTCCTTACGTGGAACAAAGATGCCGGATGGATCAGCGGCTACTCCCGCCGCAGCGACGAAACCTTGGCCGGCATGGCGTTTAACGGCATCGATGCATCCGGTGGCTCATGGTACGGGTTCGCAGCCATTGCGTTCGGTGTTCTTGCGGTAGCGGCATCGGTCTTCACGATCATGAAGCCAGGAACCGGACCTCAATTCTTCAGCCCCGCCATGGCGGCAATCTCGGGATTCGCCGTCATGATCTCAAGCGCATCGTTCCTGCTTGCAGAGCCTTCGTACCTCATCGAAACGATCAGCCAAGGTCCCGGCCCGCTGGTCGCAACTATCGCTGGCCTCATCATCCTTGTCGGCGGCGCCATGGCGACCTTTGCCGCACCGTACGCTCCGCGACGGCCGCTCCCCGACAAGATTGCGTGGAACCGGATCTTTGCGGGCACAGTGGCTCTGGGCCTTGTCGTGATCGCATCCTTCTCGGGCTGGTCCTTCGATGAACGAGCCGATGTCATCATTACTCCGGAGATCCGCGAGGAAATCGAGCGACTCAGGGAAGAGGCCGGCGATGACGTGACGTTGCAGGCGGCCAACGCCCAGAAGATCAGCAACCTTGCAAATGGTGCTCGGGCAGAAGACGTGATCCTCGATGGCTGGAATGGAAACGGCGCCCAACTCGGCCTCCCCACCATCCTCGCTGGCGCTCTCGGCTTCCTGCTCTGCATTCCGGGAGCCGGGCTCCTTGGACGGGAGAACGAGCAAAGGCTCTGGGCCTATAACGTTCTGGTCGCCGGCGCCGGAGTAGGACTCGCTCTTATCGGCGTCGGGTGGATTGCCTCCACCGCTCGGGTGGCCGACAGCAACTGGTTCTCGGGAGTCGGCGCCTTCCTCACGATGGTGGCTGGCGTGTTGCTCATCATGTCGGCCCGAACGACCATTTCCGAGTTCGACCGGGTGAAGGTCTACACCGATGCTCCACAGGCCGATCTGGCCGACGTGTCGGGCGATGCTGACGAAAAGGTGCTCGCCGGAGCGATCTAATCCAGTCGGAACCACGCAATAGCTTCCCGCTGCCCACACCTCTTCCTTGGTGTGGGCAGCGGCGCGTCAACGCTCCCACTAGGCAACAAATGTGCTGGTTGACCGGACAGGGTGAGCAATTTCCGCTACCGTTAATGGTTGCTGTGACGTAGCTCACATAAGTAGGTGTCATTTATCTAGTGATATTTGTCATTCACAGCGCTTGAATCCCAGGAGGGAAACTTTATGAAGAGACGACTCAGCATTTTGCTGACCGTACTTGCAGCGTTCGCCATGATCGCCGCATCGTGTGGAAGTGACGGAGGCGACACCGCAAGTGGCGGCGGCGACGGAGCCTTGCCAGGCGAGGGCAAGGAAATCACCATGGCCCGTGCCAACTGGGCATCCGGCTACATCCAGGCAGAAATCTACCGCCAGGTTCTTACCGAACTCGGCTACACGGTTAGCGACCCAGCCGACCTTGAGCTTTCACCTGACCTTTTCTACAACCAGCTCTCAGAAGGCGAAATCGACTTCTGGACCAACAGCTGGTACCCCGGCCACCTCACCTGGTGGGAAGGCGACCGCGCTGACGGCACCAAGATCGGCGACTACGTCGAGAAGGTCGACGGCCTCTTCCAGGACGCCGGCGTTCAGGGCATGCTCGCTACCAAGAGCTGGATCGAAGCAAACGACATCGTCTCGATCCAACAGATCAACGACGACGAAGCCTTGTACTCGCAGCTCGACTCAGACGGTAACGGCCTTGGCAACATCTACGGCTGCCCCGAAGACTGGACCTGCGATGACATCCTGACCAACCAAATCGCGTTCTACGGTTGGGACAACATCGAACAAACCCAGGCTGGCTACGACGCCATGTTTGCTGAGGCACTCGACCTCGCAAACGCCGGCGAACCAATGATCATCTACACCTGGACTCCTTCGGCATACGTCACCCAGCTCATCCCTGGCGACAACGTCATGTGGCTCACGATGCACCCAACGGACATCCTCGATGACTCCAACCCATCGGGCGCAGAGGGTGGCGAAAACCACACGCAGGGCACAGGCTTTGACTCCTTCGGAGCCGACACCTGCACCCAGCCTTGCCAGCTTGGCTGGGAAGCCGCTGACATTCAGGTAACCGCCAACAGCGAATGGGCAGCCGACAACCCGGCCGCCATTGCCATGATGTCCATCATGAAGCCTTCGGTCATCGATATCTCGATCGCTCAGGTTGAGCAATCGAACGGCGACGGCTCGCAAGAAGACGTCGTGAACATTGCCACTGCATGGATCGAAGCCAACCGCGACATCGTCGACGGATGGATTGAGGTCGGACTCGCAGGCTGATCTGACTTTGCTTTCGTAGAAGCAAATCATTTCCTAGCTGCAAACGCATTTTGAGTGGGACGGAGCCTTTGGCTCCGTCCCACTTTCGTTTTCACCCGTAGACTCCTGGGATGAGCGACTCGATCGACCTCGATACCGAAACCGACGTGACCTGGCTAAGCGACAGCGATCTCGAAACCGTTCGTGGACGGGTGCCGATGGTGTACGTCGAAGCTGTGCCCGTCCGACTCGATGAACTCGGCAAAGTGACCCACATTGGCCTGCTGTTGCGGGCAATGCCCGATGGCACGATCTCTCGAGCCATCGTGAGCGGCCGTGTGCTGTGGGGCGAGACGATTCGCCAGGCACTCAGCCGTCACCTCGACAAAGACTTGGGGCCCGCAGCGTTTCCCCGACTTCCAGCCTCGCTCGTGCCATTCACGATCGCCGAATACATGCCGGACCCAACGATGACCGGCTTCCACGACCCCCGCCAGCATGCGGTGAGCCTCGCCTACGTCGTTCCGGTACAGGGCGACTGCACACCGTCCCAAGATGCTCTTGATTTCGCCTGGTTGACGTGCGAGGAAGCCGCCGGCATTGACGTGTCTGCTGAAATGACCGGCGGGCAAGATCGTTTGGTTCGACTAGCTCTCGCTCACACAGGCAGTCTTCCCTAAGATCTCGACATGCATGTCGACCAGCTCCGCCTTGATGACCGTCTCGCGATCGTAACGGGAGCGGCCCAAGGCATCGGCGCCGCGACTGCACTGGCGCTCGCCGACCTTGGAGCCAACGTCGCAATGTGTGATCAGCTCGGCGACGGCCTGGCCGAAACCGCTGCTGGCGTCGAAGCTCGCGGCAGTCGTTGCTACAGCGAAGTTCTCGATGTCCGAGATGGCGACGCGGTGGAGTCCTTTGTGGGCTCAGCAGCAGAGGTGCTTGGCTCTATCGACATCTTGGTCAACAACGCAGGTGGCGGGTTCTGGGCGCCATTCGAGAAGGTCTCGGCAAAGGGCGAAAACGCGCTTATGCGTGAAAACTTCGGCACGGTGACCAACTGTGTGCGCTCGTGTCTGGATCGGATGAACGACGGTGCTTCGATCATCAACGTGACTTCGGTGGAGGCCTTTCATGCCGCACCAGGCTTTGCGGTCTACGCGGCGATGAAAGCCGCGGTGCAGCAGTTCACGCAGTCGTTAGCTGTTGAGCTCGGCGGACGAGGGATCCGCATCAATTGTGTGGCCCCCGACATGACCCCTACACCCGGCGACGATGGTTTGGCCGACGACTCCGGTGCATTGATCGAGGGGCTTCACCCAACGCCGCTTCAGCGCATGGGCACCGCCGAGGAGCAGGCCGCCGTAATCTGCTTCCTGGCGTCGGATCTGTCGAGCTTCATCACCGGTGCGTCGATACCGGTCGACGGTGGCACTACGGCAGCAGGAAGCTGGAAAGTCCGCTTAGACGGCACCTTCGGCATGTAGCTGAGGGGACGTTTCGCGAAGCGAACGACGTTGACAGGTAGGCGGCTTTGTGAAATGGTTCACAAAGCCACGGTTCACAACGAGAACCGGACGACGCTTCGGCCGAGGAGGCCTTGATGCGGATCGAACAGTTCGCCATTCCTGCGGTCCGATTCCTCCGCGAACGGCCCCGCTTCTTTGCGATGCTCGACCGGTTCGACAAGTGGGGAAACCCCTTCAGCGAAGAGCGACGCCGAAACCCTTACCCCTTTTATGAAAAGGTCCGTAAGGAGGGGCCGGTGGCCTACCACCCGATGTACCAGGAATGGGCCATCACCGGTTGGGACGAGTGCCAGCAGGTGCTGCGCTCCGAAGACACGAGCGTGGCTGCGCTTCCGGAGATGCTGTTGTCGGTTACGCCCTACAGCAAGCTCGACCCGGTTGTGGCCGACTACTGGAGACGGTGGCTGATCTTCACCGATCCCCCACATCACGGCCGCCAGCGCCGACTGTTGGCCAAAGCCTTTTCGCCCGGTCGAATCGCCGCGCTCGAACCCCGCGTCGCCACGATCGCGAAAACGCTCCTTGCCAATGTGGAAGGTCAGGAGACCCCCGACCTCGCCACCGCGTTCAACGAGCCATTGCCTATTAACGTGATCTCGGACCTGGTCGGCTTTCCGGAGTCGGAGTGGCAGCGATCCCAGCGGGTAGCGGACCACCAGGCCAAGCTGCTCGACCCGCTGGGTGGCTTCGATGCCGAAGTCCTCAACCGCGAAATCACCGAGCTCATGGAGTTCATCGGTGAGCTTGCTGACGAGCGCCGTGCCGACCCCCAGGACGACCTGCTCACCGCGCTGGTGCAGATCGAAGACGAGGGTGAACGCCTCACCCGCGACGAACTCATCGCGCACGTTGGCCTCCTGATGTTCGCTGGCCACGAGACCACCACGGGACTGCTCGGCAACGCCACTCTGGCCTTGGCGCAGTTTCCCGAGCAGCGGGAGCTTCTTCGGAACAACTCCCAGCTTTGGCCGAACGCAATCGAGGAGCTCATCCGCTTCGACACGTCGGTGCACATCGACCCGCGGTCCATCACTGCCGACATGGAGCTGGGCGGGCGCACTATTGCTGCTGGCAAGAACATGATGTTGTGGTTGGGGGCGGCGAACCGCGACCCTCGCAAGTTCGACCGGCCCAACGAACTACTACTCGACCGCGAAGATGCCCAGTCGATCTCCTTTGGCCATGGAATCCACTTCTGCATCGGGGCGGCACTGGCACGGCTCGAGATGCGCGTTGGTCTCGGGGCCATCCTTGAGAGCTTCGGCGATTACACCATCGACACCGATGCGGTGGAATGGAAAGACTCCGCCACCCTGCGCGGCCCGATGTTCCTGCCGGTGAAACGCGGCTAACGGCCCAGCACAGCTTTGGCCCAGCAGATCTACTCTTCGTTGAAGCGCTTGAGGTTCTTTTGTGCTCAGAGCTGGGTTTAGACGCCGCCGGGGGTGAACACGGCTTCGTCGGCTAGGGCTTCTATCTTGCGGAACCTGGCAGCGAGAGTAGCGGTATCGACGATGAGCGTGCCGGTGATTGCCGGGAGAATGTCGTCGAAGTTGTTGCACTCGGCGATGGCCCGGGCAAAGTCGTGGTTGAGGGCATCCTGGATAACCGCAAGATCGAGACTGTCCGGAGCAAGAAGCGACCAATACCGAGGGCGAGTGAACTCGTCGCACCGATCCCCCGGTTGTGACGTGTTGTACACCGCCACACTGTCTTCGACGGTGGTAAGCGGAGAAGTCCCCGAGAGCGCCTGATAGGCCACGAGCCATCGAAGCGACGACTGGGGAACATCGAGGCCGTTATGGCGATCCTCGACCGCCTCGACGACTGCGGGCACCGCCTCAGCCGCGACATCATCGTCATTGCTCGTTCGTAGAGCGATCCAAGCCGGCCCGAGGATCACGGCCAGAAGCGCCACAAGCACAACCAGGTAGCCAAGAAAGTGCCGAACCGGATGTTCAAACGGAGCGTCGTAGAGCTCCTCCTCGACAAACACCTGGTCGTTGCGGTCGTCGTAATACCGGCTGGCTTCCTGCCGGGCTGCGAGTGCCCGAGTCTCTTGGTCGTTTCGCTCCGCTAGGTACACGTCGTAGGCCCGGCGCTGCTCGGAGCTGGCCAGAATTCGGTGGGCGGTTACGACCTGCTCGAACCGAGCACGGTTTCCGCCTGCATCTGGATGATGCATCTTTGAGAGTGCGCGAAAGGCTCGACGAACGTCGTCGTCGGTTGCCGTATGCGGGATCTGCAGGACCTCGTAGTGGGTGATGTACCGCACGCCGAAATAGTAGGTGGAGCCGGCGGCTTCTGTGTGATCGCCGCCAGCCAGCCGCTATTGGTTCTTTGGAAGCTCGTTGTACGGCGTGTTCTTGTCGGGCCCCGGCTCTTTCGGAAGGCCAAGCACCCGCTCGCCGATGATGTTCTTCTGAATCTGGTTGGTGCCGCCATAGATCGATGGCGCCAGCGAAAAGAGTGCGAGTTCGGCAATGGTTGGGTCGGTCGATGACGACTCGCCCGACAGCATGCCATCGGCGCCTGCGGTGGTGAGTCCGAGCTCGCGGAACGCGTGATGGATCTCAGCGTCATACAGCTTCGCGATGTTGCCTTCGCCGCCGGTGCGCTGACTCTTTACCCGTGAACGTTGGATGTTGAGCCGGTTCACCTGAAGCATCGTGTAGAGCTTCATAACTTGCTGCCGGAACAACGGATCTTCGGTACGTCCGAGCTCTTGTGCGAGCTCGAGGTAGCGGCCATAAAGCTTCATGCCGACGCCGGGAGCGGTTCCGCCAGCACGCTTCTTCTTCGAAAACGCTACGACCTCGCCACAGATCTTGCCGCGGGCATCAGCCTTGGTGCCAGCGTTGACCGCTGCGAACCCCGCCGAACCACCACCGATGTGGGCGCGTTCGTATCCGAGGGTGGTGTTGGCGACCCGCCAACCGTCGCCGCGGTCGCCGAGGAGCGCATCGTTCGAGCAACGTGCTTGGTCCATGAAGACCTCGCTAAAGAACGCCCGTCCGGTCATCTCTTTCAGCGGCACGACCTCGACGCCCTCTTGATCCATCGGAAGGGCAAAGTAGGTGAGGCCACGATGCTTTGGCTTCTCGGGATCGGTGCGAGCGACAAGCATCCCCATGTCGGCGATGTGGCCTTGCGAGGTCCAAACCTTTTGTCCGGTGAAGTGCCACTCGTCGCCATCTTGCTCGCCCTTGGTCTGAAGACCGGCGAGGTCAGAACCGGCGCCTGGCTCGGAAAACAGCTGACACCAGGCTTCAGCGCCGGTGAGAATTGCGGGAAGGTAGCGCTCGATCTGTTCGGGGGTCCCGTGATCGGCGATTGTCGGAGCGGCAAGCATGTAGCCGAGTCCCGGCGGGGGTCCAACGGCGTCCTTCGCTGCGAAGGTGCGCATGGCCGACATTTCCATCGCCTGGCTCCAGCCCTTGCCATAGGCGTTCTCGGGGAGGCTCGGGTGCGAGTAGCCGGCATCGAAGACGACTCGCCACCACTCGCCCACCGTCATCGCTGGGTCGTAGTTGGCATCGATCCAGGTGCCTACCTCTTCTTCGACAGCGTCAGCCATGGTTAGTTCTCCTCATCGTTCTCAGCGGAATTGTTCCGAGTGGGGTCATTCTGAGTGGGGTCGTTCTCCGTTGAAAGGTATGCGAGATCGGATTTAAGGACCCGACGCAACAGCTTTCCTGTTTCGTTGTACGGCAACTCGTCCACAACCACAACGTGGTCGGGCGATCGAGATGAGCGGAGCTCGCTGGTGACCAAGGTTTTGACCTCGTCGTCGCTGAGGTCTGCGCCGTCGGCAAGCACCAGCACGGCGGCGATCGTCTCGCCCCACTGAACGTCGGGGATGCCGATTGCTGCTGCTTCGCGAACGTCAGGGTGCCGAACGAGAACGGCTTCGATCTCGCCGGGTGAGATGTTTTCGCCACCTCGAATGATGATGTCGTCGATACGTCCCTCGACGAAGAGGTAACCGTCGGCGTCGATTGATCCGCCGTCGTTGGAGGGGAACCATCCGTCTTCAGTGATGCGGCTTCCGAGGCCGAGGTACTCACCCGACACCTGCTCGCCCCGCACCCAAATTTCGCCGCTGACTCCGGGGGCAACCTCGGCACCTGCCTCGTCGCGGATCGAGACTTCGATTGCCGGTAACGGTTGTCCGGCGGAGCCGAGGCGCGCCCGGATCGCCGGATCGTCGCTGGCCATCGCGGCCCGATGATCATCGGGGCCAAGAATTGCGATGGTCGAGCTGGTTTCGGTAAGTCCGTACGCGTTGACGAAGTTGGTGTCGGGGAGAAGCTCGAGGGCTCGTTCGATGACCGGTGCGGGCATCTTTCCGCCGCCGTACGACAGTGCCCTCAGCGCTGGCAGGGTCTCGCCACGCTCTTCGAGTCGTTCGACGATGCGAGCAAGCATGGTGGGTACAACCATGGCGTGGGTGATGGCCTCGTCTCGGGCCAAATCGATCCACGTGTCGGCGTCAAAATTGGGGAGCTGCACGATGCGACGCCCGGCATAGATCGAGCTGCAAAGGGCCGCCATTCCAGCAATATGGTATGGCGGAACCGAGACGAGGGTTGCCTCATCGTCGCCAGCGCCCATGAACTCAACCGACATCAAGATGTAGCTCACCAGGTGCTTGTGCCGGATCACGGCCGCCTTTGGGGCCCCAGTAGTGCCGCTGGTGAACAGCAGCACGGCGAGGTCTTCGGCTTCCATACCCCATGACGGTTCAGGGGCACCGTCCTCGGCCCGCTTTGCCGTTGCAACAAGGAAGTCATCTCGATCAACGATTGTCATACCGTCGGGAGACCCGAAGGTTGCGGCAGCCCGGTCGCCGACAACCGCCGATGCCGGAGCGATCTGAGCTGCCAATGCTTCGAGCTCAACCGGAGTAAGGCGGTAGTTGAGCGGCACAAACGGCTTCCCGGCCCACGCTGCCCCGAAGAGGGCGATAGGCAGAGCGGGGCTGCTGATATCGACCAAGGCAACGTTGTCGATGCCGTCGGCGGCGAAACGCTCGGCGGCGGCGCCTGCCTCGGCGTAGAGCTGTTGGTAGGTCAGGCCGGTTCCGTCGTTACTTCCGACGGCTGTTCGGTCGCCGAAGCCTGAGGCCGCCATCTCGAGCAGCATCATGAGGTTCATTCGTGATCCTTTTTGATCATCGTTGATTTGGTGGGGGCGTTACGTTGCAGCGTTACGCAGCAGAAGATTCGAGGATGTGAACGCCACACGCCGAGCCGAGGCCGATGACGTGCGCGAGCCCGATGCGGGCGCCTTCGATCTGACGGTCGCCGGCCTCGTTGCGGAGGTGGTGGCACACTTCCCAAACGTTTGCGATGCCAGTGGCCGAGATGGGGTGGCCCTTTGACTGCAGGCCGCCCGACACGTTCACCGGACGCTCACCGTCGCGGAACGGCTTGCCCGACTCGAAGAAGTCAACGGCACCGCCCTCTTCGCAAAGCATGAGGTTGTCGTAGTGCACCAACTCGGCGGTAGCGAAGCAGTCGTGCAGCTCGACAAGGTCGAGGTCTTCTGGACCGACCGATGCCGACTCGTAGGCCTGGGTAGCCGCCATTCGGGTGAGCGTGTTGACATCGGGGAGAACCTGGCAGCCGTCCTGCCACGGGTCGCTCGTAAGCACCGACGCTCGAATCTTTACGGCACGACGTTGTTGCTCGTCGGACAGGCTCTTGAGCTTCTCGCCGGAAACCAGCACCGCCGCAGCGCCGCCATCGCAATTAGCCGAACACATTGGACGGGTGTTGGGGTAAGCGATCATCATGTCGCCCATAATCTGCTCGAGCGGCATGGCCTTGGAGTAGGCGGCTAGCGGGTTGAGCACCGAATGGTTGTGGTTTTTCTCGCTGATCCGAGCAAACAGCTCGAAGCTCGTACCGCCGTATTTGTGGCCGTACTCCATCCCGACCTGAGCAAAGACGCCCGGCATGTTCTGGGTGCCGATGCGACCATCGGTGGACGACACTGCACCGAAACGACCATCAGGGGTCCAGGTATCGTCGTCGGACTTCTTTTTCCCGCCGCCACCAAGAAGGCCAGCGCCAGAGAGTTTCTCGACGCCAACGGCGAGGCCCATGTCGCACTCGCCGGCTTTGATGGCCATAACGACGGTGCGGAGAGCCGTTGCACCGGTGGCACAAGCGTTGGCGACGTTGTACACGGGTATTCCGGTCTGGCCGATCTGCTTCTGCAGGCTCTGGCCAAAGCCCGGCGAACCGAGAAGGTTCCCGGCAGCGAGAATGCCCATGTCGGCCATGGTGACGCCGCCATCAGCAAGTGCCGCCATTGCGGCCTCGGCGCCCAAGTCGACGGAGTCCTTGTCGGGGTGTTTCCCAAACTTCGTCATGTTGATGCCGAGGATGTAGATGTCGTCGCTTGCCATGGTGGTGTCTCGTTTCGGGGTTGGCGTGATGCCGGGTTTTGGTTCTGGGCTGAGTTACTGGACTTCGGTGCTGTGTGAGTTCTGCGGCGGCTAGACGGGTTCGAACCCGAAGCCGATTGCTTCAGTTCCGGCGCCGTCGGTTCCGAGCGAGTAGGTCGCGAGCTTTACCTTCATACCAAGGCTCACATGCTCGGCATCGGGTTCGCAGTTGATCACGTTTCCGCGCACCTGCGTTCCGTCGCAGTCGATGACCGCAGCGACAAACGGGGTGGGTACGCCGGGGGCAGCGAACGCCACGATCGTAAACGCTGTGACCTCGCCGTCGGGCGAGATATCAACCTTGGTGAAATCGGTGCCAAAGCACGACGCGCACGCGTTGCGACGGTCGAAGTAGCGGCTACCACAGCTCGAGCATTCATTCGCAACGAGATGCGGCGAGTCGCCGAGCACGAGGTAATCGACATGGGGGATCTGGGTGGCGGTTTCGCTCATCCGACCACCATAGATTCCGAGTGAGAACTCGTTCTAGTTTCGTGTCGCAAATTTGTGCGCCCAGCAACCCGTGGCATGCTCCCCCGGTGACCTCTGAACCAGCGTCTCGCTCTGCTCCCTCCAGCGAACCACCGATCGAAACGGTCGACCTGGTGATCATCGGGGCTGGGTTTGCAGGAATCTACATGTCGTACCGGGCGAAGCAGCTGGGTCTCAGCTACCGCGTCTTTGAGGCAGGGGCTGGTCCCGGTGGTACCTGGTATTGGAACCGGTACCCGGGGGCCCGGTGCGATGTTCACAGTCTTGAGTACAGCTACCAGTTTGACGACTCGTTACAGCAGGACTGGAAATGGACCGAGAAGTTCGCCAGCCAGGCCGAAATCCTCGCCTATGTGGAGCATGTCGTCGACCGCTTCGACCTTCGCACCGGCATCACTTTCGAGACGCGAGTCCAGGGCGCGGTGTTTGATGAGCGCTCCGAACTCTGGACCACCACGACCGCACCTGTTCCCACAGCATCGCCCGATGCGCTAGCCAGCGAAGCAGTGCAGAGTCGCTTTGTGATCATGGCAACCGGTTGTCTGTCGTCGGCCAATACGCCGAAGATCGACGGCCGCGACTCCTTCGCCGGCACCACCTATCACACCGCCGAGTGGCCCCACGAAGGCGTGGATTTCAGTGGCAAGCGAGTGGCCGTCATCGGCACGGGCTCGTCCGGCATCCAGTCGATTCCCCTCATCGCTGAGCAAGCCGACCACCTCACCGTGTTTCAGCGGACGCCTGCGTACACGGTGCCCGCCCGCAACGAACCGCTCGACCCGATTATCGAAGCGGAGGTCAAGGCAAACTACGCCGACTTCCGAACTCAAGACTGGAACGAGAGCAGTGCGTTCGGGGTGTTGGATCCACGAGGCCCGGAACACGCCGACCGCGTATCGGCCGACCACCGCGCCCAACGCTACGAAGAGCGCTGGCAGAAGGGCAGCTGGTCGTTTCTGCGCTCCTACGTGGACCACATTTTGTCGGCCGAATCCAACGAATACGCCGCCGAGTTTGTTCGAAACAAGATCCGGGAAACCATCGACGACCCGGCCGTCGCCGAGCTGCTCTGCCCAACCACCATCATCGGCTGCAAGCGACTGTGCTTCGACACCGGCTATTACGAGGCATTCAACCGACCGAACGTGTCGCTAGTAAGCATCGCCGACTCCCCCATTGAACGAATCGAGCCAGGCGGGATTGTGGTCGATGGCCACCTGTATGAGCTCGATGCCATCGTCTTCGCCACCGGGTTCGATGCCATGACCGGCTCGATTCTCAAGATCGATCCGGTCGGACGGAACGGCGTTGCGTTGTCGAAGGCGTGGGAAGCCGGACCAGCGACCTACCTCGGCTTGGCCGTCGAGGGGTTTCCCAACCTCTTCACGATCACCGGCCCTGGGAGCCCATCGGTACTCGCCAACTTGATCACCGGCATCGAGCAGCACGTGAACTGGATCACCGATCTGCTCACCTACATCGACGCCAACGGATTCTCGACTATCGAAGCAGAACCTCAGGCGGTCGAATCCTGGGTCGTCCACGTCAACGATGTAGCGAACAGCACCCTCTTCCCGACCTGCAACAGCTGGTACCTGGGTGACAACATTCCGGGCAAACCACGAGTCTTTATGCCGCTCGTGGGTTTTCCGGCCTATGCAAAGAAGTGTGACGAAATTGCGGCCAACGGCTACGAAGGATTCTGTCTTCAGTAGCAGCCCATTCGAGGCACCCTCGCCCATGGCCCGCCCACTGGGGCCTGGACCCCATTTGCGCTGATCTCCTGCCCAAACAACCGATCACGGATGTTATTTAAGTCAGTCGAACAATCGGCCGACACAATGGAGGTGCAGAAAAGCAATACTGAGCAGGTTGAATCAGGCGAAATCGAAGAGGGATCAACCGCTGAGACTCAACGTATTGCGGTAGACGAGAGCGCCGCCATCTGGGAGCGACTGCGTGGACGGATTGAGGCCTTGCTCCACACGATTGAAGCGCCAGTTTCGGCACTACTCGACCGGAGCCTCAGACCCGAC
>CALGZB010000200.1 GCA_937934655.1 uncultured Acidimicrobiales bacterium | reverse complement strand
CGTGAAGATGCCGCCGCAGGTGATTCGTTTGCTCTTCTTGAAGCCGGGTGAACAGCCGTCGCCGTTCGTCCAGGCGCCCTCCGAGTAAACGTTTGGTTGATCGGAGTGAATCTTGAACAACCGACTATCGGCACCGGGGCCACCGGGACGCCCATGGCGAGGTGCGACGGCGCTTGCTGTTTCGGCGTAGTCGTAGCCCTCGTCATCCTTGTCATCATCCCTGTCATAGTCGTCATCTTTGTCGTAGTCGTCATACCGGGGCTGCAGCTGTCCGATCCCCACCCAATTGACCCAGAGGTTCCGGTCGAACTGCCAGCCGTCGTAGTAGTCGTTCGTGAAGGCGACAGTGACGGGGCCGGTGAGGTCAGCGGCTGCTTCGAACTCGTAACGCTCGTACTCGGTGGTTGTGGTGGCCTCCCCTATAACGGTGGTGCCGATCCGGACTTCGAATTCCTCCTCACCGCGTTCGCCATACGCCTCGACGACGATGCGGCGTGGTTGCGCTGCTGCCATCGGTGTACCGGTGGTTTGAACCGATGGCCCAGCGCCACGACGGTTGATCGCGAAGACTTCAACGTTGTAGGTGGTCTCGTTTTCGAGTCCACGAAGCGTGCACGTCCGTTCGCTGGGTTGGGTGCTGCACGTCAGGTTCTCTTGCACCCGACGCTGGTTGGAGTCGTTGGCGAGAGTTGCCAAAGTCGCCGGCCCGCCAGGACCTGGTCCGTAGAGGGCGTACGCGCTGACCGAGTAGCTCTTGATTCCCCCGGGGCCGCTGCGCTCGGGCGCATCCCACCGAACGGTGAGCGTCATGTCGCCGGCTTCTACCTCGAGGTTGCGCACACTCGATGGTCGTGATCTGTCCGGCTCGCTCGGCACGTCGCCTGCGCTCGCCGACGGACTCGCCAGTCCGAGTAGCCCAACGAGCGAGACAAGCATGATCAGCGGCGCTAACCGCCGTCTCATCGTCATGCGTTGATTGGTGTTTTGTTGTTGGTGTTTCCTAGCCATTTCTCTTACCGCCTTGTAAGTAGGTGTTTTGGCCCATCGGCGGTAGGTCCGATGACCTAAGCAAAAGTTGGTAAATCTTTTCCTCATTCGCTCATATGAACCCGGAGTCGGTCGATGGGTCGTGTTTGCACACGGATCTTGTTGGGTTCTTACACAGCGGTAATCGGCCTTCGTGGAGGGGCCGAATACTTGTTCAGGGGCTGGCCGCTCGGTACGTTCGCGCTATTCAGCCTCAGCGACGAACGAAAGCACAAGGCACCGAATGACCGAGAACAACAACGGCGGCCAACCTCGAATTGGTTTCGTGGGACTCGGAAATATGGGTGGGCCGATGTGTAAACGGCTTAGCGAGGCGGGTTACGAGATCCAGGCCTTCGACATCGACCAACCGGCGCTCGATGCTGCGGTGAGCCACGGTGCTTCTGCAGCTGCTTCGGCTACCGATGCGGCTGCGTGGTGCGACCTTCTCCTCACCTCGCTTCCTCGTCCCGACCATGTCATCAGCGTCATGAGCGGCGTCGATGGGGCCCTCGCAGCAATGAACGCCGGGTCGATCTGGGTCGACCTCACCACCAACCGCAAGGAGCTCGTCGAACAACTCGCCGGCGAAGCTCCCGATGGTGTGTCGGTGGTCGACTCTCCTGTTACTGGCGCGGTCGATGGCGCACGCAACGGAAAGCTCACGCTCTTCCTCGGTGGCGATGACGAAAGCGTTGCCCGAGTGAAGCCGGTGCTCAATCACCTCGGTCTTGTGATCGAGTGTGGGCCACGAGGCACCGGCAACGTCACCAAGTTGGTCACCAATCAGCTGTGGTTTGTGCATGCAGCGACGCTTGCCGAGGGGTTCGCCTTGGGTATGGCAAACGGCGTCGAGCTCGACACGCTTTGGTATGCGATCAAGGAGAGTGTCGGCGACTCTTTTGTTGCCCGCCACGATGCCCCTTCGATCTTCGCCGGTCACTACGACCCGTCGTTCAGCCTCGACCTTTGCCTGAAGGATCTCGGATTGGTCGAGGAGCTCTCGGCCAACGTTGGCGCCTCACTCGATATGACCATGAAGGCGAAGGAGATGTTCCAGCAGGCCGCCGATCGGTACGGAAGCGATGCCGGCGAACTCCACGTCGCCAAACGAATCGAGGACGATTCGGATCTCTCGATGCGTCTCGAGGGCGACTGGGTCCCTCATTGGGAGAAGTAGCGATGGGGTTTGGTCTTGGGGAGTTCGGTCTCGAAGAGATCATCGACACCGATCGATATCCGTTGAACGCACCCGAGAGCCCCGGGTATTTGGCGGCGGTCGAGGCGGCCCGTGCCCAGCTTCGAGAATCCGGCTGTTCGCTCAACAAAGACTTCGTGCGGCCCGAGGCGCTCACGGTTATGGGGCGCGAGATCCGCGAACGGAAATCGCAGACCCACTTCTCGAAGCAGGACATCAATCCGTACTTTCATACTGAGCTGACCACCGAGTACCCGCCCGATCACCCGGTGAACACCTTCATCGAGCGATCGAGTGGGTTCATTCCTGGTGATGCCTGGGATTCTTCGTGTGTCACCGATGTGCTGTTCCGGGCTCCACAGGTGGCACGGTTCCTCGCCGACTGTCTCGAGGTTCCCGCGTTGTATTGCTACGCCGACCCACTCGCCGGGCTCACCGCCAACATCCTTGACCCCGGGCAACAGTTCACCTGGCACTTCGACACCAACGACTTCGCCGTGACGGTGTTGGTCGAGGAGGCTGACGAGGGCGGACTGTTCGAGTACGTGCCAGCCATCCGGTCGGCTGACGATGAAGGGTTTGACGCGATCGGCAATGTGCTCGGTGGCGGTTCCACCGGCGTCGTTTCGCTCGACCTTCGACCAAGTGATCTTCAGATCTTTCGGGGCAGGTATTCGCTCCACCGGGTCACTCGGGTCGCCGACGACTCGTGTCCCCGTCACGCAGCGATCTTCGCCTATACCGAGCAGGACGCCGTGATCGGTCGGGTCGATCGCACGCAACAACTCTTCGGCCGGGTGCTCCAAGAACACCAAGACGCCGAACGCCAACGAGTAAGAGGCGACGCCCTCCTCGACTAAAAACCTCGAACTGGTCGAAAAACTGGCTGCTGGGGCAGCCAGTTTTTCGACCAGAACGGGATGTTTGGGGTTTGGGTTTAGTTGGTTAGGAAGAGTTGGAACTCGACCTTGCCCTCGTCGCGGACCGAGATGATCCGTTCGATCGAGGGGTTGGTGATGCTGTAGTCGCTGAAGAGCACGTCGATCGAGCCGACGATTTCGATGCGGCCACCGGTGAGTTGGGCATCGATGGTTACCGGAACGCTGTTGGTGACCCCACGCAGCGTGAGATCGCCCATCGCGGTGGTGGACACCGGTGTGCCGGATTCTGGCGACGTTCCGAGCTCGATGGGTTCGGTGAGTACGAACTTGGCGGTAGGGAACTCATCGGCGCTCATGATGTCGCCGCGGAACTTGCTGTCCCGCAAGTCGTCATCGCTCGTGATCGTGGCGATCTGTACCTCGAAGCTCGCGACCGAAATCGTCGTGCCTTCGATGGTGATCGAGCCTTCGATATCGCTCCCGCGGCCGACGGCTTCGAAGTCTTGAAGTCCGCCGGCGAAATCCTCGACAACTCGGTAGCCGGCTTGCGAGCCACTATCGATAGTCCACGAGCCGTCGATGCTGTCGACGACTGTTGGTTCGGTGGCCTCGCCGCTCTCTGCGCTGTCGGTACCCGCAGCATTGTCGGTGTCGTCGCTACTGAGCTCGAACGCGTCAGGAGCATCGGCGCGGGTGAGCAGGAAAACGGCCACCAGTCCGACGACCAGCCCAATGATGGCAAGCCCGACGATGCGAATGTTTTTGCTCATAGGTCGGAGGTTAGTTGGCTACCTCACGAAGATGAGCTGAAACTCGACCTTGCCCTCATCACGTACCGAAACCGCCGGGTTCGATGGATTATCGATCTCGAAGTCGGAGAACAGCACGTCGATGCTGCCCACAACCTCGATCTCGCCGCCGACAACCTGGGCATCGATGGCAACCTCGACCGACTGGGTAACGCCTCGCAGTGTGAGGTCACCAGTGGCGGTGGTGCTTACCGGCGTGGCCTCGCCCGGGATCACGTCGAGTTCGATGGGACTGGTGAGCACGAACTTTGCCGTAGGGAACTCTTCGGCGTTCATGATGGGGCCGCTGAACTGGTTGTCTCGAGTGCCGCTGTCGCTGGTGATAGTGGCGATGTCGACCTCGAAGGTCGCATCGGTAACGGTGGTGCCATCGATGGTGAGGAACCCGTCGATGGTGTTTGTGCGGCCCACCGCCTCGAAGTCCTTGAGCCCGCTGGCAAAGTCTTCAACAACCCGGTAACCGGCGGCTGATTCGGGTCCTGCGGTCCACGTTCCCTCAACGCCGGCAGCTTCGTCAGCTACTTCGTCGCTTGCTTCCTCGGCCTCCTCTGTGGGGGTATCTGCTTCGGCTTCATCGCCAGAAGCGGCGGCGTCAGCTTCGGCGATGTCATCGGCCGAGCGAAGCTCGAACTCTTCGGGAGCGTCACTGCGAATGAACGCAAAGAACACCACGATCGCAAGAACGGCCAGTACAACAAGCCCGCCAAGGCTTCCGAGAATCTTGTTTCTTGTCATTGGGAAATCCTACGCGTGCCGTTCCCGCAATAGTGGGTCACTCCCGGCGACTATTTCCTGGAAATGGGAGAAATGAGAACGGGGTGACCACCGACCGATGAAAGGCCCGGGACTCTGCACTAACGTCTACTCATGGTAAGTAAACTCGAAATCACAAAGGACTGGCTGCCCCGCTACACGGGTATGGAAGTCGACGAGTTCGGCGACTACATCCTCCTCACCAACTTCAAGAGCTATCTCGAAGCCTTCGCCGAGAAGTTTGATGTTGAGATCAAGGGCCTCGACCGGACCTTCCAGGCGGCCACAAATGCCGACGGTCTCACGATGGTCAACTTCGGGATGGGTTCGGCCAACGCTGCGACCATCATGGATCTTCTTTCGGCTCGAATGCCCGAAGGCGTGCTGTTCCTCGGCAAATGCGGCGGGTTAAAGGACTCGAGCGAAATCGGCCACTTTGTGCTGCCAATCGGCGCCATTCGTGGCGATGGAACCAGCGATCACTATCTCCCCAAGCTCGTTCCCGCTCTGCCCTCGTTCAAGCTGCATAAGTTTGTTTCCGAACGCATCGTCGAAGCCGGGTTCGAATACCGAACCGGAACCGTCTACACCAGCAACCGTCGGGTGTGGGAGCACGATGAGGAGTTCAAAGATGAACTTCGTGAGATGTCGGCGCTGGCTATTGATATGGAGACCGCCACGGTCTTTGCCGTTGGCCACGCCAACCAGATCGCCCGTGGTGCGCTGCTTCTCGTATCGGATCTCCCAATGACTCCCGATGGCGTAAAGACCCAAAAGAGCGATGCGATGGTGACGAAAAACTTCGCCGAGGACCACCTCGAGCTGGGAATTCAGTCGCTCTCACTTATCGGTGAGCGGGGCGAACGAATCCGACACTTCCGCTACTGACCCCAGCTTCCGCTTCAGCGTCAGTACGGTTACTGCAAATGCGTTCTCCTAGCCCGTTTCGGTCCCTGCACGTTCTCCTTGGCTTCCTTGTTGCGGTGCTTCTTGCAACGGGTGTGCTCGCGTCGAGCGCTTCCCCAGTTGGTGCCCATAGCAGCCTGTCGGCAGCGGTTCCGGCGGTCGGTCTGCTGTCTGGTCCCTTCAGCGAGGTTCGACTGCAGTTCATCGACCCCATCAAACCGGGCGCCGATATCAACATCGATCTTCGCGACAGCAACGGCGAGCTCCTCCAGGGCTACCTGAGCGAAACCGAGCTCGTCGACGAGTTCACCATTCGTGCCGACGTGCTCCAGTCGCTTCCCGGCGAAGGTCAGTATCTGGTGTTCTTCATGATCGAGAACGACGACGGCGACGGTATCCAAGAGGCCGGGTACGAGTTCTTTTATGATCCAACCGCTGAAGGCGCTGTGCTTACCGCCAACGACCAAGGCGGTGCCAGCGGCCTTGAGCTCCTCGGGGTTGGTCTCGTGCTCTTTGCAGTTATTGGTTTGTTGTTCCGATTCTCGCCGTGGTGGCCAGCCAAACCAACCGATGGCTGAATCTGTGGGATCTATGTCGTTGACGCCATAAGGGTGCGGGCGCTCTACTGGACCTATGGCAGGTCGCACAATCGTCTTCACGACGTTCCCGGGAATACAGCCGCTCGATCTCACCGGACCTCACGAAGTCTTTGCGACGGCCTCACGGGTCGTTGAGGGCCTCGGTCGGAACGAGCCGGGATACGAACTGGTCATCGCTGCCACTGCGTCGGGCCCAGTGGTCGCCGAAAGCGGCATGGCGATATACGCTCCCTACGCGCTATCGGACATCAGCGAACCAATTCATACCCTGGTAATCCCTGGCGGCGACGGGGCCGTCGATGCTTCACACCCAGAACTCGTCGCATGGCTTGGTCAGCATGCAGCTGGTGCCCAACGGGTCGCCACCATTTGTACCGGTACCTTTCTTGCTGCTGCCGCAGGCCTGTGCGATCACAAGCGGGTCACGACTCATTGGAGCCGAGCAGGCGAGCTTGCTCAGCAGTACCCAAATATCACCGTTGACCCCGACCCCATCTACATCTTCGACGACGGACTTTGGACGTCGGCAGGGGTGACCGCAGGAATAGACCTCGCGCTGGCTCTCGTCGAACACGATCTTGGTCCGGAGGTCGCTCGAATCGTCGCCAGATACCTGGTGGTGTACCTCCATCGGCCTGGCGGTCAGAGCCAGTTCGCGGCCCCGGTATGGAGCAAGTCGGCCGAGGCAGCTCCGATCCGACTGGCATGTGAGATCATCCACGATGAGCTGGCGGGCGACCTTTCGGTCGACGCCCTCGCCGAGCGAGTTGGATTGTCGAGTCGACACTTCACCCGCCGGTTTCGCAGCGAGATCGGCGAACCGGTTGGACGCCACATCGAACGGCTTCGTGTCGAAGCTGCGAGGCAGATCCTTGAGACCGACTCGGTTGGCCTAGAGGCGGTTGCCGCGAGGTGCGGGTTTGGAACAACCGAAACCCTTCGGCGCGCTTTTCATCGCCGCCTCGAGATCTCACCGGATGCATACCGCCGCCAGTTCTCGTCTTCCTCCCAAACTTCTTCCTCCTAAACCTCTTCCTGAACAGGGAAGTCACTACCTCCTGAAAGGGAATTCCATGCACATAGCCATCGCACTTTTTGACCGCCTGACCGCACTCGACGCCATAGGCCCCTATGAGGTCCTGCAACGCCTACCCGAAACCACCGTTACGTTTGTGGGCTCCGAGAAAGGGGAAGTACGAGCCGATAACGGCTTCCTCGGTCTCACCGTCGACGCCACGTTCGAAGAGGTACCGAACCCCGATGTCATCGTGATCCCGGGAGGCATCGGCACCGATGACTTGCTCGAACCGTGTGCTCTGCACGACTGGATTCGCAGTGTGCACCCCACGACTCGGTTCACCACAAGTGTGTGTACCGGATCGATGGTCCTCGCGGCGGCAGGGTTACTCGATGGGCTCGAAGCGTCGACCCACTGGAGCACCTATGACCAGCTGAACGAGTTGGGTGCGCAGGCCACCGGAAAACGGGTCGTCGAGCATCTCGATCAGCGGATTATCACCGCGGCCGGTGTGTCGTCGGGAATCGACATGGCCTTGCGGCTTTCGGAACTACTGGTCGACGATATTGCCGCCATGGCGATGCAACTGATGATCGAATACGACCCCCAGCCGCCGTTCGATTGCGGCTCACTCGACAAGTCCAACGATGAGGTTATGACCCGGCTTATCAACTATGCGGCAACAAAATCCTAATCGGGCATCAGCTTGTCGCTGCGACGATGCACAGCTAAGGATTCGGGACGCGAACGTCCTCGAATCGGTCGATGTCGCGTAACGCTGGGAAGAACTTCCACCACAGGGCAACGACGGCGATGGTGCCGACGCCCCCGGTGACCACTGCCCACACCAGTCCCATCAGCTGCGCAGCGACACCCGATTCGAGGGAACCAAGTTCGTTCGAGCCGCCGATGAAGACGTTCTCGAGTGCAATGACGCGACCCCGCATGACTTCGGGGGTCGCCAGCGGTACCAAGCTCGACCTGATGTAGACGCTGATTGCGTCGGAGCCGCTGAGCACCAGAATCGCAAGGAACGCCACGACATAGTTTCGGGTGAAGCCCAACACGATGGTTGCGAGGCCAAAGACGGCAATCGACCACAGAAGAACCTTTCCGACCCGGCGCCTCAGCGGCCGAACGGACAGCAGCGCCGACACGGATGCGGCACCAATACCGTCGGCTGCTCGAAGCCATCCAAGACCGATTTCGCCAACGCCCAAGTGTTTCTCGGCAATGGCTGGGAGCAAGGCGGTAGCGCCCCCAAGTAGCACCGCAAAGAGATCGAGGGTGATCGCTCCGAATACAATTTCGTTCTTGCGTACGTAGCGCATGCCTTCGGCTGCGTCGCGGAACGCTTGGATCGGTCCGGCAGGTGTACCGAGCTGTTCGATCGGTGGCTTCGGCACCTGGGTGAGTAGCGCTAGGACGATGAGGAGCAGCACGGTTCCGATGAGATATGGCAGCTCGGGTGCGATGACCGCAGCAAATCCTGCAACCACGGGGCCAGCGATAACGCCGGTCTGGAACGCCATTGCCTTGAGTGCGATGACCCGCTCGAGAATCTCGGGAGGAGCAAGGTCGATGGGCATCGCCCGACTCGCTGGAGCAGCGAACGCTCGGGCCATGCCGTAGCCGGCTACCCCAGCGAAGATCGGCAGTGCGGATGTGGGGTCAGATCGGACATAGAAAAACAGTCCGAGCGCAATGAATACTTCGATGACGACGGCGCCGGCGTACATGTACCGACGGTCGAACCGGTCGACCATGGTCCCGGCGATGGGGGAGAAGACGAAGATCGGCACGAATGCGGCAAGTCCCAGCAACCCAAGATCGAGCTCGCGGCCGGTGATCGAGAAAACCTGATCACCAGCAAAGGTAATGATGCCAAGGTACGCGAAGGTGCTGGCGAAGTTGGCCAGAAGAATCGCCCTGATTCCGCGCGGCAAACGGCGGTCCCCGGTTGGCTCCAGGGTCGAGTTCATTCAGATTCGGCTGGGGCGTGAGCGGTCAGGAGCCGGCTGGTTGCGTCGTCAAGATCGAACGGATGCTCGAGAACCACATCGGCGTGTTCGCTCATCGGCAACACGAAGAGCTCTTCCATGGGTTGTACGACCGAGGCGAATACCTGTCGTACACCTTCCTCGGTGCGCCCCCGCTCGGCGACGTCGCGTGCCACGCGGCGCTCTAATCGGAGTGTTGCATCGACGTCGAGGAAGATCGCGACGTCGAGCCGGTCACGTATTCGCTCGTCAGCAAGCAACAAGATGCCCTCGGTGATGATGACGTCGACGGGGCTGAGTAGATCGGTGCCCTCGGACCGACTGTGCACACTGAAGTCATACCGGGGGACTTCCACCGACTCGCCCCGCCGCAGAACATCGAGATGCTCCACAAAGAGATCGAGATCGAGACTGTCGGGGTGATCGAAGTTGACCTCGTTGCGCTCGGCGAGCGAGAGGTGTCCCAAGTCTTTGTAATACGAGTCGATAGCAACAAAACCGGCTCGGTCGCCGAGTCGCTCATACAGAGAGCGAGCCAGCGTGGTTTTACCCGAACCACTTCCGCCGCATACGCCCCAGATAGCAGGTTGCGTCACAGGCCAGCAGCATAGAACTGGGGGACCAGTGTCGCTATGCCGGGACCGGTTCGTTCACCGTGGATTGCTCGTTGTCGCCGCTGGCGGGCGGTGCCTTGCGGAACTGCTTGATCGCTAGCAGTCCCGAAATGGACAGGATCAGACCAAGGGCAGCATCGACGATGTAGTGGTTTGCGGTAACGATCACGGTGACGGCCATGATGGCCGAAGGCGTCATGATCAGGACTCGAAGTGGCTTCGACGAAACCATCGAGGCAATCATGAGCGCCGACAGTGTGTGCCAACCGACGTGGAAACTCGGGAGTGCCGCAAACGGGTTGATGAGGGCGCTCGGGTGCGCAATGACGTGACGTGACGTTGCGCTGACCGTATCGACAAAGCCGTCGAGGAACCGCGGCGGAGCAACCGGGTAGAAGGTGAAGATCACCAGGCCAATTGCGCCCGAAAAGATCAATGCGTCGCGAAACAGGAGGTAGCGGTGGCGATCGCGCCACCACAGCAGAATCAGCGATCCGGCTAACACCGGCCAGTACGTCCAGGCATAGAACCAGTTGAAGAATGCCATCAGGTTGGAGCGGTCGAGGAGCTGTTGTTGGATCTTTTGTTCCCACGCGATGCCAAGATTGGCCTCGAACTTCAAGATGTCATAGGCGTTTGCCAGCGCAAGGTCTTCCGACGCATGGGTAATACCGCGGACGCCGAGGTAGAACCCGAACATCACCGCCAGGAGCGAAAGTTGGCCTGCGGCGCCATCGAAGAACCGAGTCTTTCCGATATCGGGGTTGATGATCGACGCGATACGCGACATCACGGTTCGGGAGAATCCCCCGGAACTTTTGGAGTTCATTACGCCGCTCATCGCGGCATCAACACTACTGCCGTCACACCACAAGATTGCATCACCGTTACGACTATGTAAAGAACATTACGTTTTCAGAGCCGAAAGGATCAGGCGCAAATTAGGGCGGCGCTGGCAATCCGCGGAGCTTTCCAGAAGCCAAAACCACGCAGTGGAAGCGCTCTTCTGAGGGCAAGATGAGCACCACCTTCTTATGGTTCATGCCCCACATCAGGTAATCAGACCCAATGATGTGGCCGTCCCAAGGCCGTTCGGATCCCTCGGCTGGAGGGCCAAGTGAAACCCGAACGGTGCCGAGGACACGTTCCTCGTGAACGACTTGGGCTTGCCCCTCAAAACTCCAAGGTTCGGTCAAGCCGACTCTTGGGTCCCGACCTTGAGCTGGGAGAACGGCACTCCCTTATCGACCGATGGTTCACGGGGAAGCCCGAGTACCCGGTCGCCGATGATGTTGCGCTGGATTTCGTTGGTTCCGCCAGCGATGGAGCTCTGGAAGGTGTTGAGGGCTCCCATCGACCACTTGTCGCCGCCTTCGGTGCTCGGATCCCAAGCGACGGCGCTCGCCCCGACGATCTCGAGCGAAAGGTTGCGGTACATCTCGGCGATGACGGCGCCATGGAGCTTGCCGAGCGACCCGCCCGGTCCTGGTGTTTTGCCCGCTTTGAGCTGAGCTCGGGTTTGAATAGCCACGAGGCTCTTTGCCGTCTCTTCGCAGTACATCTTCATGAGTTCTTGGCGAATGTTTGGATCGCTGATCTTGCCGTTGTTCTGCGCTGCGGCGATGAGGTTGTCGGTGCTTTGGTGGCTAACACCGGCGGAACCTCCACTGCCGATAGCGACACGCTCGTACATGAGCATTGCCGTGGCGAGGCGCCAGCCGTCGTGAATCGGGCCAACCAGGTTGTCCTTCGGGATCTTCGTGTCGGTGAAGAACACTTCGTTGAAGTGCTGGCCGCCATCGATCTGGTGAATCGCCCGAATTTCGACCGAGGGGTCGTTCATGTCGACGATGAACATCGACAGACCGGCATGCTTCACCTGGTCGGGGTCGGTTCGAGCAATCAGAATTCCGTAGTCGCAAAGGTGGGCGAGCGTCGTCCAGACCTTCTGGCCGTTGATGACCCACTCTTCGCCGTCGAGGACTGCTTTGGTTTGAAGGCTGGCGACATCGCTGCCGGCCCCCGGCTCGGAGAACATCTGGCACCAGACTTCCTCGCCGCTGATGTTCTTGGGCATATAGGTCTTCTTCTGTTCCTCAGAGCCGAACTCATTGAGCACAGGAAGACACATGCCGTGACTGATGACGAGGTCGATGCCCATCATTCCGGACTTGCCGAACTCCTCGCGCCAGATCTTGTCGTGGGTTCGAGTGAGCCCTGCGCCGCCGAACTCGGTGTCGTAGGTCAGTCCTGCGAGTCCTGCCTCGGCGAGTGCCTTCTGGAACTTCTGGGTAGAAGCCATGCTTTTTGCACTGCGCGGGTCGTTGCTACGGTCACGTTTGAACGCGTTTTCAGCGATGAAAGCAGCGCACTGGGCACGGAACTCTTCGGCTGCTTCAGGAGTGAGGGTGTCAGACATGTCTGTAACTATGTCGCACGCGAACCGAACGTAAAAGTTGAACCGGCTCTTTGCTACGGCCGAGGAACTGGCATGATTGTGAGGTGACCGATATC
>CALGZB010000199.1 GCA_937934655.1 uncultured Acidimicrobiales bacterium | reverse complement strand
CATGACGTTCCAACGCCCGTTTCGACTGGTGACTACCGACGCTTCGCCATGGGCGGCGTCGAGGCGGCCGGGCGATGACTTCTGTCGACGATTTCCGCCACATTCAACCGGCCACGCCGACGGCCAATAGCCGGCATGGCGCTCGTTGCGATCAAGCGATGTCGGGTGATTTGGCGTCATGTTCGCAATGTAGACGGGTTGGTTTCGGAGTACGAGATAGTTGAGGTGTTAGGTGGGGCTCGCCATTGAGAAGCCATCGATGGTGCCTTCTTGGCTCCGTAAGAGGCACGGCAGTATCGCCGCATAGATGGCAGCATCGATGAAGCGTTCGACAGTCCCTTCGAGTGCCCAATCAAAGTTTGAATCGTGAAATCTCAGGTCGGTGGACGGTGTGGTCGCATTTGCGCGGAGCTCGCCGTCTCGCGAGTGCGTCGCTACCAACCGAATGGTTTCGCCGTCGACTTCACCCTGAATTCGGTAGCGCGGCCCATCGACTTCGATGTTCAATTCGAAGGTCAAGCCCGCCCAACTTCCATTGAGATCGAAGTCGCGAGTGATGAGGTTTTTCGTGCGGCCTTCAAGGGTGAACTCTCGATCACCGGCCATGCCAGCGACCGTGATCTTTGAGCCGATCTTTGGTCCTTGGGATTTGAGTTGGAATCGCTGCGAACCAATGCTGCCGCTTCCGACCATGTCGCGGTCGGGATCCGAAAACCGGATTTGCACGGGGAGAGCTTCCATGGGCAGACATTACACAGGCCGTTCTTGCGGCCCCAACAGTGCAGGCCGGTGCACTCCGGAGAGATCGGCAACGATCGTGCCTAGTCTGCTTGTCATCATGTAAAAGATACTTGACATCATGACAAGCGATGTTTACACTGAGTTCATGAGCACCGAGCAGGCTGGCAACAATGTGCGGCGATACCGTCGACTGGCCGACATCACCCAGGCGCAACTCGCCACCGAGGTTGAGGTCAGCCGGCAAACCGTTGTGTCAATCGAAGGCGGCGACTACAGCCCCTCGGTCTTTTTGGCCCTGCGTATCGCAGGTGTGCTCGACACAACCGTTGAGATCTTGTTTGGCTCCGCAAACGACCGATCCGCCAGCACCGTTTCATCATGAAAGAGAACGAGCCTATGGGCAGCGCATTTACCTCGAACGCCAACATCAACGACGGCGGCAAAGACAAGTCCAGCGGTCGAGGAGCAGACAGCGTTATCCGCTGGATCGGGGATCTCGATCATCCGTTTTACAACGACGAGAGGAGTCGCTTTGTTTGGTACGAGGCATCCGCTGTTGCGTTTCAGATGCTGTTTCTTGGCATCTACTTCTTCACCGGGCTGATGCTGTGGATCGGGGGCGCTGCGGCGTTGCCCTACTCGCTCCCGTTCTTGTTTCTTGCGGTCGCCTCGGGGCTGCTCATCAAGAGCGTTGTCGCCAGGAATTCCGCCGAGTATTTCCCCAACAAGCTCGACCTCACAAAAAGCCGAGGCAAAGTCACGGTCGTGGTGTTTCTCTTTTTGTTGAGTGGGATAATCAGAGCGCTTAACGACCTTGGTTCGGACTCCGACGGTGGGTTCTGGGGTGGATACGTCAACTTTGCCTCGGTCGGTGTTGTCGTTGGAGCGATCGCAGGTGTGGCCGGGATTGCTCACGATGGCCGGAAACATCGCAAGCAAGAAGCCGCCGCCGAACTTCGCGAGGACTAACCAGTCCTCGTCGGCCTACCCTTCGCGGAGGACGATGAGTCGATCATCGGATCGCACGGTGAGATCGGCGAGTTGATCGGGGCGCAGTCGCACTTCATCCCGAACGACCGCCAAGAGCGTTGCGCCGTCGGGCACCGTTGGTTTGCCGTCGGTAGTTGACGGAGCGACCTGGACCAGCTCAAGGCCGGTTCCTGCATCGAGCATGTCGTCGACAACTTGCACCGCACCTGGGGATTGGGTGCCTAAGCCAAGCATGCGGCCAACGGCGGCGGTGGCGTCGATGACTTCGTCTGCGCCGCCTTGCCGGAGTAGGTGCAGATTCTCCTGCTCTTTGCCGGCTGCGACAATATGGATCGAAGGGTTAATCTCGCGAGCGGTAAGGGTGATGAGCACTGCGGTGTCGTCGCGATTTGGGGCAACGATGACGGCCTTAGCACGGTCGATGGCCGCACTGTGAAGCACCGCTCGCTTGCTGGCATCGCCATGAAGGGTCACGATGCCAGCGTCGTTGGCGTCGGCCAACGAGGCTTCGTCGGTGTCGACTGCCAGGATATCGCCGGGGTCGATGCCACGGGCAATGAGATCGGCGGCCGCGCTATGGCCGGTGGCGCCGTATCCGCAGATAACGATGTGATCTTGCACGCTTCTTCTCCAACGTTTGGCGGCTAAGAGCTGCCGAGACTGTTCAGTGAGGACTTCGACGGTGGTGCCCACCACCAAGATGAGAAACAGGATTCTTGCCGGGGTGATGAGGATGATCGTTGCGAGTCGGGCCCCTTGACTGACCGCGGTGATATCGCCATAGCCGGTGGTGGTGACGGTGACCGACGCGTAGTACATCGCATCGAGAAGGCCAATGGTGTCTCCGGTGACATCGATGTAGCCATCTCGGCCCGAGAGCACCACGAGCGCAATGAACACCACCAAGGCCACTGCCATCCCCACCCGGCGGAACACGGCCCAAAGGGGGCTGTGGGTATTGCGGGGAATGCGGATCTGTTCGGCGACCTGAAGCAACGGGTCGTCGACGTCGCTTTTTTGTTTGGCGGCACTCACGGCTGCGAGCCTAAAGCACGTCAGGGCCAGATGTCGCCGATGGTGAACCCCTTCGGGAATGGTTCGGTATCGTCCAGCACGTATTCGCTGAATCCCGTAATCCACGCTTGTCCGCCAACCTCGGGTACGACGGCGGTGAACTCGCCGATGCTGGTGGTTTCGAGAAGCTGGCCGGTGAAGGTTGTGCCGAGCGGTCCTTCGTGGACGAACTCCTCGCCGATTGCCAACTCACCTTTGGCCTGGAGCACCGCCATGATGGCTGAGGTGCCGGTTCCGCACGGGCACCGGTCGAGTGCGCCGGTCCAGGTGGTTGGTCGATCCCAATCGAGTGAACCGGTGGCGACGGTTACGGCATTGCGGCGGGTTGCCCCGGGGACCGATGGTCGGCCGGTGAGCTGAGAAATCGTCGGTCCGGTGAGCGACCGCTCGAGCGGATGAGTAACTGGGTGTTGCTCGACAGTTGCGACCCGAATCATTTCGCTGGCTCGAGCGATTTCGGCACCGTTGGCGGCGGAGAGGTCGATCCCAAGGTCGTCGCCGTTGGCGATGGCAAAGAACATTCCGCCCCAGGCGATGTCGACCGACACCGTGCCTAACTCGGGTACGTCGATGGGAACGTCGAGTGCCATTGCGAACGCTGGCACGTTGCGAAAGGTGACCCGGGTGACTTTGCCGTTCGCGCAATCGGCTCGGATGCCGATGAGGCCAGCGGGTGATTCGAGGGTGAGTTCGGTGACCGGCTCGATCATCGGAAGGATGCCGGTTTCGAGCAGAACCGTCGCCACACACATGGTGTTGCTGCCCGACATCGGCGGGTATTCGGTCTGCTCCATGATGATGTATCCGGCGTCGGCCCGAGGGTCGGTGGGCGGGATCAAGATGTTGCAGCACAGGCCGGGGTAGCCGTTGGGTTCACGAAGCATGCGGAGGCGGATGTGGTCGGCGTTGGCCTCCATCCATTGCGCTTTCGCCAGCATGGTGTCGCCGGGCGGATTGTCGACACCGCCGGTGATGACTCGGCCGGGCTCGCCTTCAGCATGAACTTCAACCGCCGTAAGCCGTTCCGAAAATCCCATCCAGGGACCCTAACCGCGCTCCGCCTTGACCGTCAGCCCCACAAACCAACAGCCCGCCCCCAGTATCATCCCTCGCAGTCTCAACCCTGGTGGAACCAAAACCCTGGTGCCTGGAACCAAAGGGTGGGTTTGGTGCCAGGTGGAGGGCGTTTTGTGGTTGGGGTGTCACTTTGGGTGGTTGGCGGGAGAGTTTGCGATGGCGTTGAGATGGCGTTGCGATGGGATTGCGATTGGGGTGATGGGTTTCTGGGGTAGACCGGGTGGTGATGAACGCGCCGTTTCTTGCCTCTGTGGCCTTTACCGAGCCCGAGGCCGATGAGGTTGTCGACGAGCCTGAGTCTGGCGAGGAGCCGGCCGGTGAGTTTGATCCCGATGACTTTCCCGACTGGTACAAGGACAAGGTCACAACCGACGGCGGTGATTCTGGAGACGGTGATTCTGGCGAGAGCGACCAGGCCTCAGAAATGGCGACCGAGCCGGGCGAGACCGGGCGCCCGTACTTCTACGACCTGGCGGTGGTGCAGACGGTCGAGCGATTGAAGTTTGGCGCTATCACCGTTCTTGCCGGCGACAACGGGTCGGGAAAGTCGACGCTGATCGAGGCAATTGCGGTGGCCGCTGGTTTTAACCCAGAGGGCGGAAGTCGCAACCTCATGTTCAGCACATTCGATACGCACAGTGAACTTGCCGATCACCTCACCCTTCGCTGGAACGCTCGGCCCAAGTGGGGCTGGTTCCTGCGTTCCGAAACCTTCTACGGAATGGCCACGCACATCACGAAAGACGACGACCCGCAGTCGGGTGTGGCCGTGATGTTTCCCGATCTACACAACCGGTCGCACGGCGAGTCGTTTCTGGC
>CALGZB010000198.1 GCA_937934655.1 uncultured Acidimicrobiales bacterium | reverse complement strand
CTCTTCCACTGCGGCATTGGATTCGACGCTGCGGTGGTTGAGCAGGTCGAGAAGCGTGGATCGCTCAAGCGCTACGCCGGACACCCCCTCTTTATGTACGCCGCTGCCGATACGTGGGTTCGCCACTACGACCGGTCGAATGCGGCATTCAACGTCATTCACGAGGCCGAGGTTGACGGAGTTCGCGAGATCGACGCGTCCTTTGCGCTGTTTCTCAACACCAACCCCTATACCTATCTCGGCACCCGCCCGTTCGATGTCGCCCCCGATGCAACGCTCGACCGCCCGCTCACTGTCATCACCGTGCCGCATTTGAAAATACTTCCGCTCGCCCGTATCGCTACAGCGGCGCTTCGGGACGGCACAACGCTCCGCAACAACAAGGCGGTCGACTACCGGCCCGACGTCAGTGCCGTGACGGTGAAGGCCCATCGGCCGTTTCCGTATCAGCTCGACGGCGACTACCTCGGCGACGTCGAGCAGCTCGAAATCGGGCATTCACCCAACATTCTCGATCTCGTCATGCCGGTCGACAGTCCCGCCGAATAACCCAGCAACGCCGAATAAGTCAGCAACAGAGCCCGACTCTATCGACCATCGACGACCTGTCGTGCTGTTTCAGGATCGTTGGTAACAATGCCATCCACGCCGAAACCGACGAGTTCGGCCATCCGGCCTGGATCATCGACCGTCCATACGTTGACTTCGAGACCAGCGTCATGAGCCTGTTTCACCAACTCTGCGGTAACGAGATGGTCGAACGCATTGATCGAGCGGTGTTGGCCGGCCACTGCTTCGGCTACGACATCGGCGAGGTCTTCTTCGGTCCAGAACAGCAGTGCGGTATCGAGCCATGCCGACGAAGAATCCGCTCCGCTGGCTGCTTGGAGCTCGCGAACCCGATTCACGGTTGGATAGTCGAACGACGAGATCAGCACATCAGCCGGATTCATTAGGGCGAGCGCGACCTCCATGACGGGCTCCACCAGCGACCGGGTTTCATCAAAGTCGGACTCGGTGGGGTCGTTCTTGATCTCGATATTCACCTTGATGCCCTCGCAGGCCCCCAACGCGTCAGAAAGATTGGGAACCGATGCCGGAAGTTCGGCGGCCGACAGGTCGGCGATCGTGCGACCATCGGCAAGCTTCGGATCGTGATGAATCGCGAGCTCCCCGTCCTTGGTCCGACGCACGTCGAGTTCGACCCAGTCAGCCCCGAGTCGGACCGCTTCCCGAAAGGCCTCGAGGGTGTTTTCGGGCTTGGTTTTGGACGCTCCGCGGTGGGCAATAACAACAGTCACGTGCCACATCTCACACCATTTTTGCTGGCGGTCAAAAACGGGAACGTTGAAATCGCAACGGCGTTCGGAAATGAAAAAAATTCAAGTGTGACGGAAATCAATGCTTGCCACCCTTCGTGATGCGCGATACGTTCGCAGTGGTAATTAGAACACGTTCTTGTTTCGGATTTGAGGGGCCCCTACCCCGCTTCGGAGGGAAACCCGAAACAGACGTGCGTTATCAACGAAAATTGAACCATCTTGTTGGAGGACATGTGGCACTAACTATGGGCGATACCGGAACGTTGCTCGGGAAAGCCGGCGACTGGAGAGTCGGAGCGGCTTGCCGAGATACCGATCCTGAACTGTTCTTCCCCGTGGGGACAACCGGAATGGCGGTCGATCAAATCGACAACGCCAAACAGGTCTGCGATACCTGCCGATCGAAGGACGCGTGCTTGTCCTTCGCTCTTGCCACCAACCAAGACTCCGGGGTCTGGGGCGGTCTTTCCGAAGAGGAACGCCGCACCTTGCGTCGAGCAGCCCGCAAGGCCAAAGCCGAAAGCGAAGCTGGCACCTTCGATCTCGCGTAACCGCTACACCGTTCTGCTGCTCGATCGAGCAGCGAGTTAGATCCGGTCGGACTTGCGCCGACCGCTAAGGGGAACCGACAACGCGACCCGAGTACCCACAGGGTGCTCGGGTCCGTTTCGTTTTGACATCTCGATCTGGCCACCAAGCTCGTCGCAGATGAACGCTTGGACGATGGTAAGTCCAAGCCCAGCGCTGTCCATGTCGAACCCTTCTGGGAGGCCTTGGCCATCGTCATCGACGCTCAGAAACAGGGTCTCGTCATTGCGGTCCAGCGTGATCGATACCTGGCCCGGCTCTTCTCGTTTCTCGACAAAAGCGTGATCAGCGGTGTTCTGCAGCAATTCGGTGATGACCACCGATAGCGGCATGGCCACTTCGCTCGGCACGACACCAGCGTCACCCGACACTTGAATCCGGATCGGCCGCCCCGGAAGCACCATGCTTTCCTCAACCATTCTCACAAGCGGCTTCACCAGCTCGACGAGCACCACATCGTCGCCGGTGTCGTGATCCTCGCCCGTATCCTGCGACAGCGTTTCGTGGACGAGAGCGATCGAGGCAATCCGGCGAACCGATTCATTAAGCGCGTACTTTGCCTCGGGACTATCGACTCGACGACTTTGGAGGCGTAATAACGACGAAATCGTCTGCAGGTTGTTCTTGACCCGGTGATGGATCTCGCGAATGGTGGCTTCTTTCGAGAGCAGCAGTCGGTCGCGCCGACGCAGGTCAGAGATATCGCGCAACACCAGAAGTCCACCGGTGAGTTCGCCATCGACAAGCAGCGGCAGAAAGTGCATCACCACCGTTGTCTCGCGGGTGTGTTCGAGCTCGACGATCATCGGCCGGCGTTCTTTGGCAGCCTTGGCTACTTCGGCGTCGCCGATCGTGAGGGACATGAAGCTCAGGCCAAAGAGGTTGCGGTGTACGCCAAGACGGTGAAAGGCCGACACCGCGTTCGGTGAGGCGAAATCGACCTTGAGATCTTGGTCGAGGACAACGGTGCCATCCCCCACTCGCGGCGCCCGGAACCGGCCTTCTTCCTGGATCTTGAACGGAAACTCATTGTTGCGAACCATGTGCGCGAACCGGTCGTAGGTATGTGCGTACGTTCGCTCCAGCTCGCTATAGAGGCGATCGGGGTCGATGTGAGCCTCGCTCGTCATCACCGCCAGAATGCCGCTTGGCCCTTTCACCGGAACCGACTCGACCTTCACCAGCTCATCGAACGTTAGCCGGAGACTCAGCTCACCTTGCTGTATTTGCCCGTGATGATACGACTGGCGCACAAGGGGCCGCTCGGACGCCCTGAAGGTCTGGCCGACTGGATCGGCCCGGTACATCGTCTGGCCCGTCGACGGACGCACGTGGCCCAGAACGATGAACGAACCATCGCGTTCGGCTGTGGGCACGAACAGCAAGAGATCGGAGAAGCTCAGGTCGGCGAGCAGACCCCACGAACGCACCAGTCGCCGAAGGTGCCGAATCTCTTCTTCGTCGAGATCGGTGTGTTCGCGGGCAAGTTCGGAAAGGCTGGCCATACTCCCCTCACGCTAGCGGGCGGCGACCACATCGATCATGTTTCAAGCCCGACCGGACACCGGTCAGATCAGCTGATCGCCGAGCTCCAGGACTCCGCCGAGGTCGACGATCTCGTTTTCGAGGTACGGGACCTTCACGATTGGCGCATCATCGCTGGGGAGTCCGTCAAGCACTGCCTGCCCCTGGGCCGCCAGGAGTCGGAAATCATCGAACCGGTCGGCGACTTCGCGAAGCACACCTTCGCCGATGGCCTGCTGTTCGGGATCGATCGACTTGCTCAGCGCCGCGGCTTCCTTGCGCAGGTTCTTGGCCGCTGTGGCCCCGCCTCGGGCGGTGAAGAAGTCGGGTAACACGCGGTTGGCTATAACGGCGCCGATGCCATACTCGCGCTTTTTGAGCTCGGCGAGAAGGAACCGGGCTTCCGATGCGGGCCCTGGCTCGGGAGTCGTGACCACCACAAAAGTTGTGCGGCCGTCCGCCAACGTGCGCTGCACCGATTCGGCTCGCTCGACAAAGCCGTCGTAAAGCGTCTGGAACAGGAGGAAGAACTCGCCGATATCGGTGAGGAACCGTGCGCCGAGGAGTTTGTCGGCAACCACGGTGAACGGCTTGGATGCGACATTGAGCAGCCTCGACCGGGCGGGGGCGATAAGCCAGCGCAAGAGGCGACTCGAGAAGAAGTCGGCCATGCGTTCAGGCGCATCGAGAAAGTCGAGGGCGCTGCGAGTGGGCGGCGTATCGACGATGACCATGTCATAGCGGCCCGACGTATGAATTTCGTGCAGTCGCTCCATGGCGATGTAGTCGTGGCTTTGCACAAACCGGCCGGTGATGTTGCGGTAAAGCGCATTGCCGAGAATCGCCTGTTCGGTCTTCTTATCGGGGGCGTGCTCGACGATGAGATCATCCCAACTGGCCTTGGTGTCGAGCATGGCGATCCAGAGTTCGCCGACCGGATCGACCCCGGCTTCGGTGAACAGCGACGCATCTACTTGCCGCTCGACGTTCCCGAAGCTCTCTAAACCAAGGGCTGTGGCGAGACGACGGGCTGGGTCGACGGTGAGTACCAGAACCTTGCCGGTGAGCCGTGATGCTGCAGAAGCGCCGAGAGCAGCCGCTACCGAGGTCTTGCCTACCCCACCGGGGCCGGTGACGATAACGACCTCTTTGGATACCAGCATTGACTCGATCGTCATACGCCCAACTCTTCGCTGATTGCGGTGGCGAGCAACTTGGTTACCCGCAAACCTTCGCTGCGAACGAACAGTTGCGGCACTGCCACCACGGTGTCCTCGGGAAATTCGGCGAAGAGTCGCTCGATGTGTTGCGTGCGGGATCGACGGAGCGAGGACGCAAACGCCGCGCCCTGCATGACCGCTTCAACCGCTGGTCCGGCAGCGGCGATGAGCGCGTCGGTGTGGTCCTGAAACTCGGCGAACACCTTCTCTTCGGGCTCGGAGAACAGTTCGGGGAGTACCCGGTTGATGATGACGGCTGCCCGGCCCAACGAGGTTTCGTTCTCGAGCCGGTCGCGAAGTTCGATGGTTTCGGTGGTGGGCATTTCCTCGGGGGTTGCCACCATCACCATTCCGGTGGTGCCGTGGCCGTGAAGGATGTCGTTCATCCAACTTGCCTGATCGACGATTGGGCCGACCCGAACGAGTTCGCGGAGCGCATCGGGCGCGGCGACAGTGCCGATGACATGGCCCGATGCCGTCGCATCCACGATCACGATGTCGTAGTTCTTGGCTCGAACCTCGTGGGCGTACTTGCCAACGGTGAGAATCTCGCGCACGCCCGGCGCTGCGGAGGCGAGGAAGTCGAACGCTGCAGCCACCGGGCCAACGCTGCCAACCAGCGGAACCTTAAGGTTCAGCTTGATGTACTCGCGCATGGCCGCTTCGGTGTCCATCGTGATGGCAAACACCCCATCGCTGACCTTTGTGGGCTCGAAGCTGAGGGGTCCACTTTCGAATGCGGCGGCGATGTCTCCGCGGCCGTCAAGGTCGCCAATGAGTACGCGTTTGCCTTGCCGGGCCGCCAACAGTCCAAGCGCGGCGGCAATCGAGGTTTTCCCGACGCCGCCCTTCCCGGTTACGAACAGCAGTCGGTGATCGAGAAGTGCGGTGTTAGCCAAATTCAACCCGCCGGAAGGCGTTAGCCCCCGAAACCGATTGGCTTCTGAGCGTCAGAGGTGCCGAGTTCGACATAAGCGATCTTCTCGCCCGGTACGCCGACCTGGCGGCCTTTTTCGTCGGTGACCCAGAAGACTGCGCCCTCGGTGCTGAGAGCGTGATCGATATCGGCCTTCAGTGCGGCGACATCGGTTGCGCCGTCGAGTTCGAGGCTGACTTCGCGGGGGCTGTAGGTGACGCCGATTTTGATATCCACGTGGGAACTCCTGGTGAGATGCTGAGGGGGTAAGGGTACTAGTGGGTTCGAGCGAATCGATGCCGCTCGCGACTAGTCGATGATATTTAGTGCCGACCGGAACCGTTTGGTTGGTTTGAGATCTTCGTCGATGTGGCGGGCGATCTCGGCAAAGATCAGGCTGGCTTCTGCCTCCGGGTTCTCGGCCATGATTGGACGACCCGAATCCGAGCCCTGACGCAGCTCTTCGACAAGCGGGACCCGACCGAGAAGTGGTACCTCGAGACGGTCGGCAAGATCTTGTCCGCCGCCGGCTCCGAAGATTTCATACTTCTTGCCGTCGTCGCCGGTGAACCACGACATGTTCTCGATAACGCCCTTCACCTCAAGGTTGACCTGCTTGGCCATGTAGGCGGCGCGCTGGGCTACTCGCTGAGCGGCTGGCTGTGGCGTGGTGACCACGTACACCTCGGACCGAGGGAGGAACTGAGCGAGCGAAAGGCTGATGTCGCCGGTGCCTGGTGGGAGGTCGACGACGAGGAAGTCGGGTTCGTCCCAGTACACGTCGGTGAGGAACTGTTCGAGCGCCTTGTGAAGCATTGGGCCACGCCAGATGACCGGCTGGTCTTCTTCGGCGAAGAAACCCATCGAGATGGCGTGCACCCCGTGAGTTTTTGGTGGGATAAGCATCTCGTCGATGACGGTTGGAGCCTGTTGGATTCCGAGCATGCGGGGAATCGAGAAACCCCAGACATCGGCGTCGACGATGGCCGTCTTGTGGCCGCGCTGTGCGAGGGCGATGGACAGATTGGCGGTAACCGATGACTTGCCAACGCCGCCCTTGCCCGATGCCACCAGAAGGACTCTGGTTTTAGAGTCGGGGTCGGCGAACGGGATGGCTCGACCTTCGGAGTGACCATGTGATGGGTTGGTTCCGGCCGTTGAGGCTGGGTCGCCGTGAAGCATCTGGCGAACACCGGCGCGTTCTTCGTCGGTCATGACCGTGAACTCGAGGTCGACAGAATCGACCTCGTCGAGCGCAACGATGGCGTTGGTAACTCGACCGTTGATTTCGGCTCGGAGCGGGCATCCTTCAATGGTGAGCGCAACAACTACGCCCACGACGGGGCCGTTGATCTCGATGGTCTTCACCATGCCGAGATCGACAATGCTGCGGTTCAGCTCGGGGTCCTCGACGGGCTGCAAAGCTTCAAGAACAAGGGCTTCGGTAGTTGGCATGGCGACACAGTAATGGCGTATCTCACATCCCACGTACCCGAACAGCCGTGACTGTTCACCAGCGGCTTCCTGCCGACGACCTATCCGGCCTTCGGGTGTTGCATCATCACGGGGTTATAGCGGGACGGCGTAGGCGACAACGTTGCTCTCGTAGCTGCTGGCATCGTAGTTAAACGAGCCTCCGCAGGTAATGAGCACAAGGCGGGCCGGACCGGTTTGGTCGAACAGTTCGTCGGTCGGCAGTTCGGTTTTGAGATAGGTCTGGAGGTCCGTCACCAGGTACTCGGCGACGGTTCCGTCGGTAAACGACAGCGAGAAGGTTGTTCCTTCGTCAAGATCTGCAAGATAGCGGAAGACGCCATCGATGCCGTTGTAGGCGATGTGTCCGGCGATAACCGCCGAGCCGGGCTCCCCTGGTCGTGGCCCGAACCGGTACCAGCCCACTTCATCGGCGGCCGGTATCTCCATGTCGCCGTTCGGTTCTACGCCGACGGCGGCCACCGAGGCGTTCTCGACTCCGAGGGTGGGTATCGAGATCGACTGTGGCTGAGCGCTCGAGGCTTCACGCTCGACGTCGGCCGCCAACCGGTTGAGGTCGACCTGAGCCGAACCGAGTGGAGTGGTGAGGTCGGCCAAGGTAGTTGGCGTTTCGTTCTCGTTGTTCTCCCCGGTTCCTTCGGCTGTCGATGCCGGAGCTTCGTCAATAACGGCGGGGAAACCTTCGGCGAGGGACGAACTTGAAGAAGAACTGGAAGGTGCTGCCTCGGCGGCTGAACCAACGTCGATCGTGGTCCGGTTACCGCAGGCAGAGAGGATGACACCAGCAACAACCACGCCGAGGAGCACTCGGAGGGGAGAGAGCGCAAGCCTGGCTTGACGCTTCCTCGACGAGGTTGTTGGTGGAGTTCTAGTCATCGTTGTGTTTCACGAAGCCGATACGTGGCGGCTTCTGAGTCGTTAGCGGCGGCCCTGGACGTGAGCCATACGTGCACCGAATCCGAGCGAGGCGACACCGGCAACTCCGAGGAGTGCGATGAGGCTCAGCGAGGCACCGGCCGAGGAGGCGGTGAATGGATCAACTGGGCTGTTGCCGGTTTCGACAGCGGCAGGAGCCGAACCGAGACCGTCGATTGACTGTGTCAGGACGGTGAGCGAGCCGGCTTCGAGCGAACCAACGGCGTACACGATAAGCGAGGAACCTTCGGCGATTGGAAGATCAGCCGGGCCGATGACGACAGGCTCGGTTGCACCGGTTGGAACAACCGAAGCAGAGATGGTTCCGGCGGCGAGGTCGGCTGCAACCTCATCCGGGTTTGAAAGGTTCGAGAACGCAACTGCGCCATTGGCGAGAACGTCGACCGCAGGAGCGGCAGCAACGTGGCGCACAACAAGGCGACCGTTTCCGGCTTCGATGGCGGACGTGTCGTTGTCGAACACGGCCAGGGTTGGGGTTCCCTCAGCATCGAGGTGGGCAACGATAGTGAAGTTGCCAGAGGCGGGAAGCGCAGTGTCACCCGCATCGATGGCGACGGTGTCGGTTCCGGCGACTTTGACCTTCAGGCCTTCGAGCGTGTTGCCAGCGAGCGCCGACAAGTCTTGCATGTCGCCGAAGGCGAAGCCTTCGATGACGTTTTCACCACCGGCTTCGACGTCGACGTCGGTATCGGGGATGCCGTGCATCAGCACGATCGAAGCGTCGTCCTGCGCTCCGGCAGGTGATGTACCAGCGAAGGCCATCAGGGCGATAACGAGGATTCCTAGAAGTTTTCTCACGGAACGAGCTTTCTGTTTGGTGGGTGTAACAGGTCTTACGCAGCGCCTCGTTTCCCGGATGCAAGAACTCGTAGAAAGTCTGTAAAGTATTGGCCTCGTGGCGATCTACTTCATCCGACATGCAACTGCCGGCCAGCGCCAGGGCTTCCTCGGCGAGGATCTCTCCCGCCCGCTCGATGAGTTCGGTCACGGCCAAGCCGATCGAATCGCAGCGTCCCTTGGCGATGAACCTATTACCCGAGTACTCAGCAGCCGCGCGACGAGATGTATCTCCACCGTCGAGCCGCTGGCTACTGCACGAGGACTTCACGTTGAAGTCCATGACGCCCTCACCGAGGGGTCTCCCGAGGGCGCTGCCGCCGCGCTCATCTCTACCCTTGGCACCGCCACCGCTGCGCTCTGCAGCCATGGCGACGTCATTCCCGCCACCATCCGAGAACTCATGGGCGACGGCATGCGCATTACCGGTGCACGCCATTGTGAAAAGGGTTCGATATGGCGGTTCGATCTTCGCGGCACCGACATCGTGTCGGGCCTTTACCTCGGCCTTCCCGACGGAGCAGAAACTCATGGCTGACCCCCGCAACGCCCAAGCAGAGGCACAAGAACTTCTGAGCGACGGCTATGTCGCTCGGGTGCTCGAACCCTCTCCCCCAGCGATCGACGACGGCGAGTGGTTTGCCGACGACCCGACATCGCTTGACGGCACCGATGGCGAACTTGTTGCCGTGACACCTACGACTGCCGGCGAAATCCTCTGGGACGAACTTGCCGCCGACGATCCCGACGTGGCGGCATTCGCGGCCGAACGCTGGATCGGCGCCTTCAAAGAGCTCGGACCTATCCCGAAACGCTTCCCGAAGCGCCGTACCGACTTTCACCGCCTTGCCTACTCTGTTGTCGCCGAAGCGCGTCGGGTTGCGAACGGCAAGTTTGGGCTCCGCTACACCATGGACGGATTCGGTACGCCGTTCTTTGGCGATGACGTCCAGGTTCGGGTCGAGGGCGTCAACCTGGTCGTGCAAAAGGGCGACTCGGTGAAGTCCGAGCGCATCAGCACCCTTGAGGCCGCAGGCATCTTGGCCGGGGTCACGCCAGGCACCGAATCTGCCGAAGACGACTCCCCTGAGCTGGGCGACCTCACCGAGGATCTCATCGTCGACGAGGCATCAGGCGAGTTCATCGCCGACTGGTTCGGCTTCGCTACCTCGGTACTCGAAGAGTTCCGTATTACTCCCGGCGTGAAAGACCCAGGCCGGGTTCAGCTTTGGCCGGGCCACTTCGATGTTGCCATGGAAGCCGGCAAGGCCGACCGCGACCAGCGGGCAACCTACGGCGCGTCGCTCGGCGATGACGATCACGATGAGCCATATCTGTATGTCGGCCCGTGGGCTGAAGTCGACCTGTCGAACTCGTTCTGGAACGAGTTCGCCTTCACCGGCGCCTCGGTCAGCTACACCGACCTCCTCGAAGAACCCGACCCCCGAGAAGCAGCCCTCGAGTTCTTCCAAACCGCACACCAGCTAATAACCCGCAAGTAATAGCGATACGCGACCAACGCGTCCGCGGACGCGTCCACCTGGCACCAAACCACCCATTCGGTGCCAGG
>CALGZB010000197.1 GCA_937934655.1 uncultured Acidimicrobiales bacterium | reverse complement strand
CGATCTCCATGCGCAAGGCCATGGCTGCGCATAACGTTACTGAAATCGGGATCCATGCCTTCGTCGCGGAAGGCAATCCTTACGTCGTCGCCCAACCACTTCGAGGTGAACACCCGCAGTCCGGTGTCATCATCGAGCAAGCCCGATCCGCCGTGGAGAACACGGCTGTTGAATACCACGCAGTCGCCGGGCTGCATATCCCAGCTCACCACTCCGAAGGCATCCCGGTCGGCGTCGATATCGGGGATGTCGGCGTCGGCAATCGCCGAGAAGTCACTGCGATCGACGTTGCTCTTTGCGTCGGGGTTCAACACCCCGAAGTTGGGCTGATCAAACACCGACCCGTCACGGTGGCTGCCGGGAACAAACGCCAGGGCATTTTTGGCCTTTACCGGACCAAGCGGCATCCAAATCGTGCACGTGTCATGCCCCTCGACTGACCAGTAGGGCTCGTCCTGGTGCCACGGGGTTTCGAACTGTGAGCCGGGTGAACGCACGAACGCTGCATCGAAGAAGAAGTGGACGTTCTGCGAACCGAGCAGATGCGCTGCGATCTCGGCCGCCGGCGACTCGAAGACGAAGCGCTGGTACTCGGGGCGATCATGCCACGCCATGCTGTCCCAGAACATCGTGCGTCCAAGCGCGTCTCTATCCCAGATGCGAGCTCGAGGTGTTGGTTCGTCGACATGAGCGCTGAGACCCGCGTCGAGTAGCTCGATCCAGCTCGAGTCGAACATGCCAGGAAGTAGGACGACACCGTCGCGTCGGAAGGTCGCGATTTCGTCGGCGGTGATGGCGCGAGGAATCCGATCGGCGGACATGAACCGCTACTCCTCGCGGGAGTGTTGGCTAAAGACCGGCGAACCGTGGTGCGCTGTGAGGCGCCAACCATCGGGAGTGCGGACGAAACAGTTCATCGCCGCGACGGTTGTGGTCCCACCTGGCGCCACGATGTTCTCGTCACAGCAGACCCAGCCCGCATCGCCGTCGCAACGGGCGAGAACATTGGTGAGGATGAACTGGTTACGGCCGGGCCCGTCGAGGATTGCTCGCCACGAGGCCTGCACCTCGGCGGAACCAAGAAGGGTCGCCCAGCCCGGATGTGTGCACTGCACGGCTTCGTCGTCGACCCATAGGTTGAACATGGCTTCGGTATCTCGAGCCTCATGAGCGTCGTAGAACGCCTGGTTGGCAGCGATGATCTCTTCAGAATCCTGTGGGGTGGTTGCCATGTGGTGTTCGAGAAGATGCCTGGGGAGAGGGGTGAGAAGGCGGGACTAGTCGAGGTGGACTTGGATGTCTTGGCGACCGAGTGCCTTCGCAACCATATTGGTAACCATTGCGTCGTCGTCGAACCCCATCGAGGAGAGGTCGTTCTCTTCGTCGCCGACCAGGATGAAGTACTCGATGGCCCCACGAAGCAGCGCCCGCTGCTCGTCGTTGTAGGAGTAAACGTCGCGCATGAGTTCGTCGAGCACTTTGGCGATTCGTTTGGCGCTTCGGACGTCGACCTCGGGGTGGTCGCGGCCAGCCTCAGCTACCCGAGCGACATGCGTGCGAACCCGAAGCCACTCGCCCTTAAAGTCATCGGCAGGGGTGTCGCGGCAAAGTGCAGTGAACTGGGCGACCTCGTTCGGGTGAAGGAGTCCTTCAACAAGTACTTCGGCTTTCCTCATCTGGTCGCCCCCCACGTTTTGCCCCTTTGCGTCATACGCTGTGACCCATTGTTACCAAGCTGAGCGCACCCGCACGAGTCGGCGTGTCTTTACCAGCATCTTTTGGTGCCGATAGAGGGGTGTGGAGCCCGTCGAAGACAAGAAAGCTCGCGCCGGTTGGCTCGTTCAACGCGAACTGAGCCGTCTCGAAACATTTGGGCGTCCGTGGCTCGAAGGCGTTCTGACCAGCCGGTTCTTGGCGCCCGGTGTCTTCATCAGTATTTTGGTCGAGCTCGGATTATTCTTCTCGATCGCGAAGAGCGGCGGCACCCAGGTTCTTGGCCCGGCACTTTTGCTGGCCGGCCTGCTCGGTGGATTGACGCTGTGGTCCCTAGCGTTGGTCGATCGGCAACAAGCCGACCGCGACACGCTTCTTCGCCTTGCCGTTGGCGAGCCGATGACCGATCGGTCCTTCGAACGAATCGACCTCACCGGAACACCGCTTACCGGCATCGATGCCACTGACTCGTCGTTTCGAAACACCCGACTTATGGGTGTTGATCTTTCTGGCGCAGTCCTAAGCGGGAGTTGCTTCGCCGGGGCGATGGCCGGCTACGCCGACTTCAGCGGTTCGCACATGGTGATGACCCAGTCGAGCCACGGCGAATTCGCCTATGCCACATTCGCCGAAGCCGACCTTTCCTCGGCCGACTTCACGTTCGCCGATCTTCGCAACGCCGATCTCTCAGGCGCTGACCTGCGCAATGCTGACTTCAGCGGTTCGGACCTACGCGGTGCCGACCTCCGGCGGGCCACCATCTTGGGTGCCAGGTTTGAGGGCGCGATCTCGTCGGGCACAACGCTGTGGCCCGACTCATTTCTCAGCGAAAGTAATCGGGCGGTTCGCGGCCTCGACCAAGTCGCCGAGTCCGGCCAGATCGTCGACCTCCGCTCGAACAAGCAAGTTCTTGGCGGAGTCGCCGCTGTTGTGATGTTGGTGTTTGGGCTCTCGATGGGGAAGGCCTTTACCGGCGAGAGCCGCCCAACCGTGGACACGCCCGGTGGTTCCACCGAAGTGATGGGTCGCACCTACGAACGGATCTCTTATCTGGTGACCGGCACCGCCTCCATTGTCGATATTCGGATGACGAACGAATCGAACGGTGTCGAGCAATTCTCTGTAGTCCCTCCGTTTGACCGCCTCCTTTCGGTCCCGAGCGGTTACACGGTTGATCTGGTTGTTGAGGTCGTGGGCAACGGCTCGGCATCGTGCATCATCGAGGACTCCAGCGGCGTCCTCAGCGAAGCATCGGTGCAGGGCCCCGGTGCTCAGGCCGTGTGCACGGCTACGACCCGCTAGCGCGCCTATCGGTCCAGTTTCCGGCAGACTGCACCGGTGACCCATCTGTATCGTCGACGACTGCTCTCCCTGGCAGCTGCCCTGGGGCTTCTTGCGGGCTGCACGAGCGGGATCACTGGTGGATTCGAGAGCGAGCCGGAGGATCTTTCGGTTGCCACCGTTCCCCCTGTTGCTCCAGCGCCTGTGAACGAACTCGTCAAGCGGGTTGTCGATGGCGACTCGCTCGAGATCATGCTCGACGGAAACGAAGAGGACCTTCGGTTGAGAGGTGTGAACGCTCCCGAGCGGTTCACCTGCGGTGGCCCTGAGGCTGCACAAGCGCTCGAAGATGTGCTGTTCCCCGAGGGAGTAGCTGGCATCGCGACCATCGAGCTGGTGGTCGACCCCGATGAGCCACGAGACCGTTTTGGGAGAGTCCTGGCCGAAGTCTTGGTCGATGGGCAAAATGTTGCCGGGCAACTTGTTGCCGACGGATTCGTGATTCCGCTGGGCGGGTCGTCGTCAAGATTTCATGAGCAGGCCCGCCAGGCATCCGAGCAACGCCTTGGGGTGTGGTCGCCGGAGCGGTGCGGGCCAACGATCCCTGGTCTTGTTATCGAGTCGTTTGTGCCGAACCCGGACGGGCCCGATGATCGACCGGGAGCCGGCGAGTTCATCGAGTTGCGCAACGCGCTCGATACCGATCTCGACCTTGCCGGCTGGGTGGTGCACGACGAGTCCACCAGCAACCGGTTCGAGTTCGCTTCGGGAACGGTGGCGGCGGGGGAGCGGTTTCGGCTCTACTCCACGTGTGGCGACGGCACACACGACGCTGACGACCTCGATGCCTTCTATATGTGCGACACCGATTCGGTGTGGAACAACGCCGGCGACACCGCGTTCGTCGAAGACCCAAACGGCAACGTGGCGGATTTCCGTTTCAGTCCCTAACCCTCAAACAGGCTCGGACCGGACCCGGCCTTCGGAGCTAGCGGCACTCCGGTTCATCCCACGGACGGCAGATGCCAGCCCTGCGGGCAGCCGCCATCTCCGCCTGAAAGATCTCGAGTTCGTCGGGCCGGCAGCGGTATTCGTCGTTATCTCGACTGCCGTCGAGGCGACGTTCGCCAGCGTCGACCGCAGCGCACTCGGCCCAGGCCTCGGATTCGAGGCCGCCGCGAAGGTTTCCCTGTCCCCCTGGCCACACCGCAAAGTCCAACAGATGGCCAATTTCGTGGGCCATCGTTTCGTTCAGGTCATCGACCTGCCACGCCCGGTCGTCGAGAATGATCACGCCATCGGCAGGGTTACGTAACACGTACGCCGCGATGTTGGGTTCGCCCAGCGAAGCGATTTGTACCTCCGAAACCAGCCAGCCGAACTCCGAGGTCTGCACGTACTTTTCGGCCTGGGCCACGATCTCGATGGGGTCCTTTATTGCCCCGATCTCTCGAACCCACTGCACCAAACCGGGAACGGCGCTGAGAATCATGGCCGCCGATGCCAGTACTGCGGCCGCTTTGGCCCAAAGAGGCACCCGCTTGCTTCGGCTCGAGCCATTGGTTCCGTCGTCGTCTGGGATGGTGGATGCGCCGTCGCCGAAGAGTTCATCCCACTCTTCTTCGGTTAGCGCGTTGATGTCCACGTATCAACGGTAGGCGCTGGGAATGAACTAGCGGTAGCGATTCACATGTGGTCGCACTGCACGGCTAGTTTCAAGTGAATCAGTCGACCGTTTGGTCGGCCACAGCTGATCCCAGGAGCACCCAGAATGGCCGCACACCCACTGAACACCGATGACATGGGCGGCGAGATGTACAACCTCGCGATGAGCGACGGCGTCCGTCCGCTCCTCGACCAAGTCAAGGAACACATCGCGGAAAACGTCGTCCCGATCCAAGAAGAGTTCTACCGCCTCGGCGAAGGGCGTACCGAACGCTGGTCGTACGCTCCTGGTCAGCTCGAATTGCTCGAAGGCGCCAAGAACAAGGCCAAAGAAAAGGGCCTCTGGAACTTCTTCCTTCCCGACGCCGAATCGGGTGAGGGACTCACCAACCTCGACTACGCCTACATCGCTGGCGAACTCGGCAAGTACCCATTGGCCTCGGAAACTCTCAACTGCAGTGCCCCCGACACGGGCAACATGGAGGTACTCGAACGCGTCGGTACCCCCGAGCAAAAGGAGATGTGGCTCAAGCCGCTCCTCGCTGGTGAGATCCGCTCCGCCTTCGCGATGACCGAACCCGATGTCGCAAGCTCCGACGCGAAGAACGTGCGCTGCGAAGCCGTGGTCGACGGCGACGAGTACGTGATCAACGGCGAGAAGTACTACATCTCGGGCGCCGGCGATCCTCGTTGCAAGATCATGATCGTCATGGTCCGCACCAACCCTGACGCAGCGCCTCACCTCCAGCAGTCGCAGATCCTTGTGCCTATCGATCACCCCGGCGTCGACATCCTTGGCCCGATGCACGTCTTCGGCCAAGACGATGCCCCGCACGGCCATATGCACATCCGCTTTACCGATGTTCGGGTTCCAACATCCAACATGCTTCTCGGCGAGGGTCGCGGATTCGAAATTTCGCAGCTGCGTCTCGGCCCTGGCCGGATCCACCACTGCATGCGCTCCATCGGCACAGCCGAACGAGCGCTCGAGCTCATGATCACCCGTGGCCTTACCCGTGAGGCCTTCGGCCGACCACTGGTGAAGCTCGGTGGCAACGCCGAAATCATCAGCCGGGCCCGCATCGATATCGAGGCAATGCGCCTCATGGTGCTTCGTGCAGCGAAGGCCATGGACGTCATGCCGATGCAAGATGCCAAGGTTTGGGTCAGTGCCGTCAAGGCCATGGTCCCCGAGCGGGTTTGTGTCATTGTCGACCAGGCCATCCAGATGCATGGTGCGACCGGCATCTCGCAGTGGACGCCGCTTTGGAACATGTACACCAACCAGCGCACCTTGCGTCTTGCTGATGGACCTGATGAGGTCCATCACATGGTGGTTGGTCGGGCAGAAATCGCCCGCTACTCGGTGTAGCTCGTCAGGCTGACGCCTGAACTTGAGGAGACATGGGTCATACCATAAGAGTCTTTACTCTTGGAGTGAAAACTCTTATGATTGAAGTGTGGCCCCCACCCTTACCCCCGGAACACGACCCGAAACCAGCACCACCCGATTCCGGGTCGATGCGCTCGCCGCCCATAGCGGCATTTCGGTTGACACGATCCGGTACTACCAAAAGCAGGGCCTCCTTCACCATCCGGTGAAGGAGGGCCGCATTGGTTGGTACGACGACAGCCACGTCGAGCGGTTGTCTGAAATCAAGAAGCTGGCCGACGACGGTTTCACGCTTGCCCAGATTGCCGAACTCGGCGACGGCTCAGCTGAGGCGCTTCTGGCCGAGCTGCAAAGCCAACGCAGCAGCCGGCGGGTAACCCGCGACGAACTTCTCGTCGAAACCGGACTCGCCGCTGGCCCGGTCGACCTGGCTATCGCTGCCGGACTCCTTGGTCCTGCAGACGCCACCGACTTTGATGCCAGCAGTATCCAGATGCTCACCGCAGCGGCTTCGCTTATCGACGCTGGTGTGCCGTTCACCGACCTGGCGAAGCTGGCGGTGCGACACGCCCAACACGTCGAGAGCCTGGTCGAGGACGCCATCGAGTTGTTCATGGCCAGTGCCGACACCGAACGCGAAGGCATCGCCGAAGAAGTCTCCGAGCTCGTCCCCGCCGTCGCCGCACTGGTTTCGCAGCACTTCGAGAACACACTCATTAACTCCCTCATCGACACCACATTGGCCCGCTCCGAGGTGAAGAGTTCATGAGCGCCATGACCGCATTGCGAGTAGGGGTTCACCATCTCGACTCTGCCGTCGATCCGCTCGACGTGTTTAGCAACTCCACCGCCGAGCACCGCATGTTCTGGTCGCAACCCGACCAAGAACTTACGTTCGCGGCCATCGGCGCCGCTCGCGTCATCGAAGCGCCCATGGGAAACCGGTTCGCTGCCCTGGCCCAGGTGCGTCGCGAACTGTTCGCCGAACTCGATCTCGACGGTGTGGCCGAACACGACATGCCCCGACTTGTGGGTGGCTTTGCATTCGCCGACACCACATCGGCTCACGGTCCCCCCTGGGATTCGTTCGGAATCGGCCGCCTGTTCCTCCCCGAGATTCTCGTGATTTCCGACCCCCACGGCGTCCGGGCCATCACCATCGGCGAGGATTTCCAGGTTGAATCCGGTCTCGCCGCCGCCATCGACACCACACCTCGCAGGATCTCGACGCACACCATCCCCGCCGACCTCGATGTCACCTCCAGCCCTGCGTATCTCGACCTGGTCGGCCGGAGTCTCCAGGCAATCGGCGAGGGCATGTTCGACAAAGTCGTCAGTGCTCGAGTGCTTTCGTTTCCGGCCACAGTCGACACCGGGCTGGTGCTCGACAACCTTCGCTCGAGTTTCCCCGACTGCGCGACCTTCGCAATCGGATCAGGCGACGACACGTTTGCCGGAGCCTCGCCGGAGCGGCTGCTCAAAGTCGGGGCCGAGGGAATCACCACCGCTGCCCTCGCTGGCTCGAAGCCACGCGGCGTTGATGATCAAGACGACGTACGGCTGGCCATGGAGCTCTTTCAAAGTCCGAAAGAACGGGCCGAACACGCCTACGTTGTCGACGCCATCGCTAGCGGATTGGCTTCGCTCGGGCTCGAAGTTTCGATACCCACCCAACCCGAAGTGCTGCAGCTTCGCAGCATCCAACACCTCTATACCCCCATTGGTGTCACCGACCCCAGCGCCGACCTCGACCCGGTCGAGGTTGTTGGCAGCCTGCACCCAACACCCGCTGTTGCCGGTTCCAACAAGGCAGCCGTGTCGTGGATCGACGAGAACGAAGGCGTCGACCGAGGCTGGTACGCCGGGCCTGTCGGTTGGGTCGATCTTGCTGGAAACGCCGAATTTCGGGTTGCGCTGCGGTCAGGCCTCATCGCTGATGGCGAAGTCCACCTCTTTGCCGGATGCGGCATCGTTGAAGGTTCCGAGCCCCAGACCGAACTCGACGAGACGGTTACCAAGCTGAGGCCGATGCTCAACGCACTCGGCTTCGGGGCCTAGCGCACCTTTCTGGTGGCCTCGCCGAGCGATCAACCTGATCCAACATACGACGAGGTGGCGGCCTTTCTTGCTGCCTTGGTCGAAGGCGGCATGGTGCACATCGTGTTGTCGCCAGGCAGCCGTTCGACGCCGCTTAGCGTGTGTGCCGCTGCCCAACCGGCCTTGACGCAATGGATGCAGCTCGACGAACGTACCGCCGCCTTCTTTGCGCTCGGCCTTGCCAAGGCCACCCGAACTCCGGTTGCTCTTGTCTGTACCTCGGGTACCGCTGCGGCCAACTACTTTCCGGCCATCATCGAAGCCAGCCGCACCGGCGTGCCGCTCTTGGTGGTCAGCGCCGACCGGCCACCCGAACTCCACGGCGGGTGGGGAGCCAACCAGACCATCGATCAGGATGACCTGTTTGGTCGCTATCCACGGATGTTTCGCACCATGGCGGTGGGAGGCACGTCGAACCCCGTCGCGGCTGCGGCGGCCGCTCGCGAGGCCCTCCAGGCAATGGGTTCGCCATCGGTAGGCCCGGCGCACATCAACTGGCCTTTTCGAAAACCCCTCGAACCGGTTGGTCCAGTGCCTATCGTTGCTGCGCAGAACGACCCCAACGAACCGGCCGATGCATCGTTTACGCGTGACCCAGTGGTTGACGCACGCCTTGCATCACTGTCGGCCCATCGCGGGGTGATCGTTGCCGGACCGCTTGACGACCCCCAATGGTCCTCGGCCCTCGCCGAGTTCGCCGAAGCGCTCGGCTGGCCGATTCTTGCCGAGTCGACATCGCAACTTCGGCTGCTGGCTCCCTCGGCCAATAGCGTTGCCTGCAGCGAACGATTCTTGCTGGAGCCAGACATCGCCGAGGCGCTCGTGCCCGAAGTGGTTCTGTTCGCTGGAGCCACGCCAACCGGAACCAGCGCACTTCAGTGGGCTGATAGCCACGACGCCACCAAGGTGCTGCTGGCCGACCCAGCATCGCCGTGGTCCAGTTCTGGCCCGGGCGCTGCTGGTTCGGGCGACAGTGGTTCGGTCGACACTGGTTCGGTCGACACTGGTTCGGTCGAGATTGAGGTGCTGCAACTTCGCCCCGAATCCCTTGCTGCGGCCGCCCGAAGTACCGCCGTTCCTCATGTCGATGCCGAATGGCTCCAGCAATGGAATGCCATCGATGCAGCCGCGTCGCAGGCCATTGCCGACACGGTTGATCATGCCGGTGCTACCGGACCAGCCACTGTTCGAGCAGTCGCCAAGGCGATCCCGCACGGCTCGCACCTCCTCATCGCCAACAGCATGTCGGTGCGAGACCTCGACCGATACGTCGACTGCCGCTCGGGAGTCCGGGTTCATGTAAGCCGTGGAGCCAGCGGCATCGACGGCCAAGTCGCCACGGCTCTTGGAATTGCTGCAGCGACGAACGAGCCGGTCACGCTTGTGGTCGGTGACATAGCTTTCCTCCACGACATCGGCAGCCTGTTCGCTGCAGCACGACTAGGGCTCAACCTCACCATCGTGGTCATCAATGACAACGGCGGCGGGATCTTCTCGATGCTTCCAATCGCGGCTCGGGGCGCTGACGTCTCCTTCGACGAGCTCTTCCATACCCCTCACAACACCGACTTCGCCTTCGCCGCTGGTATCGAGGGCGTGAGCTTCCAGCGGCTCGAAGGAGCGGAGTCCATCGATCAGCTCAGGTTGCTTGTTGGCGAGCCTGCGCAGAGCCAGGGCGGGGTGACCATGATCGAAGTCGTTGTCGACCATGGCGAGAATATGTCCATCCGTTCCGCCATCGATGAGCAACTGGCGACGATTACCCCATGACCTTGATTCTGCTTCACGGCTTCATGGGATCTGCCGAAGGAATGAAACCGCTGGCAGACCAATTCGACGGTGCACTCGGTGAAGCGGTGGCAATCGACCTCCTCGGTCATGGCGAAGCGGCGAAACCCGCCGACGTCGAGGCATACACAATGCATGCGACGGTCGAGTACGTTGCCTCGCAGATTCGCGAGATCTCTCCGGATGAGCCCATCGACCTCTTCGGATATTCGATGGGCGGTCGTGTGGCCTTGAGTCTTGCCGTTGCGCACCCTCAGCTTGTCCGCCGGTTGGCGGTGCTCGGCGCATCTCCAGGACTCGCCGATACGGCCGAACGGATTGCTCGCCAAGATTCCGATCACGTTCTCGCCGACCGGCTCGAGCGTGAAGGTCTCGAAGCGTTTGTCAACGACTGGCTCAGTCTCCCGATGTTTGCGGCGTTGCCCGCACTCGGTGCCGAGTGGTTCCGGGAGTATCGCCAACAGCGACTCACCGGGGAGCCAACCGGATTCGCCAACTCACTTCGGGGCGCTGGCACCGGAGCCATGCCTCCGCTCCACGATCGACTCGCCGAACTCGCAATGCCCATCCTGTTTCTCGCCGGTGCCAATGATGAAAAGTTCGCAAACCTTGGGGCATCGATGAGCGCCGCCGTCGCCGACGGATCGCTCGTCGTCATCGACGGAGCCGGTCATGCCGCCCATCTTGAGGCGCCCGACCTTGTCATAGCCGCAGTGTCGGCCTTCCTCCGCTAATGGCGACCCCCATGGACCCAACGGACCTGCAGTACTCAGGCTCGCTAATTGCAGCGTCGCTTGAGCTCGTAGCCCCACTCACTACTGCGGCAGGCACCACAAGCCATCGAGACGTGGTGTTTGTCCGAATCGAAAGCGCCGACGGTGTGGTGGGCTGGGGAGAAGCCGCTCCGCTGCCCGGCTGGCCCGGCCCCGACCTGGCAGCTGTCACAAGCGACCTTCGCCGGTGGATTGGTGGCGGACTGACTGGGACCCCCGCTGTCGGACCAGCGCGTGCTGCGGTTGATAGTGCGCTCCTCGACATCGCGGCGCAGGAATCGGGCGTTTCGATCGCTACGTATCTCAACGCCGATGCCGGCGGGGCCGTCGCCGTCAACCAACTCATCGATGCGCTCGATCCCGAGGATGTCGAGCTGGCAGCGCTGAACGCCGTGGCCGAAGGTTTTGGCACCATCAAGCTGAAAGTGGCCACCACCGGCCATGACGTTGAACGCGTTGCGGCAGTTCGCCGAGCGGCCCCCGACGCCCGACTTCGGCTCGACGCCAACCGAGGCTTCGATCACGACGCCGCCGTTGCCTTCTGTCGGGCTGTCGAACCATTCGATATCGAGTTCATCGAGGAGCCGGTGGCCGGCGGAATCGACGCGTTAGTAGCCGTGCAAGCCGATGTTGGAATCGTCGTCGCCGCCGACGAATCGCTCGCCGAGATCGAGGTTGCCGACTATGCCCAACTTCCCGTCGAGCTGTTGGTCATCAAGCCCTCGGCGCTTGGACATCTCGAGGCGTTGTACTCGTTGGCGTCGAAACGTCCTGTGGTGTTCACATCGTTTCTCGAAAGCGCCGTTGGGGTGACCCTCACATTGCATCTTGCCGCTGCGGCACAGTCGGGTACCGTTCTGGCGTGTGGCCTTGCGACCTCGGGCCGGTTTGGCACCGACGTTGCGCCAGCTCCGTCACTCCGCCATGGGCTTCTTCAGGTACCGACAATCCCCGGGCTCGGCGTCGTGCCGGTTGTGACCGACTAGTTCGAGCCGAGCGAGCTTCGGCGGATCTTGCCCAGCGAGGTCCGATCGAAGGTTTCGACGATTTCCACGGCGTGTGGCGCCGCATACGCCGGCAGCTCGGCCTTCACGAGCTCACGAAGATCATCGAGATCTGGAGCGTCCGCGCCGGTCAACTCAATGACCGCGGTAACCGCGTGGCCCCACTTCTCGTGCGGGCGCCCGACCACGGCCACATCGGCGATCGCGTCGTGGGCAAGCAGGATTCTCTCGACCGCAATCGGGTAGACCTTCTCGCCACCGCTGATGATCGTGTCATCGCTTCGGCCAAAGACCTGAAGAACGCCATCGTCGAATGACCCGAGATCGCCGGTGGGGAGCCATCCGTCGTCGGTCAGGGGAGTGGTGCCGTCGCGGAAGCCACGCAAGAGCATCGGCCCGCGCAGATAAATCTGATCGTCGATGATGTTGATCTCGACACCGTCGAGCGGCTTCCCGTCGTACACGACGCCGCTGCCGGTTTCGGTGAGGCCATAGGTAGCGACAGCGTTCTTCGGCCGGTCGGCAGGGATGGCCGACCCGCCGAGCAAGATCTTCCGAAACGACGATGGGTCGATGCGGTTGAGCACTGCGGGAACGAGCGAAACCAGCGTGGCGCCCTCGGAGACGGCCACTGCGATGGCGTCGGCGTCTGGGGTGGCGATGGGCTCTACCGGTGTCTTGGTGAGGAGCGCTCGGGTCATCACCGACAGGCCGCCGATATGAGCGGCAGGAAGGCAGGCCAACCATCGGTCGGATGCCTTCACACCAAGAGCCTTTGAGGTGGCGTCTGCTGAGGCCTGCACGGCGTCGTAGGTAAGGACAACCCCCTTGGGGGTTCCGGTGGTGCCCGACGTGGCCACAATCAGCGCATCATCGTCGGCAACAGCCGCTCCATCAGGCTTGTTCTGTCGGCCATCCTTATGAACGATGATTGACGGTCGCATCTGGGTGATCAGAGCCTTTTGTGCTTCCTCGGGAAGACGGACATCGACCGGAAAAACACAGTCGCCGTCCTGCCATGCGAGATCGAGTTCGTGAAGGAACCGGGGGCCGGTAGGAAGGGCAATGGCAATAAGGCGAGGCATCCGCTCCATTCTGCCGTTGGCCGAGTGGATAACGGCGGAGAAAGAACGGGCGATAGGGCAGCGATACACACGTGATAGGTAAATCGGCCTATTTCGGGCCTTGCCCGGTCGCCGCGCTCAGGTGAACCAACGTATTCGCCGTTACCAGCAAGATGAGGACGAATCGGTTACCAGGAGTCATTTTGGTGTTGGCGCTGCTTGCTGCCATCGCTGCAATCACGTTGCCATCACGAGATGGAGCATCAGCCGCAGGGAATCACGGGGAGCTTGTCCCGGTCATTCCGCGCACAAACACACCCCGTATCCTCGACGGATCCGTCCTCGACACGGCGCAGGTCGGCGACAAGATCATCGTCGCGGGTGACTTCACCACCGTGCAGCCCAACGGACAGTTTCCGCTCGTTCAGAGCTTCCTGATGGCCTATGACCTTGAGACGGGAACCTTCGACGAAGACTTCCGCGTGGTTATCGACCGCCCCGTCAACATCATTGAACCAGGCGTGGACGGCCAGTCGTTCTACATCGGTGGACTCTTCAACACCGTCGACGGTGTCACCCGGCGCAAGGTTGCCAAGCTGGACCTCGAGGGCAACGTGATCTCGAACTTCAAAGCGAATGCCTCAGCCGAAGTACTCGCTCTTTCACTCGATGAAGATGACGAGACCCTCTACGTCGGCGGAAACTTCGCCAGCATTGGTGGCCGGGAACGCTCGCGCCTTGCCGCCGTCGACAGCATCACCGGCAAGATCGACCTCTCGTTTGACTACCCACTGTCCGGGCCAGTCGGCGCCGGCGGGTTCATGGGCGTCAAAACCCTCGACGTCTCCGAGGACGGAAATCAACTTCTCGTTCTCACCAGCGCCCGGTTTATCGGCGGCCAGGCTCGCACCGCCGTCGCCATGTTCGATGTTTCTGGTCCCGACGCAATACTGCGCGACTGGAGCACGAACCACTATGAGGACGCACTCCCGGCTATTGGTGGACAGCTTCGTATTAGCGACGCTGCGCTCTCGCCTGATGGCAGCTACTTCGTCGTCGTCTCTTCCGGTGGCGATAGGCCGCCAACCAACGACTCGGCCGTGAAGTTCTCAACCGCTGGAGGCGCAGGAGTAACCGCAGATTGGGTCTCCCGCCACTTCGACTCCATCTACTCCGTCGATGTCAGCGACACCGCTGTCTACACGGGCGGCCACTTCCAGTATCAAGAAGCCCCAGGGTCAACCGACCCCTTCCCAGGCGATCCAGACTTCAACTACGGCTTCGGCCAGGGCCTCGGTCCGGCAGCGCTCGGCAACGAAGTTGTTCGACGCGAACAGGTCGGCGCCCTCGACCCAGCCACCGGTAAATCGATGAACTGGAGCCCGGGAGCCAACGGCTATCACGGTGTCACGGCGGTGCGAGTCATCGACCGTGGTCTTCTCATTGGCCACGACGGCACACTCATTGGTGGCGCCGATATGGGCCGTCATGGTTTCTTTGACCTCGACACCACGGTCAACGTAGGCGGAGCCCCCGAGACGTTCCTCACCTCGCCTCGTGACGCTGAGGTTGCCGACACCGCTGAGGCGCTGACCTTTGCTGGTGTTGCCACTGCAGGCGATGACGTCGAGAGCGTGCTTCTCACCGTCCAAGATGTTCAAACCAAAAAGTGGCTCAACGGAGCTGGTGAACTGCAAGACGGCTTTGCTCGCGCTGCCGTAACGCTCGAGAACCCAGGCGCTCAGTCGACCGACTGGTCGAGCAGCGCCACGCTTCCCGTCGGCAACTACCGAGTTCGTGCCCGCACGGTCGATGCCAACGGAGTCCGCGATGATTCCGCCGCCACGGTGAAGGTCGAGATGAAAGCCTTCGCACAGGTACCACCAGAGACCAACCTTGTCGGAGCCCCCGAGGTTGTCGGCAACACCATCACCGTGAACGGAAACGCCTCCGACGAACAAGGCGTCGCTTCGGTCGGTATCAGCCTGTACAACCTCGATACGAAGCTGTGGCTCCAAGCCAACGGCACCCAGAACGCTCAGTTCTATGCAACGCAGGCGACGCTTGCCGCCCCGAACGCCCTCGAAACTGACTGGACCTATGTGGTTACGGTTCCCGATGGCCGCTGGCGGATCATCGCGAACTCAACCGATGTTGCCGGCGTTGGCGACCCAAGCGCCGCACGACTCACGGTGTCGGTATTCCCCAACAACGCACTTCCATCGATTGAGATCCTCTCGCCCGATGCAACCTTGGTCGAAGCACCTGGTCCGCTTACCATTACCGGCACCGCATCGGATGACTCTGGTGTGAAGCGGGTTCGAGTTCTTGTAAGCAACGTCGTAACTCGTCAGGGGCCTACACAGAACGGCTTCTTCGGAAACGCCGGATGGATCTGGGTGCCGGTCGACGACCAAGGCGCAACTACCACCACCTGGTCGCTCACCATCGATGACCTACCAGTCGGCAACTACCGCATCACGGCATACACCGAAGATATCGCTGGTCAGGTCACCGCCGGCGCCGATCGTTCAAAGGTAGTGATCGACAAAGGAATTCCTGGCGATGAACGACCTGATACGACCATGACGCTGCCTGCTCGCTACGAGCAGACATTCACCTCGAATGACATCACCGTGACCGGTTCGGCTACCGACGACAACGGTGTTGCTCGAGTCGACATCGGCATCTATAACGTCACCGAACGCGAATGGCTCCACAGCGACGGACTCTTTGGTTCGTTCGAATTGATCGAGTCAATTCTCGACAATGCAGGTGGCCAGACGACCAACTTCGGTCTCGATGTCACGCTTCCCAACGGGACCTACCGGATCTACTCCTACGCAGTCGATAGCAACGGTCAGTATGACGGCGCCCTTGGACTGGGGTACTCGACCAGCGTGATCTACCCAGGCGATGCCGACCCAACCATCGAAATGAACTCGCCAGTCGCTGGCGACATCTTCACCGGCACGATTAGTGCGGGCGGGCGTGCATTCGACGACATCGGCGTGCAGCGGGTTGAAGTACTGATTCGTAAAAAGACGGTCTATGAAGGACCGCGACGAGACGGCACGATTGGCACGCCACAGTGGGTCGAAGCCTTTGCAACCAACCCCGGTGGCGTGTTCACCGATTGGAGCTACACGTCGATCGACCTGCCAGCCGGTGAGTGGTACCTCCGGGCCCGCACCGTCGACAGCGTCGGCAAGGTGCTCCTGACCTACGAGCAAGCCCTCGTGACCGTCAACTAGCTCGACGACGTCAGCACATTCAACGATTGAGTGACTATCGCTGTGGTCTGAGCGCTGCTCGGACCACGGTGTAGTCGCCAATCGAAAAATCGTCGACGATGTCTTGGACCTCGTCGAGCGAGTAGTTCTTGATCCAATCCGACGACGTCGCTGCGGCGAGCTGCACCGCTTCGGCGAACTCGTCGGGCAAGTAGACGTAGGAAGCTTGTAGGCAGAGCTCGCGGCGAACCACCTCGGTGGCGTCGAACCCGGGGTCCTCGCTTTCGAGACCAAGGAGCACGATTGTCCCGCCATTAGCGGTAGCGCCGACGGCTTGGGCCCGGGCCTTTGGCGTGCCGACTGCGTCGAATACAACGTCATAGGACGCCTCGGCGGGGAGTTTGGTGAGCGTCGACGTCGCTCCGAGCTCGGTTGCAGCTACACAGCGACTTGGGGTGATCTCGGCGACATCGATCACCGAGGTACCCATGGCCGAGGCTTGGGCGACTACGCCAAGGCCGATGGCGCCGGCGCCGATGATCCCGATGCGCATGTCGGCGGTGGCCTTGCCAACGTTCCATGCATGCACCGCGTTGGCGAACGGTTCGATAAACATCGCCTGTTCCCAACTGAGTTCGGCAGGGAGGTCGTGGCAGTTTTCCGCGGGGACGACGCATTGCTGAGCGAAACCGCCACTCGAGTGGATGCCAATGATTCGGCGGGTGCTGCAGTGCTGGCGACGTCCTTGGGTACATGCCGCACAGGTCTGGCAAGACGTAACCGGGTCAACGGTTACTCGTCGTTGGTCGTCGAGTAACCCGGCGATGCCATGGCCCATCACACTTGGGAAGTCGCGTTGTCCCGGGTGGTGAAGTTGATACACCTCGCCGCCACCGATGCCGGTGGCTTCAACCTGAAGAATGAGCTGGCCGTCGCCAGCCGTTGGATCGTCGACTTCCTGGATTTCCAGTGTCGAGGGGCGAGTGAATACCAGCGCTTTCACCCTTGGGGTCTACCAGCTCAGATGGCTCCGCCGTCGCGTAGTTCGCCAATTTGTTCCCAGTCGTAGCCGATCTCAAGGAGTAATTCTTCGGTGTTCATTCCAAGTTCAGGTGCGATCTGGCCCGGCTCGACGGGCGTGCCCGACATCGTGATGGGGTTGCCAACCATTCGGATCTCGCCGTATTCCGGGTGGTCGACCATCTGGAGGTAGCCGTTTTCCCATGCGTGGGGATCCTCGGAGGCCTGCGCGTAATCGTTGACCGGAGCGAATCGGCATCCGGCTGCGGCGAGACGCTCGCCCCATTCGGCGGTTGTTCGTTTCTCGAAGATGGGTTTGAGGATTTCGAACAGCTCGTTTCGAGTTTGCGTCCCAAAGAACGGCGAGTGGAACCGTTCGTCGGCGGCCAACTCGGGCATCTCGATCGCGTCGTAGAACGCATCGCGTTGGGCCGGGGGAACCCCGACAAGAGCCACATAGCCGTCGGAGGTCTTGATAATTCCGTAGGCGGCGCCGATGACCGGATGGCCGTAGTTGGCGGGCCCCGGTACCTCACCGGTGAGGAAGTAGGCGGTGTACTCCGATGCCTGGGCGTAGATCTGGCTGCCGAACAGACTGACTTCGACTTTCTGACCAACCCCGGACCGTTCACGCGAAAACAGGGCGGCAAGGACGCCGGCGGTCATGTTCTGCGCACCGATGTGGTCGGCGATGGTGGCCCCTACCGGGGTGGGTTCGCCGCCGTCGACGCCAGTGGTGCTGATGAGCCCGCCAGCTGCCTGGCCGGCCAGGTCGGCGCCTTCGCGTTGGGCGAAGGGGCCTTTGGGTCCGAGCGTGCTCCCCATCCCATAGACGATGCGGGGATTGCGGGCAGCGGCGTCTTCGTAGCCGACGCCCCATTCCTCGAGCGTGCCGGGTTTGAAGTTGGAGATCACGACATCGGAGGTTTCGATGAGTTTGAGGAACGCTTCGGCGCCAGCGGCCACGCGAAGGTCGAGTGTGATGGAACGCTTCCCACGGTTGCACCCAATGAACCATGGTGGGCGAGGGTCTTCCATCGAAGCTGGGAGCCAGCGGCCTTGATCGCCAAGGCGCGGAAGCTCGACCTTGATGACATCGGCGCCCATGTCGGCCAGCGTTAATGCTGCCTGCGGCCCCTGAACCAGCAGCCCGACATCGAGTACTCGTACGCCATCGAGTGCACCCACGGTTGTTCCCCCATCCGTTCGCCCCTTCTGGGGCTGTACCAACTCCCCCGAGAGGGGAGTAGGGAGAACCTAACCCGAGGGGTTATGCGACTCGAATCGGAATGATGTGCCAGCCCTCGGCGCCGTCCGGGTCGACCCGCTTGGGGCCAACTGCCTGGAGGAGGCCATCGCCATCGGTGGCACGAACTTGGATGACGTGGTCGCCGGAGGGGGCATCCCACTCCAGCATCCACTGCACCCAGGTTTCGTCGCTCACGCTGTCGGCGATGGTGGCTTCTTGCCAAGGGCCGTCGTCGACTTTGACCTCGACAAGACTGATTCCTCGGGTTGGGGCCCAAGCGACTCCAGCGATTGGTTGGGTGCCTGATGCGATTTCGCTTCGTGACCGAGGAACGTCGATGCGCGACTGGGTCTTGATCGGGCCCTTCTTCGACCAACCACGCGGAATCCAATACCCGTCGAAGTCTTCCCATGTGGTGAGGTTGATCTCGTCGATCCACTTGGTTGCTGACACGTAGCCGTAGATGCCGGCAACGATGATTCGGGCGGGGAATCCGTGACGAACCGGCAGCGGCTCACCGTTCATGCCGATAGCGAGGAGCGCCGTGCGGCCGTCCTGGAGAATTTCGGGCGGGAAACCTGCGGTCCAACCGTCGACCGACCGGCTTACAAACTGGGTAGCGCCGGCCTGCACGCCCGCTATCTCGAGCAACTTGGTGAGCGGCACGCCGGTCCAAAGTGCGGTTCCCACGAGGCCACCACCAACCTCATTTGACACACAAGAGATGGTGACCACGTGGTCTTCGAGATCCATTGCTTGGATATCGGCGAGGGTGAACTCGACCGGGTTGTCGACCAAGCCGGTGATTTTGAGCGACCAGGTTTCGGGGTCGACCTGGGGGATCGTGAGCGCCGAGTCGATGCGGTAGAAGTTGTCGCCGGTGCTGTCGGTTATGTAGCTAGCAATGCCCTCGATGTCATCAAATGTTTCGAGATCGCCGGTGACGGTGGGGATGTCGGTACCGGCGTCGATAACGATTTCAGCTCGTGCATCGTCGACGCGAGAGCGACGGCGAAGCTGACGGCCCATTCCGGTGAGTGCGACGGCGGTAACCGCAGCAGCGCCACCCCAACCGAAGAACGAGCGACGGGTTGCGAACGCGTTGGTCGGTGTTTCGAGCGGAGCGGTTCCGCCGCTAGAGGTCTTTCCGAGAAGCTGCAATTCGTTGAACTCGGCGACGGCGTAGAGGAGTCGGAAGGCCGCATAGCCGCCGGCGGCCGCGATAAACGCGACGAGCCAGGTGACAGATGTGTCGGTGAGGGGGTTACGGGCAAGGAACCACCAACCCAGGAGTCCGAAGACCGCGAAGACCGCAGCGCCAAGCCGGTGATCCCGCTGGGCGAGCCGTCCGGTGAGCGCTCCGATGAGGAGGGTGATGATGACGGTGCCGATGACAAGAGCTGGTTTGTCGTTGGTGCCGAGGGTGTCGATGGCCCAGCGTTCGACGGCGCCAGGCGAGCTATCGATGACCCAATCGCCGGCTGAAACAACCATCGAAGGGACGGCGGTGCTCAACCCGCTGATGAACTCGCCGATCGAAAGCGCGACAGCGCCGCCGAGCAGTCCAGCGATAGCCGCGTAGAGCAGGGGCGGCTTCGTCGAGGTTTCGAGGCCGTCTGCCGGAGAGAGCGGTGCCGCTGTGGGGGCGGAATTGTTCTGCGAAGTGCGCGCCATATGACGTTTAACGTACCGATCGCCTGAAGAGTTCCAGACTTTTCGTGGCGCTCATCAGCCACTGTGGGGCCACCCAAGGGGGAAAAGGTGTAAGGCTACGGAGCACATGAACGAAACCGCTGAAGACTTCGGATTCACCGCCCTCTGGAAGGCCGAAGCCGACCGAGCCCAGGAAACCGCCCTTACGGTGGCAAACCCGCCGCTCCGGACTGGACGAATTGTTCGGGTGGAGCGGGGCGAATGCGACGTGGTGACCACCGATGGGCGTGAGCGAGTTGCATCGGACTCTTTACGCTCACAAGACGACCTTGCTCCGGTAACCGGCGATTGGGTCATCGTGGGCGAAACCGACACCGGCGCGGTGATCGCACACATCGTGCAGCGGGCATCGACGCTGGCTCGCCGCGATCCTTCCGAGCAGGTCATCGAACAAGTCCTTGCCGCAAACATCGACAATGCGTTCCTGGTGCATGGCCTCGATCGCCCTCTTCGAGCCGGTCGATTAGAGCGTTTTCTCGTGCTTGCCTGGGATAGCGGCGCACAACCGGTCGTAGTGCTTACCAAGGCCGATGTTGACGACGACGTGGGCGAGGAAGGTGCTGGCAGCATCGCCGAGGAGTTAGCAGGCGTCATCGCCGCCGTTGCTCCCGATGTTCCGGTGTGTCTTACCAGTGCGGTGAGCCGGCTCGGTCTCGACGATCTCGATCAGTGGCTGACCCCTGGAACAACCACGGCGTTGCTGGGCGAGTCGGGTTCGGGTAAGTCGACCCTGGTCAACGCGCTCCTCGGCAGCGAGGTGCAGGAGACCGGTGAGGTGCGAGGTAGCGACGCCAAAGGCCGCCACACCACCATCACCCGCGACCTGCTTCGTCTGGAATCGGGTGCGCTTCTCGTCGATACCCCAGGGATTCGTGCCGTTGGGCTCTGGGACGCCGAAGATGCTTTGGAGCGGGTCTTTGGTGACATCGTCGAACTCTCCGATGGCTGCAAGTTCAATGACTGTTCTCACGGCGTGGAGCCGGGTTGTGCCGTGCGGGCCGCGGTTGAGTCGGGCGAGGTCGACATCCGGCGCCTCGACCGGTTCGCCATCATGGCCGCCGAACTCGAAGAACAAGCCGAAAAACAGGTCGAACGAGAACGCAAAGAAGAAAAGCGCAAAAACCACCGCCGAAAAAACAAACGCTAACCCGAATTTTTCGCGGTGAACCCCCGTCGGGGTGGTTAAGCGCGATCAGATCCGGCAGGTGAGCCAGATTGCGGCGAGCACGATGATGAGGCTTTTTTCGACGTCGTCTACTACTGCTACTGCGGCTTCTACGTCTGATGGTTTCGGGCGGGGGCCGGTGCCGAGGGTCGGGCGGATTTCTTCCCTTTCGCCGTAACGAAGAGGCCCGCCGAGCTCGATGCCCAGAGCGGCTGCCATCGCTGACTCAGCCACACCGGCGTTGGGGGAGGGGTGCTGCGGTGCATCGGCTCGAACCGCTTGGGTGATCGCGGACCTGCGGCTGGGGTGACGAGCCACGATCGCGAGCCCGAAGAGCCGGGCTGGGATCCAGTTGGCGACGTCGTCGAGTTTGGCGGCCGACCAGCCGAAGTTCTCGAATCGCTCGTTGCGATGGCCGACCATGGCATCCATGGTGTTGATGGCCCGGAAGGCGTAGGCCCCCGGAGCCCCGGCTACCAAGGCCCAAAAGGCAGCACTAAACGTGGAGTCGACCGTGTTCTCGGCCACCGACTCGATAGAGGCAGCGGCAAGCCCGGAAGCGTCGAGGTCGGACGGGTCGCGACCAACGAGCGAGCGCACTTCGGTACGGGCCGCCGACAGGTCATCGTTTGCTGCCAAGCGACCAACGTCGCTGGCGATTCGTCGGAGCTGTTTGCCAGCAACGACCACGGTGGTCGCCAAGGCGGTGGAAGGAAGGAGGCGTCCAACCGCGAGGCCAGTGCCCACTCCGATCGCGGTGTAGGCCACCCCGGGTGTGCGGCTGTCGGCGTGAAGTCGTTGCTCGACACTGGTCATCGCTGTACCAAACCAGGCCACGGGGTGCGCTGAGTTCGGGAGCTCACCCAGCACCCGGTCGAGCGCTAACCCAAGCGCTACAGCCCCGGCGCGTTGCGGAAGTGAGGTGCTCACGAATCTTCGCTATCGGGCCATGACGATGAGGGCGACGGTTTCGGCGATAACTGCCGAGGCGCCCAGTACGTCACCGGTGAAACCATTGATCTTCTTGTACGCCAGACCAAGCACTGCGGTGCCGGCGAGGACGGCAAGACCAATAGCCACGGGGCCACGTTGGACGTCGACGGTGCCGAGCAGGATCGCCGACGGAATGAACCAGACCACAAACCACTTGCGAGCACCAGCGAGAAACGGGGTCACAATCCCCTGATCGTGGGCGTAGGGCAACCAAGCCGGTGCGGTGGCCATGAGCGTGCGGCTGAGCATCCAGATACCGATAAACATCAGCCATTCGCTCGAGTTGCTTACGATGGCGAACCATCGAAGGCAGAGCACCACGGGAACGATTGCCAGGGCGAAGGCGCCCACGTCGGGGCTTCGCATGACCTCGAGTCGCCGTTTGCGTTCGAGATGGGGGAGAAGACCGTCGGTGGAGTCGGCGAGCCCGTCGAAGTGGAGCATCCCCGTGATGATGAGATCGGCCAACACCACGAGCCCGGCTGCGAGAAAGCGCGATGAGATACCGAGACCAGCGGCCCACGAGACGGTGGCGAGAATCAGCCCGATGAGTGCTCCAACGACTGGGAACCATGCGAGCGTGCGTTGGTCGGGGAGTCGGGGTTTCCCGAGAATGGTAAGAAAGCTCAGGGCGCTCAGCATCAGCGGCCCCCGCCTGGGTGACTGATATCGGTGGCGTTGGGGAGTTCGAGGACTCGGCCGGCCATGACGAGCACCACCCGGTCGGCTACTGCAGCCACTTGTTGATTGACCATTCCCAATGCGTCGGCGAAGGCCACGCCGAGTGCGGTCGGCGGGTGCACACCAAGGCCGACTTCTTCGCTCACGATCACGGTTGGTTGTTGGCGTTCGGTGAGGGCGTCGAGCAGCGGCTGGATTTCGATGACAAAGTCCCAGTGGCCGCTTACCCAAGAACCAAGCGAGTCCACGAGTACCGGGCCAGGATTGCTGAGCAGGGCACCCGGCAGGTCAACGCCGCATTCGACGGTGGCCCATGTTGATGGTCGGCGAGCAATGTGTTTCTCGATGCGCTCGGCGAATCCAGCATCCTCAGCATTCATTACTGCGGTGGCGAGGTAGGCCACATCATCGCCGTACCCGGCGACGAACCGTTCGGCGACGGCGGACTTTCCCGACCGGGTTCCCCCGAGCACAAGCGTGATTGCTGGGGCACTCATGGGTGCGACCGTAGACCCTGAACGATGGCTTGGTGGGTGGCGCGGGCAATACGGGCGCCCCACGTCGAGCGAGGCCCGCCGAACTCGGCGATCTCGGCGTGGCTGGCTTCGCTCGGCCAAAGAACGGCGACAGCATCGCTGGCGGTACCAGTACCGGGCACCCCAGCCTCGAAGAGCGCCTGAGTTTTGGCTTCGGTGATGGTGATAATTGCGTTGACGGCTGCGGCTTCGGAAAGAGGCGCCGGGCACTGAGCGACGATGTTGATGGTTCCCGGTCTCCAGGTGTTGTGGCTCCCGTCGATGTCGGCTGCCCACGTTGGGCGGGTTACACCAACCGACGCCTCAACCAAGACACCGTCGTTCTCGCCTGTCTCGGCTCGGGCAACATCGGCGGCGGTGAGGAACCCGACGCCGGTTCCCTTTAGGGCTTCGCCATCGGCGACCGAATCCACAAATGCCGTGAGGTCGAGATGATCAAAGTCGGCCGCGACGGTGGCGTTGAGCATCCAGTCGACCGTGGATCGCCCGCCACCGACTGGAGCCGACGAGAGGCATTCGACCGGTACATCGAAGCGCCAGACCATCAGCGACCGGGAGCTAGCGGCGAGGGATGTGGCGAGGGATGTATCGCCTGCGGCCGGGGTGTAGCTGTAGCTGGTCTGAATGGCTGGAGTCATGTGGCTGGAGTCATGTGGCTGGGTAACTGGGAGGCGAGACTTAGAAGTCGATACCGCGTTTGGCTCGGATGCCTTGTTCGTAGGCGTGTTTGATGTTGGTCATCTCGGTGGCGGTGTCGGCAACGTCGATAATGGCCTGGGGCATATCGCGACCGGTGAGAACCACGTTGGTCTTCTCGGATCGTTCGGCCACCGAACTGGCGACGACCGAGGTGTCGATCCAGCCCCAGTTCATCGGGTAACTGATCTCGTCGAGCACCACGAGCTTGTAGTCGCCGCTCGCCATAACCTCTTGTGCCTTCGCGAAAGCGGCCTGAGCAACTGCCTCGTCCTCGGTGAGGTCGTCGCTATCCCAGCTGAAGCCTTCGCCAAGGGTCCACCAATCAACGCCGAGCTGTTTGGCCACCTTCTCCTCGCCGGTATGCCAGTTGCCCGACTTGAGAAACTGCACCACAGCGATTGGCCACTCGCGGGCCACACCGCGCATCACGACACCGAAGGCGGCCGAGGACTTGCCCTTGCCGTGCCCGGTGTTGACGAGCACGAGAGAGTTGGCCCGACGTAGCTTGTCGGGGCGTGGGTCTTCGGTGCGCGGCTCTTCATGGTCGCCCGATGATTCGAAGGAATCGGTGTTTTCGGTAGTCTCTATAGTCATGGCTGCTGCTGCTTTCTTCTGACGGCGATGTTCACACGTCCGTCGGGTTCGTGCGTGATTTGAGCGTCGACCCCGTAGTGGTCGGCAAGATTCTGGGCGGTGAAGACGTCGGTGGGGGATCCGGTGGCGACGAGCGATCCGCTTGCGAGCATTGCTACCCGCTCGGCGAATTGTCCGGCGAGAGAGAGGTCGTGCATGGTGCTGAGAACCGTGAGTTCTCGTTCGGCACGGAGCTCGCCAACCAGCTCGAGGACATCGAATTGATGCCCGATATCGAGTCCGGTGGTGGGCTCATCGAGCACAAGAATCGGAGCATCCTGAACGAGCGCTCGGGCGATGACTACTCGTTGTCGCTCGCCACCCGAAAGTGTTTCGACCGACCGGTCGGCAAAGGCGTCGAGGTCGAGGCGCTTGATGGTCTCGTCGACCACGACGCGATCCTGGTCGGAGGCTGAGTAACGCATGCCCTGGTGCGGTGTCCGGCCGAGAAGGACATAGTCGGCAACCCGCACGCCGGGTGGAACCTCAGGACTTTGCGGAACGAGCCCGATGAGTTTGGCCCGTTCCCGATTGCCGAGCTCATGGGAGGAAGCGTCAACGCCGTCGGATGTGAACGTGATGCTCCCGGAATGTTTGGCGAGCCCGGCAAGGCAGCGGAGCAGGGTGGTTTTGCCAGCCCCGTTTGGGCCGACGATTGCCAACCACGAGCCGGACTCGACGTTGAGGTCGATGTTGTCGAGGAGGGTGACCGGCCCTGACTTCGAACTCACCTGCACCCCGACACCAGCGAAGTCGATCGACGGTGCGGTCATGACACTCGACCCGACTGTGAACGGAGAATGAGCAGGAAGAACGGGGCGCCAACGAACGCTGTGACCACGCCGATGGGTAGTTCGGCTGGCGATTGGATGGTGCGAGCGGCAATATCGGCGAAGGCAAGAAACGCGGCGCCGAAGAGAATCGAAAGCGGCACCACGCGGCGGTTGCTCACTCCAGC
>CALGZB010000196.1 GCA_937934655.1 uncultured Acidimicrobiales bacterium | reverse complement strand
CATCGATGGCAACGATCATGCCGGTTTCTTCGGCGATTGGAATGAAGATTCCTGGCGGAATCATCGTGCCATCGGGCTTTATCCAGCGCATCAAGGCTTCGGCCGAGGCTGGTTTGCCAGAATCAGGAGTCACAAGTGGCTGGAGGTAGAGCGACATCTCGCCCCTCGTCCAGGCGCCGCGCAGGTCCTCTTCGAGTTTCAGGCCCTCGACCGCAGCTTCGAGCAGCTCGTCGTTGGAGTAGACAACCGATTGCGAGCGGTGCCGTTTTGCCTCGTAGGCGGCCATGTCGGCGTTGCGGAGAATGTCGGCCACCGTTTGGCCGCTTGCCTTCTCTTGGGCGATTCCGATGCTCGACGAGATACGAAGTTGACGGTCGCCGATGGTGAATGGTTCGGCGAGCGCTTCGGCGAGGAGTTCCGCCAATGCAATCGCGTCGGCCTCGTCCATAAGATCGTCGGTGACCAACAAGAACTCGTCGCCGCCGAGGCGGGCGATCGTGCGGTGTTCGCCTGCTGTGTGCTGAAGGCGGAACCCGGCTGCGGTGAGTAGCACGTCACCGGCGTGGTGGCCGAAGGTGTCATTGACCCGTTTGAAGCGGTCGAGGTCGATGAACATTGTGGTGATTAGCGTCTGCGGCCCGGACGCCAACAGTGACTCAAGCTTTTCGATGGCTGCGGCCCGGTTTGCGAGCCCGGTTAGCGCGTCGTGGTGGGCGTCGTGGCGCAGCTGCTCGGCCATGTCTTCCACCCGCAGTAGCGAGCTTCGCAACGAGTCGCCGATGTGTCCTTGCACGGTCGAGAGCGATTCGATCGAAGAAGACTCACCGGTCGCGATGGCTGTGGCGTGGGCATCAACAGCGCGGAGGGTGTCGGTCATCGCTGAGAATGCTCGAGCGGTATCAACGATCTCTCGTGGGCCGCTTGTTGGAAGAGTATTGGCGTCAAACTCACCGGTTTGGAGGGCTTCAGCGGCATCACCGAGTTGTCGCATCGACACCGAAAGGTGGCGGGCAACCGCCATCGCCGAAAGGAGAGTCATGAGGAGAAGCGCTGCGCCGAGGAGGAGAAGCTGGGTGAAGTCTTCGTTTGCCCGGTTCTCGTCTAGCGCAGCATCGAGGATGAGCGAATCGCCGACCTCGGTTTGGAACCTCGCGAGAAGCGCAAGGCGATCGACGGTTGGTTGGAGGTCAGAGCCGATGACAATGAGTGCACCGAGTTCGATCGGCTGATCGGGATCAGCTGCTCTAATGGCGTCGATGATTCGCCCGCTGGCCGCGTCGGCAGGAGAGGTTTCGAACCTGAACTGCTCCCACGCAGGCTGCAGCTGCGGAGGGATTAGGCCGTTGAGTTCGCTTGTGACTTCTTGGGTAATTGCACGGTTTCCAATGAGCTGGTCCACCGAGGCCCTGTCGATCGCCTCTTGTGAGGAAAGCAGAGGCACGAGGAGTCGAAGGTCTCGGTCGGCAGTGTCGTTGAGTGTCTGAAGGCGATCGAGTACGTCGAGGGTCGCATCGCTCCCGTTGAGTCCCGTTGTGTACTGGTCGAGATGGTCCTCGACTTCCTCGACCCAGTTTGCAATCGCAGCCGCATAACCGTTGTAGCGGTTGGCCAACGGGGCCCCTGCCGCAAGATCGGCATCGATGAGTAGTCGATTGGTTTCCAGGCTTTGAAGAGCCAGACGCGCCGAAGATTCGGCAGCGGAAGGAGTTGCGTTCGGAGGGATCTTGGCGATGAGGTCATCGACGATTTGGCGAGTGTCGCTCATCGTGTCAGCCATGTTGAGCTGGCCGCCGTTGACCATCGAGGCCACGTCGATTCCGAGGCTCTGTTCAAACGACAGGATGGCTACGGCACCCGATGTGGTGGTGCGCTCAATCGCCAGCTGGGTCCGGATCCCGTTCAGGGTGGCGAGGAGTTCGGTATCGGACCGGACATTTCCAAGCGATTCGGCGTCCTGATGGAGTTCGTACGCGTAGAGGCTTGCCATTGCTGTCGTTGCAAGGATCGGAATGAGAAGCACCGCGACGAGACGAGTTGAGATCCGATCGACGACTAATTTTAGCTTGCCCACGATATGTGTTCGATTCTCGAGCCAATCCGGATAATCGGCTAGATCTCAGGTTTCGACACGTTTGCGAGATTTCTTTAATCAACCGTCATGTTGGTGGCCAAAGGGCTTCGTCGGCCGTGAACTCTGGCGCCTGGCCCCACTGGTTTCGGTAGGTCACCTCGGTCACTGGGCGACGTTTTGCCACACCCCATTTGCCCAGCGGGTAACCCATGGGAACGCAGGCGGCCATCCGCCAGTCTTCTTCAGCGGGTACTCCGAGCATGTTCGGTACCTCGTCGCCCTTCAGCATCAACACGCTGGTGAGCGACGAGCCGACGCCTTCGGCCCGGGCGGCGAGCATGGCGCTCCAGATTGCGGGGAAGATCGATCCGCCGCTCGAGTCGGCTTGCGCGAACCCAAACATGAACAGCGGATAGGTCTCGAAGTTTTCGGCCGCCCAGTCCACTGACTTCATGATCGAACCCCACTGCTTGTTTTCGGGGTCATCTGGTTCGGCCTCGACGGCGGCAACTCGGTCTGCGTAGATCGAGGTCCACAACATGTCGATGCACTCGCGGTACATCGGCCCGAGCTTGGCCTTGATCGCCGGGTCGTCAACCAACAGGAAGGCCCAGTTCTGAGTGTTGCCGCCGCTGGGTGCGCGAACTGCCGCATCCATGATGCGAGCCTGCACATCCTGGGGGATCGGGTCGGGCTTTACTCGTCGCATTGCCCGGGTGGTGTAGAGCGCTTCGTGGATGTCCATTATTTGCCTCCGTGGTTGCGATGCAATACTCACCTAGTCGCATGGTGCTGTCGAATGCGCCGGCGGGAGATCGAGGAGTACGTATGAGCCAAGCTGGAACTCTGCCAAACGGATTGGTAGCGGTGGTCAAACGCGATTGCGAGACCTGCGCGACCGTGGTGCCGGTGCTCCAATCGCTCGCCGAATCGGCGGGCCTTGTCGTGTACACCCAAGACGACGTGGCGTTCCCGGTCGCCGCCGACTGGGTCATCGACGACACCGACTTGGTGGTGTCTTGGCACAACGACATCGAGACGGTTCCTACGTTGATCCGGGTTGAGGACGGTGTCGAGGTCGAGCGCATTGTCGGTTGGTCCGCCGAGCAGTGGCGGGCATTCACCAGTCAGGAAAGCTTGGGCGAGGGGCTACCCGATTTCCGCCCTGGCTGTGGGTCGCTCAGCGTCGACCCAACCATCGCCCCCGGCCTGGCCATCGCCTTTGGCGGTTCAGGTCTCCACGCACGACGGGTCGAGTTCGCTTCGCTCGAAGACGACGTCGAAGCAATGTTCGATCGTGGCTGGACCGACGGGCTTCCCGTGGTCCCGCCAACCGAAGAGCGGGTGATGCGCATGCTCGAGGGCACCACACGCGATGGCACCGAGGTGGTTGCGGTCGTTCCCCCAAACCTCGCTGAGGTCACCGTTGAGAAAGTCGCCATCAATGCGGTCATGGCCGGATGCAAGCCCGAGTACCTGCCCGTTGTGCTGGCATGCGTCGAAGCCATCTGTACCGACGAGTTCAACATGCACGGCGTGCTCGCCACCACCATGGCGGTCGGTCCGGTGTTCGTTGTCAATGGGCCCATTCGCAAGAAACTCGAAATGAACTCGGGCATGAATGCACTGGGTCATGGCACCCGGGCCAACTCCACTATCCCTCGAGCCGTTCAGCTTCTGGTGCGCAACGTTGGCGGTGGCTATCCCGGTGGTGTCGACCGATCGGCCCAGGGCAACCCCGGGAAGATCGGCCTCTTGATCGCCGAAGACGAAGAAGGTTCGCCGTGGACGTCTTATAGCCAGGACAACGGCTTTGACGAGGGCGTCTCTACCGTGACCGCCTTCTGTTCGGAAGGTCCCCATACCTTTGTCGACCAGATTTCGCGAACCCCCGAATCGCTCACCAAGCACCTTGCGTCGATGCTTCGACACTCCAACACGCCTCGGCAGGTCATGGGTATGGACGCCATGGTTGTTATCTCGCCCGAGCACATGCAGCGTTACGCCGATGCCGGGTGGAGCAAGGAGCGCTTTCGTGAAGAACTCGACAAGCATCTGGCCATCGAGATCGACGACATCATTCGTGGCGTCGACGGAATCGACGAGGGAATGCCCGACGCTTTCGCAGGGGCCACTCTGCAAAAGTTTCGCCCGGGCGGCTTACAGATAGTTCACGCCGGCGGACCCGCCGGCCTGTTTTCTTCCATTCTTTCTGGGTGGTTGACGGGTCATATGGGTAGCGTGCCCGTAACCCGAGAAATTACGGCGTAGGGAATTTAGGGAGACACCGATGACAATCGTTCTTGATCCAACGAGTGAAGCCGCTCCTGTCGAACGGGCGAGAAGCCCTCGACCAGAGTCGCTTGCTGGCCTTACGGTTGGGCTGCTCAACATCAGCAAACCTCGTGGCGACGTGTTCCTCGACCAGCTCGAGTCGCGCCTCGGCGAGCTCGGTGCCAAGGTCAACCGGTACGCCAAGCCAACGTTCGCGAAGCCGGCGCCGGTTGATCTGCGTCACGAGATCGCCGCGTCCTGTGATGCGGTGATCGAAGCCTTAGCTGATTGAGGTAGTTGCACGTCGTGCAGTGTGCACGACATCGACGATCTTGAACGCCGTGGCATCCCTTCGGTGTTTGTTGCCAGCGAACCATTCCGTTCGGCTGCAATTACGCAAAGCGAAGCTCTCGGTCTCGACGTGGCCCGAGTGTTTGTCGAGCATCCAATCCAGGATCGCACCGACGACGAAATGCGAGCGATTGCCGATCAGGCATTCGACGCCCTCCTGGCCGAACTCACTGGTCCAGCATAAGTAGGCGGCAAACGCCCGTTCCGTCGCTCATCTGGGAGAGACGGGAGCTACACCGTTGTAAATGAGTAGCCAATCGGAAACGCCCGCGCATCCACTTCGGGGAGCTTCGGTCCTCGTGCTTGGGGCTACGGGCGGTCTTGGCCAAGCGCTTAGTGCTGAGCTGCACCAGCGTGGCGCCGTGCTGACATTGGTTGGCCGTGACCAGACACGACTCGACAGCCTCGATGTGCCAGGTGCTCGACACGTCGCCGACCTGCGCATGCCCGAGGCGGTAGACGCAAGTATCGACGTAGCGATCGGGCATGCCTCGAAGCTTGACGTGGTGGTCAATGCCGTCGGCGTAGTGGCCTTCGGATCCGCGGTCGAAACGTCGACCGATGCCATGGAAGAGCTCTTTTTGACCAACACGTTCATTCCAATCATGGTGGCCCGTGCGGCGTTGCCCCGGATCGAAAAGGGCGGTGCGTTGGTGAATATCTCGGGCGTTATTGCCGAGAAAAACCTGCCCGGCTTCAGCGTGTACGGCGCATCAAAGGCCGCCACCAAATCGTTCAGTGAGGCGGTGGCTCGCGAGGCTCGTCGCCAGAAAGTTCGAGTACTTGACGCCCGTCCCCCGCATACCGAAACTGGCTTAGCGACTCGCCCGATCGAGGGTGTTGCGCCGGCATTCCCCGAGGGGCTCACCCCGCAGCACGTTGCAGCCACGATCTGTGACGGCCTAGAGAGTGGCGCCGCCGACCTACCAAGCGCCGCGTTCACATAGGGGATACAACGCCGGGTCCGACCCAGTCCAAAAGTAAGAACGCGGGGTCAGACCCCGCGTTCTTACTTTTCGGTGGTTAGCGGTGCTATTGCTCGAAACCTAGAGCTTCGTACGCGGTGGCTTTGGCCCACTTGTAGTCGCTCTTGCCGTTGGTGCTTCTGGCAAAGTCGTCCACGCGCACGAGGTGCTTGGGAGCTTTGTAGCGGGCGATCGTGTTCTTGACGTGTTCGATAATGGCGCCATCGTCTGCAGCCGCGCCGTCGTGCATCTTCACGACGGCGACTACCGCTTGGCCCCACTTTTCGTCGGGCACACCGACTGCGTTGCAGTCAAGAATGTCGGGGTGGGTCTTCACGGCCTCTTCGACTTCTTCGGGATAGATCTTCTCGCCTCCCGAGTTAATCGATACCGACCCGCGGCCCAGAAGGTTGATGGTGCCGTCGGCGTTGATGGTGGCGTAGTCACCTGGGATCGACCAGCGTTTCCCGAAGTACTCGGGGAAGGTCTCGTCGGTCTTCACCTGGTCCTTGTAGTACCCGAGTGGGATCGAGCCGGTGAGAGCGAGCTTGCCGATCTCGTCTGAGCCGGGCTCGACCTTGCGTCCGTCGTCGGTAATGACGATGGTGTTCTCGCCGGCAGCGAACTTGGCGGTCTTGAGCTTGGCCGAATCCTCTTTGCGGGTGATGTTGCTGGCGAATCCCACGCCTTCACTCGATCCGAGCGAGTCAACGAGCGTGCAGTCGCGGTATTCAAGCAGCCGCTGCTTGAGTTCTTTGCTCCAGATCACGCCCGACGACATGACTTGGTAGAGCGACGAAAGGTCGTAGGGGCTTCCGGTGTCCTTGGCGCGGTCAAGAGCCTCGAGCATCGGGCGACAGAACGCATCGCCCACCACGGTGAGGAAGGTGAGGCGACGTTCCTGCACATGCGACCAAAGCTCGTCGGCATCGAAGTTACGTTCGCCCAAGCAGTCGACGTATCCGCCGAGCGAGAGGGTGTGGAGCGCTGTGATTCCCGAGGTTCCGTGCATAAGTGGGGCCGCTGCGAGCATGCGCTGGGTGCGACTCTTGGTGTGGTTGGTCCGAACTGCAACCATTGCTTCTTCCACGTTGTTCGGCATCGGAAGTTTGAGCGCCGCAAAGTAGGTGTTCATGGCGGCGACCATGCCGCTGTGGGGCCACATGACGGCCTTGGGGTTGCCGGTTGTTCCACCCGTGTAGAGGAACCAGAGATCGTCGGCCGCCCGTTCCATTGGTTCGAGTGGTTCGTTATCGGCGATGAGTTGCTCGAACGCGACCACGCCGGCTGCAGCGGCTTCGGGGGTGATTTCGCCGCCTACCTGAACCAGCACGGTGAGGTCAGGGCATTGTCGCGCTGCCTCGAGGACTCGGTCGACCAAGGTCGAGTCGAAGAAGATGGCTTTCGCATCGGCGTTGGTGAGGAGGTACACGAGCTCATTCACCAAGTAGCGATAGTTCACGTTGCAGGGAACCGACCGTGTCTTGAATGAAGCGAACTGTGCTTCGAGGTATTCGTTGCCGTTGTAGAGGTACAGGGCGACCTTGGCATCGTGGCCAACTCCCGCTGCGCTGAGAGCGGAGGCGAGACGTCCGGAACGATCATCGAACTCGGCCCATGACCGGATGTTCTCGGAGTCCCCTACCGCGTCAGCGTCGGGGTATTCCCGAGCAATTTGTTCCCAAAGATCAGCAAAGTTAAACACCGGGACAACCTAGTGAACCGGTCGCAAGATCTAGAAAAGGGAAGCCGGATTAGGGTGGTGCCTGGAACCAAACCCCTGTTTTTCCACCTGGCACCGAAGTGGCGGTTTGGTGCCAGGTGGACGCGTCTTAGGAGCGGGGGAGGCCTAGGTGGGCGCCGGCTATGAGGTTGCGGGTGATCTCGCTGGTGCCGCCGTAGATACTGGTTACTGGAGCATGGCGGAAGTGCTCGTCGAGGTGCCCGCCCACTGGGGCGCCGGGGGTGTCGAGCGAGAGGAGGCCTTCGCTGCCGAGCATCTCAAGGAACCACTGGGTGTGTTTCTTGTACGCCTCGGCCACAAAGAGTTTGAGCATCGAGCCCTCGACTCCAAACATGACGCCCTGGCTCGCAAGGAAGGCGGTTTTGTAGGCGAACCCGCGGGCGACTTCGAGGTCGATCATGGCCCGCACGATTTGTTCGCGAACACGAGGATCATCGATAGCGGTGGCATCGTCGGCCCGAGGAGCAGCTTCGGCGGCCGCGATGGCTGCATCAATAAGCATGGCGCTGGGGAACTGGCCGCCCGCGATACCGCGCTCGAACTTGAGGCCGGCTTTCATAACGGCCCAACCGCCATCGACATCGCCAATACGCCATTCGTCGCCGATGCGAACGTTGTCGTAGAAGGTGGCGTTGGATCGCTCGGTGCCCATGGTGTGCACCGGCTGAATCTCGATGCCGGGGGTGTCGAGCGGGACGATAAAGAATGTAAGACCCTTGTGCTTGGGGACGTCGGGGTTGGTGCGGGTGAGAAGAAGCACGTAGTCGGCGATGTGGGCCATGGTGGTCCACATCTTTTGACCGTTGATGACCCACTCGTCGCCGTCTTGCACCGCGACGGTGGTGGCGGCCGCAACATCGGATCCCGAGTCGGGTTCGGTGTAGCCGAACGAGCAAAGAGCATCGCCGCCGATGATTGGTGGGACGACTGTTTCTTTGAGGTGGTCGTTGCCGAGTTCAAGCACGATTGCGGCGACGATGACCGCAACACCCATGCCGTCGATTGGCGCACCGGCTAGCTGGAGCTCTTCGACAAGGACGAGCATCTCGAGCGGGTCGCGACCACCGCCACCCAGCTCTGCGGGTACCGCTCCGTTGAGCCAACCGCGCTCGGCCATCTTCTTATGGAAGCCTTGGTTGTGGATGGTTCCTTCGCGGGTGCTTTCGAGAACGTCGGGCGTGAGGTGCTCGGCGATGAATGCCTTTACCTCAACACGGAAGGCTTCGGCTTCGGGCGTAAAGGAGAAGTCCATCAGTGCGCTCCGGTGGTGATCAAGAGGTCGGCAAGGCGTTGTAGCTCGGGTCCGACTGGTCCGTATTGCATCGGCCAGCCTTTAGCCCGCCGGTAGTACAGCTGGATGTCGTACTCCTCGGCGAAGCCGTAGCCGCCGTGATATTGCAACGACGTGGCGGCGGAGCTGAGTGCTGATTCGGCGGCGAAAATCATGGCCATCGAAGGCAAGGTGAGAGCGTTTGGTTGATCGGTATCGAGTGCCCAGATGGCTCGTTTGGCGAGGAGATCGGCGCCTTCGACGCCGGTAGAGGCATCGGCCAGACCGTGCTGCAGTGACTGAAACGTGCCGATGAGCTTGTCGAACTGGTAGCGCTCTTGCACGTAATCGACGCCAAGTTTCAGCGCCGCGAACCCGGAGCCAACGAGGGCGGTGGCCATGAGCGCTTGCCACTCGGCGATTGCAAGGTCGAACGTTTCCGAGTCGCCGGAAAGGGTCTCGGTGCAGAGTTCGTCGAGGTTGCGGCGGTTTAGCGGAAGGTCGGCGAGGTTGTTGAGTACTTCACCAGGCGCGCCGCCCGAGCCGATTCGAATCTCGTCACCGGTTCGCCACAACACCACGTCGGCGATTGCTCCAGCCGGCACGAGCTGTTGTGGGTTGTCGGACTGCAACGCGAGTGTGGCGATGGCTGTTCCTTCGATGAGGGAAGCCAACAGCGCGTGGTCGGGAGCGAGACGAGCCAAGAGCCGGGTGGCCACGGCATGCTCGATCAGCGGCAAGGGTGCGAGGGTTCGGCCAAGGTGGCCAACAGCGAGGGCCAGTGTGCCGAGGTCGGCGCCGCCACCGCCTACGGATTCGGGTGCGGACATCGCTGCAGCGCCGGTTTGTCCGAGGCGGTCCCAAAGGGCCCGGTCGAATCCGGTCGAGGCAGCTTCGCGCACCGTTTCGGGTCCGCATTCGCTGGTGAAGAAGTTGCTGAATACTTCGTCGATGGCTTCTTCATCGTCGGTTAGCCGAATGAACATGCCCAAGTTTTACCTGAACCACACAGGATCACTCATTTCTGCACGTGTGAATCATGTGGCTACGCTGCGGCTACCGACGACTCAAGTGAGCCGTCCACCTAACTTGTGAGGTTGTTGCTATGTCCGGTGATCAGGCAATGCGAAGTCATGCGGGAACACTTCCTGTCCCCGAGTTCGCCGACGCGGCGTTCGTGACGCCTCCACCGCTTGCCGAAGCGCGGGTCGCCATCGTGACTTCTGCGGCGCTGCACACCAAGGATCATGAGGCGTTCGGCAACACCGACACGAGCTTTCGGTCGATCGATCGCGCCGAGCGGGATCTGATCTTGGGGCACTGGAGCCCAAACTTCGACCGCAATGGCTTCGCTATCGACCTCAACGTGGTTTACCCGATCGACCGGCTCGAAGAGCTGGCTGCTGCGGGCATCATTGGTGATGTCGCGCCGAAGCATTACTCGTTTGCTGGCAACCAGCCCGACGACGTTGCGACGATCCGTCTCGACTCCGGCCCAACCGCAGCCGCCGAGATGGTGGCCGATGGCGTCGATGTGGTGTTGCTTACCCCCGTTTGACCGCTTTGTACGCGCACCGTGAGTGTGCTTGCCCATGTCTTTGAAGCTGCCGGTCTGTCGACGGTGGTCCTGGCCTCGATGAAAGATGTTGTCGAAGCGGTCGCTCCGCCTCGAGCGCTCTTCTGCGAGTTTCCTCTGGGCCGCCCTCTTGGCAAGCCCCTCGATACCGATTTTCAAACCGATGTGCTCCACCGGGCCTTTGCCCTGCTCGATGCTGAATCGGGTCCGGCACTCGCCGAGCATCCTGAGGTCATCGAGGCCACTGAGGAACCGCTTGCCTGTGCGATGCCAGCTCGGTTCGATCCCAACCTTCCTGCCGCAGTTGATGAAGCCCGCGGTATTCGCAAGGCCTATGACCGTTCGGTCGCGAAGCGCGGCACCTCGGTCGGTCGGTCCTTCGATGCCGATGGGGTTCCCGATGCGCTTGCCGTGTTCCATCAGATCGCCGAAGGCGCTCATTGGAAGAACGATGTGTCGATCCCCGGCAAGAACACCGTGGCTGCCGCCCACGACATCCGGACCTACTACGAAGAGGCTGCGCTCGAGTTGGTTGAAGGGCCGCCTCCGGGTGGACGCCAGGCCGAGGCGTGGTACTTCGACACCACCGAAGCAGGCAAAACCATGCTCGCTGCTCGCAAGGCAATGGCCGACCAGGAAGCGCCATTCGGCTTCTGGTTCTACATGGCCCCCGGCCACCGCTGAGCCCTCAAGTAAGCCAAAAGTAAGAACGCGGGGTCAGACCCCGCGTTCTTACTTTTTGTGATGGGATTCGTTGCAACGGCGGCTGCGTCAGACCCGGCCGCGGTGGCCGTTAGGGTGGCGATATGAGCGTTGGATTTCTGTACCTCCTGGCCGGGCTGTGTTTTGCGGCGTCCTTCTTCGTGAAGTGGAAGCTCAAGCGCACCTACAAGAAGTGGAGTCGGGTTCCCAATCAATACGGGGTAACCGGTGCCGAAACCGCCGAGGCGATCTTGCGCGACAACGGCGTCACCCATGTTGAGATTCAGCGGGTGCGCGGAAAACTCACCGACCACTACGACCCGGTCAAGGACATCCTTCGCCTTTCACGAACCAACTTTGGCGAACGAAGTGTCGCTGCGATGGCCGTATCGGCGCACGAAGCCGGACATGCACTTCAGGACGCTAGCAACGACGTTCGGCTGAAGCTTCGCAAGTTTCTGGTGCCGGCCGCTGCACTGGGGTCGCGCTTCGGCCCCATGGTTGCCATCGTCGGCTTCATGACTGGGAGTAAGACCATTCTTCAGGTCGGCGTGTTCCTCCTCGCCGGCATGATGATCTTCCAGATCGCGACGTTGCCGGTGGAATTCAACGCCAGCCGACGCGCGCTGAACAATCTCGAGCGACTGGGACTATCGGACCCCGCACAGCGAGAAGGTGTCGAGTTAGTCCTGCGGGCTGCAGCGCTCACCTACGTGGCAGCTGCGGCAACCAGCATCGCCTATGTGGCCACCTTGTTTGCCCGAAGCCGCAGTCGGTTCGTCGTTTAGCTCGACGTTTTGGGTCGGCAAGCCCGCTGCGATCTTTTGACGCGGCAACAGCCGTGCGAGTAACCAGACACCCATGTCTGAACTCACTCGTGAAGAAGTGGTAGCCGAGGTTCGTACCTGGGTCGAAGAGAATTGGGATACCGAGATCACAGTTGCCGAGTGGTGGCAGCGCATGGCCGACGCCCGGTATTCGCATCCCCTGCTTCCCGAGAACGCCGGTGGGCGCGGCTACCCCCGGCCTTTGGCTCGGGCGGTAGCGCAAACGATGGGGGAGATGAATGTCATCGGCCCGCCAATCGGTCTCGGCACCATGCTCGCCGCCCCGACACTGGCGGCCCATGCCACCCAAGATCAGATCGACCGGCTCGTGCCGCCGATGCTCAATGGCCAGAGCGCCTGGTGTCAGCTCTTTAGTGAGCCCGGCGCCGGCTCGGACCTCGCTGGCCTGCAAACCAAGGCCGACCGCGACGGTGATGAGTGGATCATTAACGGGCAGAAGGTTTGGACATCGTCGGGTCACCAGGCCGACATGGGAATGCTGATTGCCCGCACCGACACCGACCAGCCGAAACATCAGGGCATTTCCTACTTCGCCTTCGAGATGATTCAAGATGGCGTCGATGTGCGACCGCTGGTCGAGATGACCGGCGCAGCGTTGTTCAACGAAGTTTTCATCACCGATGCTCGAGTGCACGACGACAACCGCATCGCCGAAACTGGCATGGGCTGGCGGGTTGCCAACACGACGCTCGGCGAAGAGCGTGCCAGCCTCGGCGCTGGTGGAACCGGAGCGATCGGCGTGCAGCCGGGCCAGATCGCCGGGAACCTCGATCGCAAGTGTGGCGAGGTCATCGGGCCGGCCGTGAAGGCTCGGCTCGGCCACAGCGGGTCGCACAAAAGTGTCACCGATGCGTTGATCGGTATCTCCCAAAAGCTCGGCAACGTCGCCGACCCGGTGCTTCGTCAGAAGCTGATGAAGCTGTACTCGCTTGAGAAGATCAACGGCTACAACACGCAGCGGGCGAAGGCAGGCGGTACCCGAACCGGTGGCGAAGGCAACATTGCCAAGCTCATCAACGCCGAGCTCAACCGGCAGTATCGAGAGGTCGGTAATGCGGTGATTGGTGCCGACGGCATGGTGATGGGAAGCGCAACTGCTGGTGAGGGCATGATCCAGAACATGACACTCTTCTCGCCGGCGCCTTCGATTTATGGCGGAACCGATCAGGTGCAGCGAAACATCATCGGCGAGCGAGTGCTCGGGCTTCCGAAAGAGCCGGGCCCCGCCAAAGAGACACCTTTCGCCGAACTGCCGAAGAACCAATAGGATTCCATGATGAGCCAACGCCAGCGCACGATCGACAACCATCTCGCAGCCTTCGACACCTTTGCCGAGTTCACGTCGAACCTCACCGAGGATGAGTGGAACACCCAGTCGCTTTGCCCGGACTGGACCGTGCACGGCATTGTGGCCCACACCGCGGCTATCGAGAGTGTGCTGCTCGGTTGGTTCCCGGCGTCGTCGGAAGATCCGCCGCCGTTCGAGAAGGCTGGCGAGTTCATGAAGGCATCGGTGGACATGACCGGCCCCGAACTCCGCACCAAGCTGCTCGAGATCTTCGCAGGTCGCAAGGCCGAGCTCGAAGCACTGACCGATGAGCAGTTCGATACGCCGTCGCTGACTCCAGTTGGTCTACAGACCTACGGACGGTTCATGGCAATACGGATCTTCGACCTCTGGACCCACGAGCAAGACATGCGAGTGCCTCTGGGAAAGCCAGGCAACACCGACGGCCCGGTTGCCGAGCAGTCGTTCGAGGAGATCGAAGGATCCATCGGGTACATCGCCGGAAAGAAGATTGGGCTCGAAGACGGTCAGTCGATCTGCTTTGAAATCACTGGTCCGATCGAGAAGAAGATCTATGTAGCCGTCGACGGCCGGGCGAAGGTTGTTGACGCAATCGAAAACCCCACCGCCACGCTGGTGGCTGACTCGCTTACCTTCGCGCTGCTCGCGTGTGGCCGGGTAGACCCGCAAGAACCAATCGACTCTGGCGACATTGGTTGGGAAGGCGATGCCACCCTCGGCGAGCACGCCGCCAGGAACCTCCGCTTCACGATGTAAATTTCGGTCGGCTTGCGCCGCCGGTCGGCTTCGCCGATCTCTCGCTACTGACTTGCCCTGCTGGCGCGGCGGCCGACGTTTTTGTTCTTTCGTTAGCGCTTAATGTCTGATCGCGCCACGAACATTCGGGAGTAGGGGTCTTCTTCGCTGCCGTACCAGGGGTCGACGAGAACGCCCAGCTCCCGCATTCCGCAGGCGCGGGCGACCTTTGCCGAGGGTTCGTTCTGTTTCCACATGAGAGCCCAGATGCGTCGAACGCCGCTGGAGATACCACGCTCGAGTAGCGATGTTGCAGCTTCGGTTGCCCACCCGTTTCCGCCTGCCTCAGGATGCAGGTACCAACCGATTTCGGTTTCTCGACTCTCGGGAAGCGTGCCGAGGCTTACCGTGCCAACGGGTACCGAATAGCCCTGGGGAATGATCGCCCATACGCCGCTGGGGCCGTCATCTTGCATGGTGTCGGCCCAGTCCGAAATGGCGAGCTCGGCCTGATCGATCGTGCTCCAAGGTTCGGGCGAGCCGAGCCACTTTGCGATCTCCGGGTTCCTACGAATCTCCAACAACGCGTCGGCCTCGTCGAGTCGCCATGGCCGCAAGTGAAGTCGCTCGGTGGTCCATTCAGTCACCTTGGCATAATGGCATTGCTTGGTGGCGCCGGGGGCTTCTGACCGGACAAATGTGCTGATTTGGCTGGGCGTTGGATAGGTTTCGGCTGATGCCCGCCGCTGCGCTAAACCGCTCCGATGCTGACCCGCTCTGGGCGCAACTCGAATCCGACTTACGTCGCCGGATCGATGCTGGTGAGTTCGACGATGGCCTGTTCCCAGGCGACATGGAACTCACCGAGAGCTACGGCGTCAGCCGCCACACCGTGCGTGAGGCCATCAAACATCTGAACAAGACGGGCTTGTTGAAGCGCGAACGGGGGAGGGGCACGGTCATCAACCGTGCCGAGTTCGAGCAATCGCTCGGCACGTTGTACAGCCTCTTTCAATCAGTCGAGTCGGCTGGGGTCGAGCAGACCAGTGAGGTCCTCGAGCTGCGGGTTGACGTCAACCCGGAGGCTGCCGGCCATCTTGGTTTGGAGGAAGACACCGAGTTGGTTCTTCTCGCTCGACTTCGTCTGGCCGCAGAGATACCGCTTGCCGTCGACCGTGCGTGGCTCCCCACTTCGATTGGGCTGCCGTTGCTCGATGTCGATTGGTCGCATACGGCGCTCTATGACGAGTTGCAAAAGTCAGGGTGCGGTGCGCCGAAGCAAGGCTGGGAGCGGTTGACGCCGGTTGTTCCGAGCGCCGCCGATCGCAAGTTGCTCGGGCTCAAGAAGTCCGATGCGGTGTTCTCACTCGAACGCCTAGGTATCTGCGAGGGGCAACCAATCGAGTGGCGCACGACGCTGATTCGTGGCGATCGCTACCGGTTCGTGACCGATTGGTCGGCCGGCACGCGACCCGAGCTGCGTCACAGCGCTGACGGCTAACCACTTGACAAAATCCTAAATGTACGTACATTTGAGTTATGTTCTTCGAACAGTTCTACCTCGACTGTCTTTCGCAAGCGTCGTACTTCATCGGCGACGAAACCACGGGTCGAGCTGTTGTTGTCGATCCCCGGCGCGACGTCGAGCTGTACGTGGAGACCGCACGCAAACACTCGATGACTATCGAGCTTGTGCTCGAGACGCACTTCCACGCTGACTTCCTTTCCGGCCACCTTGAACTGGCCGAACTGACCGGCGCAGACATCGGCTACGGAGCCGACGCGCACACCGACTTCGACTCGCGGAAGTTTGCGGACGGCGAGCGGGTAGAGCTTGGCGAGGTAACGCTCGAGGTTCGTCACACTCCCGGCCATACGCCCGAATCGATCAGTGTGGTCGTGTTCGAAACCGCTGATGCCGCTGCCGAGGCGACGCCCTTCGGTGTTCTCACCGGCGACACCCTTTTCATTGGCGACGTTGGCCGTCCGGACCTCCTTTCATCCGTCGGCGTCACCGCTGACGACCTGGCCGGTCGTCTTTATGACTCGCTGCACGAAAAGCTCCTAACCCTCCCAGACAGCACCCGCGTGTACCCGGCCCATGGTGCAGGGTCGTCGTGCGGCAAGAACCTGTCGACCGATACGTGGTCGACCATCGGCGTGCAACGACAAACCAACTACGCGTTGGCTCCGATGACCAAAGAAGCATTTGTTGAGGTGGTGACGGCAGGCCAGACCTGTCCACCGGCGTACTTTGCCTATGACGCCGCCCTCAACCGCAAGATTCGGCCGTTGCTTGATGAGTCCGGGGTTCCGCCGACCTTTGACCTTCGAGCAGCGGTCGATGCTCAACACAGCGGCGCGGTAGTGCTTGATACTCGCGATCCCGAGACCTTCGCCGCTGGACATATTCGGCACGCCATAAACGTGGGGCTTGCGGGCCGGTACGCCGAGTTCGCAGGAGGCGTCATCGAACCAAACCGGCCAATCATCCTCGTGACGAACCCGGGTGAAGAACGAGAAGCAAAGAATCGTCTGGCCCGGATCGGCTTCGATCAAGTAATCGGCGCCGTCGAGAACTTTTCGAACTACCTGGGCGCCGACCATTCCGACCATTCCGACCATTCCGACCAGATTGAGCAGAGCAAGCGCACCGAGGTCGAACAGCTTCGCCACATGATGGCGTCGACCCCCAACCTTCAACTGGTCGATGTTCGCCAGCCCGGCGAAACCGACGGCGGCTCTATTGCCGGAGCAACACTCATGCCGCTCACCCGGCTGAACGAACAGCTCGCAACGCTCGATCCGGCTCGCCCCACCGTCGTCTACTGCGCTGGCGGTTTTCGGTCGTCGATCGCAGCGAGCACAATGGCCGCTGCCGGCTTCTCGGAAATATCGGACCTTATCGGTGGGTTCGGTATGTGGGAATCCAGTAACTAACCCACCAAGAGGGAATCTCGAATGTTTGATTTACTACCCGACCGGCTTCCGTGGTTCGTCGGCGGCCCGATCCTCGGGCTGCTGATCGTCGGGCTCTTCGTGCTCGCCAATCAGCCTCTTGGCGCTAGTGGCGCCTATCTCCAAACCTCGAGCCTGCTCCGTCGACGCGAGGGTGTTGTCATGTGGCGGGTCTGGTACTTCGTCGGCATGTTCGCTGGCGGATTCGTTGTGACGCAGATTCTGCGCCAAGGAGCCGAAGTGCGCTCCGGATATGACGCCCTTCGAGAGGTGTTCCCGCTTGGTGTTGTCATCCCCATGGTCTTCCTCGGGGCGACCCTCCTCGGCTACGGCGCCGCCGTGGCTGGTGGTTGCACAAGCGGTCACGGCATGTGCGGCACCGCCCAGCGGTCTCCGGCCAGTATGACGGTGACGGTCACGTTCATGATCACCGCCATCGCCACCACGTTCTTACTGCATGTCGTCACCGGAGGTCAGCTATGAAACTCAACCTCATTGGTTTGCTCTTCGGGATGATGTTCGGCGGAGTTCTCGCGGCATCCAATCTTCACGAGTACGACACCATCCACAACATGCTTCGTCTCGCCGAGGCCGACGTCTTCTTGTTTATGGCCTCGGCCATCGCAGTATCGGCACCGCTTCTCTGGATGCTCGAACGCCGGGGAATGAACACCCCGTTCGGCGGCGAACTCTCGTTGTCACGATCGAAACCCGAAGCTCATCACCTAAAGGGTGGAGCGCTCTTCGGTATCGGCTGGGCCATTGCTGGCACCTGTCCAGCACCTGCGCTGGTGATGCTCTCATCAGGAGCACTGCTCAGTCTTATTGCCATTCCGGGCATTTTCCTTGGCCTGCATCTGCATGGCCGGAAACAGCAGGGCGCCGGCGCGCAAGGCGATGGCGAGCATCGAAAGCTCGACATCGACCTTCGCGATCCGGCCGAGGTGTTCACCCGGCAGTAGAGAGATACTCACGAGGACTAGTCGACGAGTTCATTAACGGATACCGGCTGGATCGGGGCGCTTCGGTAGTCTCAGTCCATGCCCGGTATCTCCGATGACGACGCAATGGCGATAGCGCTTGACGAAGCGCGCGCTGCCCTCGAACACGACGATGTTCCGATTGGTGCGGTGGTTGTGCATGACGGCAAAGTCATCGCCCAGCGACACAATGAACGAGAGCTCACCGGCGACCCAACCGCCCACGCCGAAGTCCTCGCATTGCGAGACGCTGCGGCAGTACTCGGCGAGTGGCGCCTGACCGGTGCCACGCTCTACGCAACGCTCGAACCGTGCCCGATGTGTGCTGGCGCTGCGTTTCAATCGCGTGTCGATCGGGTGGTGTTTGGGGCGCCCGATCCCGCCGCAGGTGCCTGCGCATCGTTGTACAACATCGGCGCCGATGCACGCCTCGACCACGAGTTCGAGGTCGAATGGCGGGTCCGTGAAGAGGAATGCGCCGAGCTCCTGACCAGCTTTTTTGAGGAGCGTCGCTGAACTTTTCCTTGGTTGCCGAACGTCGTACCAACTAGTTTGGATATGTCGGCCACAGGGGAGTTGTTGTGCAGTCAACGCCAAGTAAGCGTGCACAGAAGCGAGTTCGGTTCGGATTGTGGGTGTTTGTTGTCGCAGCGCTGCTTGCCGCATCGACTGCCTTCGCGAGTCCGGTGCAGGCGCAAGATGCGCCCGACCAACCGGCCGAAGAGCCTGAACCAGGACCCGATGGGCCGCCGCTTCCTGACGAGCCGACCATCTTTCCTACGGTCGTACCCGACTCGGGCCTGGTCGACGGTCAAACCGTTGTTGTTACCGCCACCGACCTTCCGCCCGGAGCAAACGTCATCTTCGTGCAGTGCCTCGCCACTGCCAGCACACAAGGCGACTGTGACCTTTCCTATGCCTTCGTCCAGCAGGTCGGCACCAGCGGGACGATCTCGGTCGACTTTGAGGTAGCCCGGCAAATCGTTGCCGCTGACGGGCTTACTGACTGTGCCCCTGATGCCTGCCTTCTTGGCGTCGCTGTTCTTGCCGATGACTTCTTTACTCCTCTCGAAACCGGCGGGGTCCCGCTGAACTTTGATGCGTCGGTCCCGCTGCCAGCGCCACCGGTGGTCAAGGCGTCGAAGAAGCGGAACCTCAACGATGGCCAAAAGGTTCGGCTTAAAGGCTCCGGCTGGTCCACCGACTCGATCGATGTAAACGTCGAGCAGTGTTTCACGGCTGCGGCCCCTCGTGGCGAAGGGGTCATCGACTCGTGTCGTTACCTCGGTCAGGGTTTCATCGATGTCGCTGGCAATTTCAATTTCAAGATCAAGGTGTCTCGCAGCCACTTCTTCGGGCAACAGCGTCTGGATTGCGCCGACGATGCTGTGTCGTGCCGGCTCGAGGTGCGGTCCTATGCCCGCCGAATGCAGTCCGCATCGGTAACGGTGTCCTTTTCTGATCAGGAACCTCTGGCACCGCGACCGAAGGTCAACCTGAAGCCGCGCCGAGGCCTGGTCGATGAGCAAATCATCGCGGTGCGCCTCACCAACGCAACGCTTGCCGATGACTGGAACCTCATGCAGTGTGCCGCTGGTGCCTCGGGGATGGAGGAGGAAGGGAACGCTTGTCTTTACGTTCCGTTCTCCACCGACGACGATGTCGCCCAAGTCAAGGTTTCCCAGACCCTGTTGAATGGTCGCGAGGTAATCGACTGCGCATCGGCGCCAAACCGCTGCGTTATTCGAGCCTTCAACTACCGCACCCAGGAAACGGCCAAGAAGGGACTGATCTTTACGCCGACCAACGAGCCAACAATGCGGCCGTCGGTGAAGTACCAGACGAATCTCGACGAGCTCACCGACGGCGCCGTGGTTCGTGCTGTCGTCCGTGGGCCGTTCCAAGAGATCATGCTGTCGCAATGCCCCGCCGGGGTAGGAAATTTTCGACAATGCACCACGATCGCCCAGCACTACGCAGGCCACTTTGATGAAGAGGCTGAAGACGAAGAGGCAGCCGCTGAAGAAGAAGCTGTAGAGGTCGTTGATGCCTCCTTCGACGCGACCTCGCCGCTTGCGCTGCCCACCACCTCCATCGAAGGTCAGGCCCGCCGAGTTGTTTGGCATCAAGGCGAGCCGACCGACTGTGCCGCTGAGGCCGGAGCGTGCACCTTGGTTGCATGGAGCTGGAGTTATGGACGGATCGGCAGCAAGAAGAGTCTGACGTTCGTTGACGAAGGGCCCCCAGTCCTTCCCACGGTGACGATGAAGAACACCGACCTCGGATCGATAGAAGCCGTCACCGCAACGCTTACCGGCATGCCCGAGAATGGCTATGTGCAGGTACAGCAATGCCTAAGCGCCGAGGATTACGTCTGCCGGTATGTAACGAGCAGTCCTATTCCCGAGTCCGACTTCACTCTTGATGTTGTTGTCCTGCGGACGCTGTCGGCCAATGGCGAGGTCATCGACTGCGCAAGCGAGGCGGAACTTTGCGACATGCGGTTTATCGTCGAAAACGAAACCGGGAGTCAAGTTCGTGTCGGTCTCACGTTCGATCCCGATGCGCCTCCAGCGCCTGCCCCAACCGTCTCGATTGCGCCTCGAAACAAACTGAAGCATCGCGACATCGTCGAGATAACCGTCGAAGGCGTCTACGGATACTTCGGTATTGCTCAATGCCCGAGTGAAGCAACAACTCCGTCGCAGGATTGCACGTATCTCAACTGGAGCGAATGGGAGATGGACGGAGCCAGCGGTTCATCAACGGCGCAAGTTGCTGTTCGGCGAGTGCTCTCTACCGCCACCCAAGGCCGAGTTGATTGCGCCGACAAGGGCCGCCGCTGCAAGATCGTGGTCCTTGACGGCGATCAGGGCATACCGATTAGCGAAAAGTGGATCAGCTTCGACAAATCGATCGCTCCGCCTCCTTCGCCAACGATCACGGCGACGCCGTCGATCGACCTAGCCGACGGTCAAGAGATCGAAATCACCGCATCGAGTGATGCCCAGTACCTAACGGTTCTGCAATGTGCGGGCGAAGTGGCCAACGAATATCCAGGGCGGTGCCGCGAAGTCGCCGGCTTCGTATCGGCCGAGGATACAAACACCTTCACTGCAGGCGTGGCCAGAATGATCCTCGGAAACGATTGTGCAGATGTGCCGTGCGCTCTTGTGCTCATCAGCGGCGAGACCGGCACCGTCGAGGCACAGCAGCCGATCGAGTTCGATCCGGCTTCAAAGAAGGCTGGTCCGTTCAAAATCGCGGTTACGCCTCGAACCGGGCTGGCCGATCGGCAACCTGTAGAGGTCACGCTCGTTGGCCTGACGAACTGGCACTACCTCAGTCAATGTGTGGTTGATGACGGGGAGACTACGGATAGCTGCATTGAGCTAGCGAACGAGTACGACCCGGTCCGACGGACCATCACAACGTTTACAACCACGGTTCGTCGGTTCGTGAACGGCACCGACTGTGCGGCCGAACCCCGATCATGCGCCGTCGTTGTGAACTACTCCGACGGCGACGGGTATGGCTATGACGAGCAGCAGCAGCAGAAGCGGAAACTCCTCACATTCGATCCCGATGCCGAACCATTCCCGGGTCCAGCAGTCACCGTGACCCCATCGACCGGACTCTCCAACGGCGATCTTGTAAGCGTCGACGGTTCGGGTTTCCGGCCGTCAACGGGCGTATACGTGGGTGTTTGTGAAGCAGGCATCGACGTCGACAACATCTTTGAATTCGAAGGTCAATGCGCAAGCGAGCCGGCAGGTTTCACCGAGATTGATGACACCGGCTCCTTTAACATCGAGTTTGCGGTGTTGTCGGAGTACGAGGCCTCGGACGGCTCAACCCTCGATTGTCTCGTGTCTGGGTGTGTTGTGCTCGCAACCGACGGATATGAAATGGTCATTGTCGAGATTTCTTTTGATCCCGATGCGCCAGCCGGAGAGCAACTAGTGATGAGCGGACTCGACTGGCCAGATTCGCTGCTGAACGGTTCGCCAACCCCAACCAGTGGGTTCTCGATAGCGCCGAGATTCGACCTTAGTGCCAGCTAGACGGCTGTTTTGTTGACGATGGCGGCCCGCTGGGTCGCCATCGAGGCCGTTCTAAAAATGAACAAGACCTGTTCTCGAAAGTGACGACCAGGCGGTCTGCGGCACATCTCGTCTGCCACTGAGAGCTGCTGCCTTCCGGCCCTGACTCGATTCATGGGACTTAATTGCACAGGACCCGGTCGCCACATTCCAGAACAGGTCTCCAATAGGATACCCTGACAACTCGTGATCCCGACTTGTCGGGGAAACACGGAGGAGTGCGAGAGCGGCCGATCCGGCACGCTTGGAAAGCGTGTGTAGGGAAACCTACCGTGGGTTCGAATCCCACCTCCTCCGCGTCGGTTTCAATCCTGGCGGATTGAAGCCCTTACCGAGTTCCAGGCCCCAGGGGGCCTGTAACTCCTGGTTTCCAGCTTTTGGGGATCTGTAAACGCCTTGCCACATCGTCGAGGCGGTGTGAGCCTGGCGGATTGAAGCCTTAACTCTTGTGTCTAAACCAAACCCTGTTCCAGAACTTTTGCGAGGCGCCTGGCGTCGCGTGTCAATTGACAACGCAGACGGTTCGAGCGACACAACATCAACGGTCGTTTGGCTGCAGCTCGAATCGTCGATGGTCGACGTGCGCTTCAGTGCCGACCAGGCGGAGCTCGCAGACCGCGGATCCCTCGGCAACTGTTCTCTTCGCGATCTTCGACTTCTGGGGACAAGCGAAGCAAGCAGCGGCTACACCACGTGCACCCCAGTTAAGGGCGAAGGCGCAGACCGGCGGGCCACGGCCGAGTGGTTCACCCGAGGCCATGGCGTGGCCTTCCAGCCAGTGACCGCCTACCCCGAACCTGGGTTGCTCGAATGGGATGAATCGGGCTCGGTCATGATCGAGCGAGCCCCGAGCGGCGCCTATGTCGAAGAGTGGCATCGGGTGGAGAACACCGACGCCCCGCTGCAGCACACAACGCTTAAGGACGGCCGCCAGCTCTACCGGACCGGTTCGATCGCAGTAGTCATCCGCGACCGACCACATCCGGTTCCTCGCCCGGCCAGATTGAGCGAACTCATCGACGAGGCCGGTGATAACCATGCGGCTATCGCAGCGATGGTTGACTGCGAGTTCTCGCTGGCCGAGTTGCGCGGCGACAAGTTCGTCATCGCAGCGTCGACGCTGCCTTGGAAAGAGGGTGAAGTACTCAATGTCGATCTTTGATGAGCTTGCTGATGGGCGGGACAAACCATTTGAACAGGGACGGATGCTGCCGCTTGAGGCCTACCGAAGCGACGACCTCCTGCAAAGCGAGCTCACCGAACTGTTCGGGAACGACTGGCTATGTGTGGGGCGTACCGCTCAGCTTGCACAGGCCGGCGACTACCTGACCGCGGAGCTTCCGACTCCCAGCGGTGGCCACCGGTCCGTCATCGTGCTTCGAGCCGAAGATGGCGAGGTCCGGGCGTTCGACAACGCATGCATCCACCGCGGCGCACAGTTGCTGGTTGGATGCGGGAACGAAGCTCGTATCACATGCCCGTATCACGCATGGGTCTACCGCCTCGACGGCACCCTGGTAGGTGGTCCGTACATGAACGAATCGGTCGAAGCCGATGGATCACCGTTCGACCCGAGCCAACACCAACTCGTCGGCCTGGCCACCGAAATATGGGAAGGCTTCGTCTTCGTCAGTCAGAACCCCAATGCCGAGGCGCTTGCACCGAAGCTTGCGGGACTCGCCGATGTCGTCGGCCGCTACGAGATGCAGGGCTATGTATGCGTGCACGAACAGGTCGACGTGTGGGATACCAACTGGAAACTGCTCGTCGAGAACTTCATGGATGCGTACCACATCTTCAAAGTGCACAAGAGCAGCTTCGCCGCTAACGGCGACAACACGCTCGACACCACGATGTACCCCGGCACCAGCCATTGGGCCCACCATCAGGTCCACCACGATGGCGGCCCCGATCTCGCAGCGCCCGGCAACACACACCTCGACGACGACTGGCGCAAGACGATCGTGCTCGCAGCGGTCTTTCCCGGCTTCGTCCTGCAGTTGCAACCCAACTGGCTGTGGTTTCTGCGCATTACGCCGCTGGGAACCGGACAAGTACGTATTGCCTGGCAGGTGGCTGTCGCCCCCGAAACCCTCGCGGCCCAATCAGACCCGGCCGTGTACATTGCTGAGGTGCTCGCCCTTGTCCGCCAGGTCAATAGCGAGGACCACCCGGTGGTCGAAGGTATCCGGGCGGGTGTGCATCGACCCCAGTCGCCCGGCGCGCCCCTGTCCTATCTCGAGCAAAATGTGTGGGACTTTGACGAGTACATTCGGAGCCGCCTGACGGCCGGTCCATCCTGACGGATTGACTCAGAGCGCTCGGTCCTCGTCTGGCATTTCGCCGTCTAGTTCTAGGACGGTTCTGGCGGCGCTCCATACCGACCAGCTGTAGAGGTGCCAGTCCTGGAGTTCGCCGTTTGGTCCGGTGGGAAGTTCGAGGCGGTTTTCGTCGGCGCCATCGATGGTGAACCCGTCGGCCAAGGCAACCACCTGGGCAAACAATCGGTAGAGCGTGGTCTCGAGATCGGTACCAAGCGCGGCCCTTGGTCGAAGTCTCAGCGCCGCGGTTAGTGCGTGGAACAACTCGACATAACGAGCGCCGAGCTCAACCCGTGTCTCTTCGATGGCCCGTTCGACAAGGGGATACTCGTCGTCGCTTTCATCGAGGCCAGCTAGTGCCATGCGGATCGTTCGGTAGACGCTCAAGGTCACGTCGGCGCTCGAGATATCGGCATTGCAGGAGACCCGAATCATCTCGCGGGTGGCCTGTCGCCGTCCGTCGTTTGTTTCGAGATCTGCCTCACGCACAACCGTGGCAGCGGCCCCTGCCTCGTCGAGAAAGGTAGGAGCCGGCAAACCTTCGGCGGCACGGCGAAGCACATCGAGTTGATAGGCCCGCTGGCTTGGCCAGATGCGTTCGTGGACCGATGCGTGGGTAACCCGAATCTCACGGGTTTGTTGGAGATGATCGAAGACCGTCTTGTAGTTAAGGGCAGCGGCGTTGATGTGCGGCTGTGCAGCGATCAACTCGAGTCCGGCAACCAACATGAGCTCGCGGAGGTCGGCTCGAGAGCGACGCTTCGGCGTTAAGTGGGGGGTGGTGGGAGCCATGGTGTTCCAAAAAGCTGCGGGTGCAGAGTCCTACGATTGCAGAGATCAAAGACTGACGTACTCACTTCAGGGTTGCAAGTTGTTCTTGCAAGTACAACTTGCGACTGTGTATAGTCTGTTCTATCGAGGTGTGGGTGGGTCCCACGACACCGATGATGGTTGGTCGTATCTCCGGCGGGAAGCGTGCCATTGCGGCACGATATGGCTGATCACGGTGGTCGCAGGCGGATCCGACGTAGGGCTCACCCACCCCTTGAGTAAGGGCCAGGCCGCCGACGCAGTGCCCGATGGCCGTTCGATTCCGACGAGCAGTGGGACTACGGTTTCGCCATGACTCCTCTTGAGACCGTGAA
>CALGZB010000195.1 GCA_937934655.1 uncultured Acidimicrobiales bacterium | reverse complement strand
ACCGCAAAGACCGTGCCAACTACTGCACTTCCAAACAGTTTCGGAATGGGTATCTGGCCAAGATGCGTCGCACCATCCCCGCCGAAGATTTGGCCGAGCACCATGGTTAGCAAAACCGCGCGAGCCACCCACCATGCCGGTGCGAGTTCGGGAAGGAACTCGACAAACGACCGCCAGGCATCGCGACCGAGGAGCCGCTCCTCGGCCGCCTTCACCCAAACACCAACCTGCTGAATGAGTCGCGAGATCGGACCTTCGTGATCCGGCCCACCGACCACCGTGACCTCGCCGAGTTCTTCCGGAGCGCGCAGTGGTATCTGAGCGCTCGCGCAGTAGTCGATGACGAAAGACTCGGGTGACCCGACGATCCGCCGGAGCGAACGGGTATCACCGGCCGCCTCGGCAACATCGAGATGTGACTCGAGGTGAATCGCAAGCTCTTCGAGAAGATCTGCATGCTCCTCGGGCGGAAGGTGGGAAAGATACGGCGAGAGTTCGTTGAGGAAGTCAGCGGTCTCCGCTGACGTTTCGAGAGTCGGCATCAGACGCCCCCAACCAATCCGTCGATGGTGTCGCGGAACCGCATCCACGACTTCGACGTGACCTCATAGGTTTCTCGGCCAAGCGGGGTCAGTCCGTAGTATTTTCGATGCGGCCCTTCGTCGGATGGCTGAACATAGGTCGTGAGGGCACCGGCTTTGAAAAGCCGGCGAAGAGTTCCGTACACCGATGCATCGCCAACGTCTTCAAGCCCAGCCTCACGCAGCCGCCGCACGATGTCGTAGCCGTATCCATCCGATCCGGTAAGCACGGCGAGGACTGCGAGGTCGAGAACCCCCCGAATCAACTGCGTGTTGTCGAGGTCAACCTGTTGGTCGGCCGGAACACTTGCAACTTGCGGCGGCGCTTGGGCCACCATCGTTTTCTTCGGCCTTTGCTTCGGCTCTTTCTTCGGCATCATCGTCTCCTCTAGCTCGTGGGCGCAGCGTAGTACCTTTTGAACCGAGGTACTGTGCGCCCCACACTAGTGGAGCTTGATGCGCTTCCTACTCAGCGTCAGGAAGGAAGCTCAAGTCAACGGGGCCTTCGGCGGCTGGTTCATCGTTGAGGAACCCCAGATCGATGGGGCCACCGTCGGCGGGTGCCGGTTCGTCATCATTCAGGAACCCAAGGTCGATAGGGCCACCAGCGGCGGGTGCCGGCTCATCATCGTTCAGGAACCCAAGGTCGATGGGACCACCATCGGCAGGGACTGAGACCACGGGGGCCGTCGTCGGGGGAACGGCCGTTGTTGATGTGGTGGGAGCGACCGTGGTCGAGATGATTGTTGGTGCGGGTGTGGTTGCGACCTGTTCGACAACAGAGTTGGGCACCGTTGCGGGCGGAGGCTCACTCGATGGCCGGAATCCGAGAACCCCAGCTGCGCCCACCAATACCAGCGCAGCGGCGCCTGCGGCTACAAGGACGCGAGGCGAGGTACCAACACTAGTTTCAGCGTCTTCGCGAGTACGAGCATCAGGCGCTGTGTCGAAGTCATGAACGTCTGATTTGGCGGCTTCGTTGCCGACGGCTTCATTGCTAACGACTTCCTTGCTAACGGCTTCCTTGCTAACGGCTTGATGGTCGGCTTCGATCGACGCAGGTTCGACCAAAGCTTCCTCGACCGACGCCTCTTCGGCGGTCATCGACGTAAGCGTGCCGAGCTGCCGCTCATCCAGCTCGATAACGTCGCCGGGCGCCTGCAGGCGGGCGACACCAATGGCCAAAATCGCCGACTGCTTGTCGGCCTTGGCCTTGATAAGCCTGGAGTCGTTTTCGCGAGGGCGACGAGAAAAGCTGCTCTCGACCGCCAGCACCTCAACTGTCGACCCATCTGCCAAGTGACGGCGAAGTTTCCCCGCCTCATAGACATGGGACCGGCCAGGAAGCGATGCGATTCGGACGTCCATCGACGACCGCCCGTAGGCATCTTCAACTCGAGCAACCACATCGGACACCCGATCCCAAAGGGTTGCGGCATCGGAAACCTCGAACATGTCGACGATCTCACCAACACCATCAGCGCCATCGTGCGAAGACGCATCGGCAGCAACAGAACTCGCTGCGCGAGCGAGCACGGCGCGAGCACCCCAGGGGCGACCATCGATACCGAGAATCAACTCAGGACCGTCGGCTTCTTCGAAATTGGTAGGGCTCGATGGAGTACTCAATGGTTTGCTCATGTGAATCAGATCCGTTTTTCGCACGCCGAAATTGTTCCGGCTTTGGTGCAGATATCGCGGCCTTTGCCAGCGCTACCGGTGTCGCCGGTCGTGGTACTGATGACATCGTTGCCACCACCACCGATCAGCTTGTCGGGGTTCTTTCCGCCGTCGAGGATGTCGGAACCGCCTTGGCCGTTCAGCTTGTCGCGGCCGCCCTCGCCGTACAGTTTGTCGTTGCCGCCGCCGCCCTTCAGCACGTCTCGCTTCGGGCCGCCACGGAGAACATCGGCACCGGCGTCGCCGACGAGCACGTCTTTGCCCTGGCCACCGCTGACCTGATCGTTTCCTTTTCCGGCGAAGATCTTGTCGTTGCCCCCGCCGCCGTTGATGACGTCGTTTCCGTTGCCACCGCAGATGATGTCGTTGCCACCGCGGCCGTTGATGGTGTCGTCGCCGTCGCCGGCCCAAATCACATCGTCGCCATTGGTCCCGTTGAGAACCTCGGAGCTGGCGTCGCCGACGATGGTTGCGAGTTTGCCTTTACAAAGCTCCGTCGTCGGCTGGTTGACCGTCGTGCCGGTGCCGTAGAGCGCCTGCATTCCGGCTTTGTCGCCGTCGCCGAGTTCTCGCTTTATCGATCCTTGGACAAGCGATGGAAACATCGAGTTGGCACGAATGTCGACATGGCCAAGCCCCACAGCGTGGCCGGCTTCGTGGAGCGCTACCGACTGCACATCGAAGCGACCCGAGGCGGCCCCCAAGGACCAGAGGTAGTCGTTGTTGAACTTGATATCGAACTCGAGCGCATCGCCAGGGGTGGACGCGTCCTTGTCCGGGTCGGTGAACCAAAGGTAGGTACGAGCGAGGTAGTTCTCGGTCGAGGTGGTGTTGGCCCAGTAGATCGCATTCACACCGTCGAAATCATTGGTCGCTACCGGCGTCGCGCCACCATAGGAACTGCTGATGACAACGGGTCCAGCCGTCGTCATCCAGTCACCCAAGCCGGCGTCGACCGCCGCGATAAGTCCCTGATCGGTCAGACCGGAACCCGTCGGAAACGATGCGGTGTTGGCCTGCCAGTTGAGGTCCGAACCATCGGCCCACCTGGCGGGTCCGGGCGTATAACCAGCTGTCTGATCGCCACCGCCGGTTGTTTGCACCGGGATTGCCCGAAGAAGCGTCGGGGCCTCGAGCTCATCATGAGCCTGGCCGCCTACCAAGATTCCGTAGCGTTCACCGACGATGACCTGTGGCCAACCCGAGACTTCGAGCCGCACAAGGTCAGAGGTGAGCCCGCCTTCGATTGCCGCCCGGTTTCCGCCAGTTCCGTCAACAGCGCCGTCGAACGTGTAGACCGTCCAAACCAAACCGTCTGAGGTCTCGACGTACTCCTGGTCGATGATGCCCAAACCTGCCGATCCTTGGCTCTCTGCCGGCGTTGACTGGAAGCCAATACCGAGCGCGAAAAGCAACATCGTCACCAGAGCCGCCGCACTACGTGAAGTCTTGTTCATGGTGAAAAGATCGGACAACAATCCAACCCCCTTGAGACATCTCCCGCGAAGCATCTCCATTCAGGCGTCGGGTCTTCTGAGCCATTCGGCCCTGTCGTGGAGTCAGCGATTCGACTCTGTCGTAAGGTCAGCAGCGTGACCTCGCAACCTGAACCACCGCCCGCATCACCGCCGACTGCACCGCTCGCCGGAATTCGGGTCCTCGACCTCAGCCGCATTCTCGCCGGCCCGTGGTGCACACAATTATTGGGCGATCTCGGCGCCGAAGTCATAAAGATCGAACGGCCGGGCAGCGGCGACGACACCCGCCAGTGGGGCCCGCCTTGGCTCGAAGGCGCCGACGGCTCACCCACCGCCGAGTCGTCGTACTACCTATCGGCCAACCGAGGAAAGAAGTCGGTCACCGTCGATATCGGGAGCGATAGCGGCCGCCAAATCATCCTCGACCTTGCCGCGGTAAGCGATGTCGTCGTCGAGAACTTCAAGGTCGGTGCGCTCGCAGCGAAAGGACTCGCCTATGAGGACCTGCTCGAAGTAAACCCCAACATCATCATGGCGTCGGTTACCGGATTCGGACAGACCGGGCCCATGGCCCATCAGCCTGGCTACGACTACCTCGCCCAGGCGCTCAGCGGTTTCATGAGCGTGACCGGTCCGGCCGACGGAGAACCGGGAGCTGGCCCGACGAGGGCCGGAGTGGCGGTGTCTGACCTCGCCACCGGCATGTACACCACGGTGGGTGTCCTCGGCGCTCTCATTCATCGTATGACCACCGGGCAGGGCCAACACATCGACGTTGCACTTCTCGACTCGCAGACCGCAATGCTCGCCAACACCGCGCTCTGGTACTTGGTCGGTGGCGAGACCCCACGTCGCACCGGCACCTGGCACGCAAGCCTCGCTCCGTATCAAGTGTTCGAGGCGTCGGACGGTCCATTCATCATCGCCTGCGGCAATAACGGCCAGTTCCGTCAACTTTGTGGTGCGCTGGGCAAGCCCGATATGGCCGACGACCCCCGCTTCGTCACCAACCCCGACCGAAACACGAACCGCGCCATTCTTGCTGCGGAGATTCAGATCGAACTCATCAACCACACCAAGGCACACTGGATCGAGGTGCTCCCAGCAGTGGGCGTGCCCTCGACGTCGGTGAACACCATTGAAGAAGCCTTTGCCGAACCGCAGATCCAGCATCGCCAGATGCGGATCGACTTGCCGCACGCAACCGGCGGCACAGCACCCGGGGTAGCCAACCCCATCAAGTTCTCGGAAACTCCAATCGAATACGGCGCCGCTCCCCCCGTCTTGGGGCAGCACACCGCAGCGGTACTGGCTGATGTTCTCGGACTCGATGACGCTGCAATTGCAGCGTTACGCGACTGCGGCGCGATCTAACGCCCCCTGTCTTTGGGTGGCCGGTCCGGCCCGCTTGACACGAAATATTTGGCGACTAGCTTTGCCACTGCTTGCCCCCATCGCATCCCTTTCGATGCTTTTCAACCCCTTGAGGTTTCCCATGAAAAAGGCTCTACTCATCCTTGCGCTGTTCGCAGCGCTACTGGTTCCGTCGGCGGCGGTGGCTCAACCGAACGAAGCCACTCTGACCATCAGTGCCGAGAACGTCAATGAAGGTGAAGGCCTCATGCCGTTCACCTTTACGCTTAGTGCCCCCATCGATTCTGATGTGAGTATCCGGGTCCAAGCCAAGACCTCCCGTCAGCAAGCCACCCGAGGCGTCGACTTCGAAGGCAAGCGCGCCGTCGTCAACATTCCAGCGGGCGAGACCACCGCCATTCATAATGTCGTGATCATCGACGACAACGAAGTTGAAGACGATGAGGTCATCCGACTCAAGATCCGCAAGGTCATCGGCGCCGATCTCGTCGTTCCACCATTTCCCCGAGCGCTCATCATCGACGATGACGTCGAAGATGGTGGCGGGGCAATCGAAGCGGGCGAGACCGACTTCGAGCTCAAGGTGCTCCACGTCAACGACACCCACTCGCATCTCGAGTCTGACTCCGGCGATCTCGAACTCGCTGGCCAAGACACTCGAGTTGAAGTGGCCGGGTTCTCCCGTGTCGTTACCAAGATGAACGAACTCCGAGTCAGCAGCGATATTCCGGTCGTTACCGTGAACGCTGGCGATGCCATCACGGGCACGCTCTACTACAGCCTCTTTAAGGGCCAGGCCGACGCAGCGATGATGAACCAGATCTGCTTCGACATCTTTGAGCTCGGCAACCACGAGTTCGATGACGGCGACGAAAGCCTCGCTGTATTCCTCAACAACATCGGCGGCATCTACAACCCCAACTCTGCCGCATGCCGCACGTCGATTCTTGGCGCCAACGTCAAACCTGCTCAGGGAACTCCGCTGTACCCGGGCGACGATCCCGAACAATTCATCAAGCCCTTCGTCATCCGTGACTACGGCGACGACCAGGTGGCCTTCGTCGGCCTCGACATTGCAAACAAGACCCGCAACTCGTCGAGCCCGCTCCCAACCACCGAGTTCCTCGACGAGCTCGAAACTGCCCAGAAGTACGTCGACCAGCTTACTGCTGACGGCATCGACAAGATCGTCCTCGTCACCCACATTGGTTACGACAACGACATTTCGATCGCTACCCAGGTTGCTGGTGTCGACGCCATCGTTGGCGGCGACTCGCACTCACTGTTGGGCGACTTCGGACCACTCGGTCTCAACCCCGCAGGTCCCTACCCCACAATGGCCGTCGATCCTGCAGGCTCGAGCGTCTGCATCGTTCAAGCCTGGGAATACGCAACCGTCGTTGGCGAACTCAACATTGGTTGGGATGCCGAGGGCAACGTTTCGGAGTGCAACGGCACACCGCACATGATTCTGGGCGACGAGTTCCTTCGTCGACCAGCCGATGGTGGCGATCGTGTCGCCCTCGAGGGCGAAGAGCTCGCCGAGGTTCTTGCATTCATCGAAGCAACCCCCGAGCTCAGCATCGTCGAACCCGACCCCATCGCAGACGCGACGCTTGCCTACTACACCGACCAGATCGATGATTTGGTCAACACCGAGATCGGCACCGTAACCGAGGATCTTTGCCTCGAACGCATTCCCGGTCAGGGCCGAAGCGCCCTCTGTGACGTAAGCGAAACCGCTCAAAATGGTGGCGACATCCAGCAAGCGGTTACCGCTGGTTTCCTCGCACGGTCCTTCGAAGCCGACATTGCGTTGCAGAACGCCGGTGGCGTTCGGGTTGATGTACCTGCAGGTCCGTTGACCATCGCCGATGCATACGAGCTCCTCCCGTTCTCGAACACCATGGTCAACATGACCATGACCGGTGCCGAGATCGCCGCTGTGCTTGAAGAGGCCGCTGCCTTTGCGCTGCTCCCCGATGGTTCAACCGGGGCGTTCCCGTACGCTGCAGGTCTTCGTTGGGACGTCGACCTTTCGGCGGCCGAGGGCCAGCGGTTCACGAACCTCGAGGTGAAGGGGCGCGACGCTACCGAGTGGACTCCGCTCGACCCCGCAGCTACCTACACCGTGGTAACCAACAGCTTCATCGCTAGCGGCCAGGACGGCTACACCACCTTCGGCGAGGTCAGTGCCGATGGTCGGGCCGTCGATACCTTTATCGAGTACGCCCAGAGCTTCATCGACTACGTCGTGATCGACCGTGACGGCGTCCTATCGAAGATCCCTGCCGACGAATACTCCACGCAGAACTTCACCGCCGCCGAATAACGCGTAGCGAACGACGAAAGTAAGAACGCGGGGTCAGACCCCAGCGTTCTTACTTTGCTCTTGGTCGGGACTCCTTAGGGGGTCCCGGCCTCGGTCGCGTATGGTCGTAGGCGTCACCTACACAAAGGCCACTTCGATGTCAGAAACGCCAACATCCGGAACACAGGCTGCCAACCCTCGCCACGTGAGCTACATCGACAAGAGCCGCAACTATTACGCGGCTGTCGGGTACGACCAACCGTACTTGTGGGCAACAAACGACGATGCTGTGTTTACACCGCTCCAGAAACCGCTTAGCGAATCTCGAATCGGCATCGTCACTACCTCGGCGCCGTTTGGCAACGATGGTGAGCCGGTGCTTCCCAAGCGCTCCTTTGCCATGGCAACCTCACCGCTCCCCCAAGCGATGTTCACCGACGATCTGTCTTGGGACAAAGACGCCACTCACACCGATGACCTTGGCAGCTATCTTCCGATCGTCGCGCTCGAGTCATCTGTTGCCGAAGGCCGGGTCGGCTCGCTGTCTCCCCGCTTCTACGGCCTCCCCACCGCCTATAGCCAACGCAAGACGCTCAAGGATGCCGAACGGATTCTTACCTGGTGCCGCGAGGACGATGTCGACGTCGTCATGCTCGTCCCCCTTTGACCGGTCTGCCATCAGGCGATCAGTTTGGTCGCCCGCCATCTCGAAGAAAACGGCATCTCCACCATCGTTGTAGGGAGCGCCCGCG
>CALGZB010000194.1 GCA_937934655.1 uncultured Acidimicrobiales bacterium | reverse complement strand
TGTTTCAACGACCATCCTTGGCACCCAAGCCTCGATGCCGTTGATCATTGCGCCAACTGGATTCCCCCGGATCGCTCACCCCGACGGCGAGCTCGCTACAGCACGCTCGGCAGCTCGCCACGACATTCCGTTCTCGTTATCAACCATGGGCACCCGTTCGATCGAAGAGGTCGCCGCGGTGTCGAGCGGCCGCAAATGGTTTCAGGTGTACGTGTGGCGAGACCGTGAACTCACCAAGGACATGCTCGCCCGCTGTAAGGAAAACGGGTTCGAGGCGTTGTACATCACCGTCGATACGGCGGTACTCGGCCGGCGCGAACGCGACGTGCGACGAGGGATGTCGCTTCCGCCGAAGCTTGGGCTCGGAACCTTTATCGACGGCGCGCTTCGACCCGAGTGGGTGCTCGACTTTCTCCGCAACGACCCGATCGTGTTCTCGAACGTGGCGGTGAGCACTGCGCGCCTCGGCGACGGAACCGAAGACGGATCTTCGGCGGTGTCGTTGGCCGAGTACATCAACAGCCAGTTCGACCCGGGCCTCTCGTGGGATGACGTCGCATGGATCCGGAGCCAGTGGGATGGGCCGGTGATCCTCAAGGGCATCCAGTCGGTAGCTGACGCCAAGATCGCCGCATCGGAAGGCCTTGATGCCATTGCACTTTCAAACCATGGCGGTCGCCAACTCGACTCCTCGCCGGCCATTATCGACTTGGTGGCACCGGTTGCCGACGCGGTTGGCGGCGACATCGAGATCTACTGCGATGGTGGGGTCCGGCGCGGATCCGACGTCGTGAAAGCCGTCGCTCTCGGAGCCGATGCCTGCATGATCGGCCGACCACACCTCTTTGCGCTCGCTGCCGGCGGAGAAGCCGGCGTCGATCATCTCCTCGACTTCTTCCAGGCCGGCATCGAACAGACCATGGCGCTCACCGGAGTCGCCAACATCGCCGCAATAACCTCGGACCTGATCGCCGAAGAAGGACTGCGCCGATGAGCCCGTCACTCCTGGTTACCCGACGGTTGCCGACATCCGTCGAGGCGCGGCTCGCTGAGAGCTATGACGTCACCCTGAACCCTTCCGATGTGCCGCTGTCTTCGGCCGAACTCGCCGATGCTATGCAGCGCTTCGATGCGTTGATGCCGACGGTAAGCGACCGGCTTGATGCCTCGATCCTCGGCTCACAAAAACGTCAAGTGACGATAGTTGCGAACGTAGGCGTTGGATTCAGCAACATCGACGTCGCAGTTGCGCGGGAACTCGGAATCACAGTGTCGAACACCCCCGATGTACTCACCGATGCAACCGCCGACATCGCACTTCTACTTCTCCTCTCGTCGACACGGGGCGCCACGGCCGCCGAACGCAAACTTCGCGAGGGCCGGTGGGACGGGTTCTCGCTGGTCGATGGGCTTGGCATGAGTGTGCAAGGGAAGGTTCTCGGGATCGTCGGTATGGGGCGAATTGGGCGAGCAACGGCCCGCCGGGCATCTCTGGCCCTTGGCATGTCGGTGGTGTTCTTCAACCGTTCACCCGTAACCGGCCTCGATTTTGAGGCCACGCAACTCGAATCGCTCGACCAGCTCCTCGCTCTGGCCGATGTGGTGTCGGTGCATGTGCCCGGTGGCGGCGAGGCACCGATCATCGGGGCCAAAGAGTTGGCCGCTATGAAACCCACGGCTCACCTCATCAACACCGCCCGCGGCGACAGCGTCGATCAGGACGCCCTGATTCAGGCCCTCGCTACCAAATCGATTGCGGGAGCCGGACTCGACGTGTTCCTCGATGAGCCCAACGTGCCCGACACGCTGCGTGCGCTCGACAACGTGACGCTCCTCCCCCACGTCGGCTCGGCCACCCAAGAGGTGCGCACGGCAATGGGAATGCTCGCCGCCGACAACCTCGACGCATTCTTTGCCGGCAACGAACTTCCCAGCCCTGTCTGAGAACGCCTGCCTGAAACGTCCACTGGGAATCTATAGACGCTCTCGACTAGACCCTTCCGCTCACTTACCACGCAAAGTCTGCCGATAAGGGCGTATGCGTGGGGAACACAACGTCGCGGCCATACTCGTTGCAGCGATGCTTGCTTTAGTGGGCGCCCCAGCCGTCTATGCACAGACCACCCCGACCTGCGATGGCCTACCAGCAACCATTGTGGGAACCGATGGCGACGATGTGATTATCGGTACCGACGGCGACGATGTAATTATCGGTGGCCTCGGAAACGACACCATCTCTGGCGGTCTCGGCAACGACACCATTTGTGGCCGTGACGGCACCGGCAGACGAGCAACCACCAATGCCGGGTCAGACATCATCTCGGGCGGTCCGGGCGACGACCGTATCTTCCCCGAAAACGGGTACGACTCGTCTCCCATTGTGCACGGCGACCAAGGCGACGACACCATCATCGCAATCTTCGAGAACCGCGGGTACCACCGAAGTGCTCCCGAACTCTTCGGAGACGACGGCGACGACATCATTGAAGGCCCGCTCCTTGCTGGCGTCATCTTCGGCGGTCCTGGCAACGATCTACTCTCCGACGCCACCGAGATCCACGGCGGCGATGGCGACGACATCATCGAGGGCAGGGTTTCGATCGCCCACGGCGATGGAGGCAACGACACGATTCGAGCAGCTGGCGGAACCCTCAGCGGCGGCGACGGCGAGGACACCATCGGACCGTCTCCCGGCAGACTTGTGGGCGGTGCCGGCGACGATCTCTTGCTGGTCGTTGGGGATGGCAGCTCCGGAGTCGGAGGACCGGGCAACGACACCATTCGAGTCGTCGGTGAAGGGACGAGCGCCGACGGCGGCCTCGGCAACGACATCATCGACACAAACGGCCGACGCGCAACGGGCGGCGAAGGCGATGACATCTTGACTGGCGGCGATAAGCCAAACATTTTGAACGGTGGGCCGGGCAACGACTGGATTAGCGGTGGTGGCGGGCGAGACGAACTAAACGGTGGCAACGAGGAAGGCCGCCAGGGCGAGTCCGAGCCGGCCGATACATCGGAAACAGATCACGATGTACTGATCGGCGGCGCTGGCAACGACAAGTTGTATGCAAACCGGTTCGGCACAAACGCACTCGACGGTGGCCTCGGTCAGGACGAACTCGTCGGGAAGGCCGGCAACTCGGTGATGCTCGGCGGCGAATCGAACGACGACATCAGAACACGAGGCGACGATGACCGGGTCGACGGCGGACCCGGTGATGACTTCATGATCAACTACCGAGGCCGGGTTGTGATGCTCGGCGGCGATGGCGACGACGAGATGTACCCGACCGGATTCCGGACCGACTGGAAGAACGCAACGCGAAGTTCTGGGTCGAAGGTGTTGGGTGGCGACGGCAACGATGTCATCTATGCCGGATCCGATGGCATGGTCGTGAAGGGTCAAGGAGGCGATGACGTCGTGCACCTGGACTCGGAAGGCTCGGTCGTCAGGACCAACCAGGGCGCCGACCTTGTGCTCGTCAGCCGTGCCCCCGACTCGCCAATTCGAACCGGCCCTGGCAACGACCAAGTGCTTGCTGGCCGCGACATCACCGACGGGATCAAGGTCCTTGCCGGCAAAGGACACGACACCGTTTTGGGAACCAACGGACCCGATGTACTCCAAGGCTTCGGGGGAGATGACTGGCTCCAAGGTTTTGGCGGCAAAGATCGTCTTCTCGGTGGACCAGGAACCGATCTGCTATTCGGTGACGAATCGGGCGACATCCTCAAGGGCGAACAAGGCGACAACGACTTTTGCCATCTGGGTCGGTTCCGGCGCGTGACCGTTCCCCGTGAGAGCCGCACGGTGTACTTCTTTGGAGCTCCCCAAACGAATGACTTTGCGGGCGGTTGCGAAGACGTTCGTCAAAGCTACGGGTACTTCTACGTCGATCTGAGTCAGTATGTGAGCGAGGTTGCACAGGCAGTCATCGACGAGCAACCGATTCACTACAATCCTGACTCGTCCCAACTCGAACCGTCCGAGGACACGGTTTCCGACGACAGGGTTCCCGACGACAGGGTTTCCGACGACAGTGTTTCCGACGACTGATCGACAGCTTCGGAACCGAACTAGTCCTGGGCGTCTTCGATGACTTGGTGCATGGCGATGTTCTCTTCGCCTCGCAGGCCGAGCTGCTTGCGGAGCGCCACCAAGTCGTCGAGATCATCCCCTTCGATGGCAAGCGTGCGCAGAACATCGTCGGTGTCGTCGATATCGATGTCGGTTACCTCGGCCCGCATGTCGCCGATCCGGTAACGCTGACGCTTCTTGGTGACAAAGACCGCTCGCACGCCAAGCTTCGGGTCGAGCTGGGCGATAGCTCGCGTCAGGTCGTACTTCTTCCCCTGCTGTGGCCGGTCGAGGTTGAGTTCGTCGAACAGGGTGTCGAAGGGGCTTGGCGTGCTGTCGGCGGTCCGGTAGCGACCCGACGCCCACCGTTCGAACCCTTTGTCCTCGGCGACAAGCTCTTTGAGTTTGAGCGTGTTGTCTCGAACCTTTGCGTGGAACGAGTCATCGTCGGTGAACAGGTAACAATCGCGGATCTCTTCGGTGCTCTTGTCCGAGGCGAGTTTCGCAATGAGCTTCCGTGCCTTCTGGTGCTCTCCCCAGACGCGGTACTCGTATCGTCCGGCGCTTTCGTCGTGAGATTTAGAAGTCATAGAGATATGCGAGGTGCCATTTGCGGGTCCAGAAAAGTGCGCGTCGCCTTCCTAATCGTAGGCGCGCTACCAATCGGGCACCGAACATACCTACGAACCGCCTCGAATGCCGCCAACATCGACGGCTCCGTCATCTACCCCGACGACGCGGCTAGAGCAGCACCGGCATCGACCACAGATTGCTCGTCGCCGACGCCGATCAGCACGATCTCGGTTGCATAAGCTGACCCCGGCGGCGCATCGGTGAGCTGCCAGCGTCGGCCAACGAGTTGTAGCACTACTGGAGTTTCCGAACCGGCGAGTGCCACGGTTCCTTTGGCTCGCACAACGGATTTGGGCAATGCATCAAGAGCGCCCTCGAGAGCGCTTCTCTGCCATGGTTCGTCGGACCGGATCACGGTCGAGGCAAACATCGCCTCGTGGTTCGCCCGACTCGCTGATTTCTGGGTGACCGCTTTGGACACCAGCGGGGATACGTCGAACAACACGTCGAGCGGAATTTCGGCGTGTGCCGTGGCGATAACTGGCGCCGCTATCCCCAACGCCTCGAGCCATGCTCGGACGTTGTCGAGCTGCTCGGCGGCGACCAGGTCGGTCTTGTTCAGCACGATCAGGTCGGCACCTTTCAGCTGCTGCACCACGAGATCGCCGACGTATTTATCGGTGGCCTTCTTCTGAATCGTTTCGATGTCGGCCAGCACCAGCACGCCGCGTAGATCGAACCCGATCCACTCCCCCGAGTAGGTCGCAAATCGGGTGGCATCGGCGACGCCGCTGGCTTCGATAAACACCTCGTCGGGTGGGTTGTCGGATCGGGCGATGTCGATGAGTGTGCCGCTGAGATCGTCGCCGAAACTGCAGCAGATACAACCGTTGGTGAGGGTGTAGGTATCGCCGTCGTCGGTGGCGATGAGACCTGCGTCGATATTTACTTCGCCGAAGTCGTTCACCAGTACCGCCAGCCGCAAACCGTGGTCGCCGGCGAGCAGTCGGTTGATGAGCGTGGTCTTTCCGGCCCCGAGATAGCCGCCAATAATTGTTAAGGGAATCATCAGCGTCCCGAGAACGCGGTGATTGGATGCGGCATGCCTTCGAACACGGTGCCCCAGAGCGGAATGTCTTTGAGTTCCTCGGGCGACTCCTCATAGGGGTCCGCGTCGAGCACGGTGAAGTCGGCCGACTTCCCCGCCCGGATCGTGCCGATTCGGTCTTCCATGCCCAACACATACGCAGCATCAGAGGTGATGGCCTTCATCGCCTGATGCACTGACACCCGCTCCTCTGGGCCAAGGACGGCGCCACTTTCGCTCAGACGATTTACTGCCACCCATGCACTGGTAAGTGGTTTGGCCGGAGCCATCGTGAAGTCCGAGTGCATCGCAGTGGGGATGCCCTCGCGTACACAGGTGCCGATACGGGCCATCTGCGACGCCCGCTCGTGACCGATCGAGTGCTTCCAGTAGGCGTCGCCCAGTTCGTGGAGGTAGTACACGTTTGCCGATACCAGTCCCCCGAGCTTGGCCAGGCGACGGACCTGTTCGGGCGACGAGATGCCCATGTGTTCGATAGTAAATCGGTGATCGAACCGTGGACGTTCCCACTGAAGTTTGGCGAGTACCTCGAGCGCAAGTTCGAAACCCATGTCGCCGGTGCAGTGCACATGGATCTGGCAGCCCGCATTCCAGAAACCACGGGCCAGCGACTCGAACTGCTCGGGGGCGATCATCCATTCGCCCTGATGACCGTCGATAAACCCGGGCGATTTCAACCGCATGAGTTGCGCATAGAAACCGCCATCGGTGAAGAGCTTCACGTTGTTCCGGTAGTAGAGCCGGTCGGAACCTCGATGAGCGGCAACCTGCTTTAACCATGCTCCCGGGTCTTCCCGGCCCAAGTCGTCACCAAGCGACCGGGCTCCCATCGGAATCATCTGCACCCGAAACGGTGTGGACTCGGCGCCGATGATCTCGTTCAGTGCAGCCCATTCGGTGTCGGAATCGAATTGCGAACCGGTGAGGTCACCAATGGTGGTGTGGCCACCCTGATGCACTGCAGCCTTGGTGAGCTCGAGCCCGTGGCGGAACCGGTCCGGGTCCATGATGTAGCTGCTCATTGCTGCAGCGCCAACCGCCATACCCGACTCAAAGAATCGTCCGGCGGCAACGTCGACCTGCGGGTGCTTATCCATGCGCGCTTCGTCGATTTCGAAGTACCGGAAGGTGGCCGAGTTGACGAAGATCTCGTGAAACGACCGCTGCCACACGATGAGCGGCCGGTCGGTGGTGATTGCGTCGAGTAGATCTCGATGCATCGAGCCATGCCAGAGATCGTGGTAGCCCCAGGTAAACACCGGTTCGCCCGCAGGTGTCTCATGGTCGAGCCGACGGAGTTCGTCGAGGAACGCTTCGTGGCTGGTCGTTGGCTGCGCCACCCGGTCGGGAAGCACCCACTCCATCGCCGTAATGAAATTCATCGGAAGCAACGTGGCACTGAGCGATGGGTGCAGGTGCGGGTCGATAAACCCGGGGAACAGCACCTTGTCGGCAAATGTGGTGTCGACCTCGTGCGGGTGGGCGTCGAGCCACGGCCGGACCGACTCCATCGTGCCGACCTCGACGATTTCTCCCGTTCCCCTATCTCCAGAACCAGTATCTCCAGAACCAGTCTCTCCAGAACCGGTATTCACCACAACCGCTGTGGCCTGCGGGAGTGACGGGTTCATGGTGTGGATCTGTCGAGCTGGATAGACGGTCAACATGGCCGTCATCTTGGCACATTGGGTCAGTGACCCATCCACTGCTTCCCGGTGTCGTTTACGACGCTTGTTGCAGAAGAGGTCGCTGCGAGAAACTCGATCGGGTTGAACTCGAAACGGCGGTCTTCGAGAGCGCCGTTATCGACTCCATGACCCGCTCGGTAAGAGCGAGCCGGTCACGCATGCTCGACCGGGATCCATCAGGAGAAACCTGTGGACGGATGGGCCGGCCAACCATGATCGAGATCGGAGCACGGTGTGGAACTCGACTTCCCACCGGTAATGCATCGTCGGTGCCGGCAATACCGACGGGAATAACCGGCGCGCCGGTCGCTAGCGCAAGGTGAGCTACGCCTGAATGTGCCTTTCCCGGCACGCCGTTCCGCGACCTAGTGCCCTCGGGGAAGATACCAACGATCTCGCCGTTGGCGATCCGGCTGCGGGCTTCTCGAAGCGTCGTAGCAAGCCCACCTCCCGATCGATCGACCGGAATCATCCCCACGGCGGGGAAGAGATGCCGGGTCACAAAGGAATCCATGTATTCGACCTTTCCGAGGAAACTGACAGGGCGGCCGAATCCATACATCAACAACATCGAATCGATGAACGAAAGGTGGTTTGCGGCCACGATTGCACCGCCAGCGTCGGGGATATTCCCCTGCCCGCAAAGTTCGACATCGAGCAGCCACTGTCGCACTGGATGAGTGATGACCCGCGCCGCGTTATACGCCAGTTGGTCTGCTGCCATCCTCAGCTCGCAATCTCGAGAGACAGGACCTGTTGGTACTTGCGAACCCGTTCGTTCGGCCACGCGATCAACGAGCTGATTTCTCCAGTAAATGGACTGGTTACTTCGACCCGGTCCGTTGCGTTGACGATGTAGCCGAGTAACTGGCCTTCAGACACTTTTCCCGACGTCGCCAGGGACTGCCTTGCCAAGCTCGCTCGAGGTTTGAATGTCCCGGCGACGGGTGCGACGACCATACGGGTCGTCATTTCCAAGGACTCGCCTCCGGAAGCGACCCGGTAGGGGTAGAGGAAGTTGCTCATCGTGGTTCCGATCTTTCGCTAGTGGATAGAGAGAACGGTACGCAAGGCGGGTTTCGCCGTGATGACCGCAGTATGAACAGATTTCCGGTAGGTCTCTCGCGTCCGATCCACCACCGTCGGCAACGTTCTTCCCGGCTACTCTGTGCCGAGCGGGACGTGCAGGCTGGGCCTGCGTGAGACAGAGAGAAGGACCATCCATGACGGATGGCGTTGGGACAGCGGGAGCCGACGAGCCGACGATTCCCGCGGGCGTCGTGACGTTCCTCTTCACCGACATCGAGGGATCGACCCGCCGTTGGGAAGAAGACCCGACGGCCATGCGAGCGGCGCTCGCCGAACACGATGATCTCCTCCTCGGCCTCATCAAGAAGTACAACGGCTACTTCTATCAACACACCGGCGACGGTGTACTCGCGGCATTCCATACGGCGCAAGAGGGCGTGGACATGGCGATCGAAGCCCAACGGCTTCTTGGGTTGCCGGTACGAATGGGCCTGGGTTCTGGCGAAATCATGCCCGAAGGCATCGACTATTTCGGCCCGATTCTCAACCGCACAGCCCGCGTCATGTCGGCTGGCCACGGTGGGCAAATCTTGGTGACAGCGTCAACCGCCGAGTTGCTAACGAACCATGAGCTCATCGACTTTGGGGTTCGACAGCTCAAGGACCTCCCCGAGGGGATGCACATCTTTCAGGTCAACGCCGATGGCCTCGAGACCTCGTTCCCTCCGCTGAAAACCCTGGACATTGTGGCGGGTAATCTTCCAGCGACGATGACCAGCTTCATCGGCCGGTCGTCCGAGATCGCCGAACTGGCGGGCCTGGTCAGAACGCACCGCATGGTCACATTGGTCGGTGTCGGTGGAGTCGGAAAGACCCGCCTTTCGCTGCAGGTTGCGGCGCAGGTGAGTTTCGATTTTCCTGCCGGAGCGTGGTTCGTCGAGTTGGCCTCGGTTATCGACCCGACAGCTGTGCCCGATGCGGTCGCCAACGCTATGGGCATTACGCCACAACCGGGCCACACGGTCGCCGAAAGCATCGCTCAGGCAATTCAGGGCCTCCCCATGCTTCTGGTGCTTGACAACTGCGAGCACGTTCTTGACGCCGCTGCTGACCTCGCCGACCTGCTCTTGGGTCGATCCGACAAACTTGTGGTTCTCGCCACCTCCCGCGAAGCCCTGGCGATCGGCGCCGAACACACCTGGCCTGTCCCGCCGCTCGATTTTTCTACCGGCGCCGACTCGACTGCCGTGTCGCTCTTCGCCGAGCGGGCACTTGCGGCGAGCCGATCGTTCAGCCTCAGCGACCCGGCCGAGGTCGAAGCGGTCACCGAGATCTGCCAACGGCTCGACGGGATTGCGCTGGCTATCGAACTCGCTGCTGCCCGCATGGTTTCGATGACGGCCCAAGAAGTGCGCGATCGGCTCGACGATCGCTTTCGACTTCTTTCGAGCCGAAACAGGGGCGACAAGCGGCATCAGACCTTGCTGAGCACCGTCCAGTGGTCCTACGACCTGCTCGATGTCGACGAACAGAAACTGCTGGGCAGCGCATCGGTGTTTCTCGATGGCTTCGACCTGGCATCCATCGCTTCTGTCCACCGAACCCTCGACGAGTACGCACTTCTCGATGTCCTCGAGTCTTTGGTCCGGAAATCGTTAGCTTCGGCCGAGCAAGTCGATGGCCGGACCCGCTACACGATGCTCGAGACCATCCGCCAGTTTGGCCATGCCCAACTTTCTGCCGCCGGGCAGATGGATGAGCTCCGTACTCGCCATGCTCAGCATTTTGGCAGCGAGATCATGACGTGGTGGAACGTCTGGGACCAGCCCGATCAGAAGCAGTCCCTCGATTGGGTCGACACCGAACATGCAAACCTCCGCGCCGCATTCCGCTGGTCGGTCGAGCAAGACGATCTCGATACCGCGGCGGCAATCGCTGCGCATGCAGCGATTATCGAGTGGCCGATCCAACGATTCGAACCGGTGGCCTGGGCCGAAGAAATCATCCCGGCACTCGTCGAGGCCGAGACGCCACAACTCCCCCGGGTCTATGTGGCCGCCAGCCTTTGTCTCTATGCCGGCCGCCCAGATACCGGTGTGCTCTACGCACAAGAAGCAGCAGCGTTAGAGAACGACCCGCACTACGACCCGTTCATCGATGGATGGAGCGGCATCCAAGAGGCCCTCGCTCATTTGTTTGCCGGGCGGGTGGAGCGGCGGGTCGAGATATCGACAGAGCTCGCCCAGCGAGACGGCTTCGCCCGAGTTGTGGGCATGTGCAGCCTCACGTGGGCTCTCCCTGCGGTTGGCCGTGCCGACGAAGCTGCGCTCATCGCCGACGAAACCCTCGTGCTCGCCCGCGAGTTCGGCAATCCGTTCTGGATTGGCTGGGCCTACGGCGGAGTCGGGCGAGCATTCGCTGAGGCCGAACCCGTTCGTGCGCTCAATGCGTTGCGCGAAGGCCTGCAATACGCCGACGACAACCGCCTCGGATTTTGGGAGGCCAATCTTGCCCAGGATGCCGCAAAGCTCGAGGCAAGCCACGGCGAGTTCGATGACGCTATGGCACTGTTCGCTCGGAGCATCGCCGCTTTCCACCGCGCTGGCAACGTGGTGTTTCTTGCGGCCTCGCTCGCTTCATTGGCCGTGAGCTTTGAGCGGTTCGACAAACCGGCGATCGCCGCAACCATTTATGGATCGAGCACCCGGCAAGCCAGCATCAACTTGGTGCCCAACCTCGACGAAGCGGTTGCCCGGATGCGCGAAACACTCGGCGCAGACGCATTCGACCAATGCGTTGCGACGGGCGAGGCTTTTACCCTCGGCGGCACCGTGGAATTCGCAAACGAGCAGATCGCACAAGCCAGAAGTTCCCAGCACGCCACTTCGGCCTAATCCAACCCACCAACTCTGCGTGTTCCTGCCAGACTGCACCGATGGCAGCTGAGAACCACGACGACCACCACCACGATCATGGCGGGCATCATGATCATGGCGGGCATGAACACGATCAGGGATTCAAGGCGATGCTTCGCTACCTCCGCTTTGCTCCGGAGCTCTGGACATCCGAGGTCAACGATGCCGTTGTGGCTCGGATCGCGCCACAACGCGGCGAGACCGCCATGGACATCGGCGCCGGAATCGGCGCCGGCACGATGCCTGCTGCCAAAACCGGATGCTCGGTCGTGGCAATTGAGCCAACCCCGTACATGCGCCGGATCTTGGGCCTTCGGACACGGCTTTTCCGGGTGAACGATCGCGTTCGGATCGTGGATGGCACGGCCGAAGCAACCACGGTTTCGGCGACCTCGATCGATGCGGCGTGGGCGGTAAACACGATGCATCACTGGACGAGCCTTCGCGACGGCGTGTCGGAGTTGGTTCGGGTGCTCGCCCCAGGCGGACGCATGCTTCTCGTCGACGAGGACTTTGACGACCCAGCCCATCCTGACTTCGAGAAGTTTGGCGCCAAACGCGCCGAAGGCCACGAGCACCACTTCCACACCGTCGACCCCGATGTCGTCGCCGAAGCACTGACAGCGGCTGGGGCCACCGTGACTTTCGCCGGCATCGACCACATCGCTGGACGCCCAGCAATCATCATCGAAGCCAAAGCCTGACCAGAGACTCCGGCCGCTACCTACCGTCAGACTTCGTGCCGTCAGATTTCGAAGAGGACCTTGATTGCCCCACCCGAACGGTCGGCGGCCGCAACGAATCCCTCAACGGCCCCATCGAGCGGGAAGCGGTGCGAGATGAGAGTGGTTGCAATGCTGGGATTCTCGGCGAGAACACGCGCCGCATGGTCGAAATCGCGGTTGGGGGCGACTCCCGAATACCCGGCTGCCGGAATGATCGAGATCTCTTTGCTACAAACAGCAATATCGATCGAAGCCGGCTTCCACAGTGTCCCCGCCAGACCGATCCGGCCACGAGGTTTGAGCCGTTCGACCCCTTCGGCGATCGAAGCGGTCGTGCCAACCGCGTCGATGACGACGTCGAATCCGTCGGTGTTTCCGGCACCACCGGTGCCGCCAAGACTCGCTCCTAGAGCTTCGCCCGCAGCCTTCTGATGGTCGTGGCGGGCAAAGAGCACTGGCGCTGCGCCCAGGTTGCGCAGCACAGCGGTAACGGCCAGACCAATGGGGCCGGCGCCGATCACCGCCACTCGGTCGCTTTCAAGAATGCCGACGCGACGCACCGCGTGTGCAGCTACTGCCAGAGGTTCGACCAGCGCCGAGATACCGACATCGAGCCCAGACGGCAACGGCACGAGCATCGCTGGGTCCACAAGAACCTGCTCTGCCATTCCCCCGTTTGCCCGAATTCCCATAAATGACTTCGAACCGTCGCAGTCTCGCCGTTCACCGTCGGCGCAGGAATGGCAGACCCCGCAGCTGATGGCCGGATCGATGGCCACCGCGCTCCCGTCCGCGGTCGTCCCAGCAAGCTCGTGACCGATAACTAGCCCTTCGAGAACACCCATTTCCATCAAGTGAAAGTCAGACCCACAGATCGACGCTGACGCGACGTTCACAAGAACCCCGTCGCCTGCTGGCGGAGCGACGTCCACCACGGTGGGTTGACCGTTCTCGACTCGAACCGCTTTCATACCGCCACTATCGCGTGCCCTTCAG
>CALGZB010000193.1 GCA_937934655.1 uncultured Acidimicrobiales bacterium | reverse complement strand
GTCGAGCCAGTGCTGTAGTCACGGCGCCCAATGTAGTCCCGGGCGGAAGGAGGGATAGACCACCGGCTCACTCTGTCTGGCGCTCTGCCCACCACTCACCGACACGGGGGCGTGCGCCCTGCGCAGCCTTGGTTCGACTAGTTTGGTTCGAGGAAATGTGACTGCCGCTTGCCCCCGACGGTGCCGAGATTCCCCGGTGCACCTCGATGCGAAGCCGTCCCGCTAGAATCGAACACCTGTTCGCATTTCCCGAGCCATACTCAGTCTTTTTGCCCCAGTTCTCTTTACCCCAGTTCTCTTTGCCCCAGTTCTCTTTGCCCCAGTTTCAAGGAAGCCCCTTTCAACGTGAGTCAACAATCGATCCAGCCGTTCGCCCGCGAAGTAATAGATATCCCCGTCTCCGAAGAGATGAGCGAGTCCTTCCTCGCCTACTCACTGTCGGTCATTACGGCACGCGCCATCCCCGACGTGCGCGACGGCCTCAAACCGGTACAACGACGAATCCTCTACTCGATGCTTCGTCAAAACATCCGCCCCGATTCGACCCACCGCAAGTGCGCTGGCGTGGTCGGCGACACGATGGGCAAGTACCACCCGCACGGTGACTCGGCCATCTACGAGGCCCTCGTGCGTATGGGGCAGAACTTCACCCGCAACGTCACCTTCATCGACCCGCAAGGCAACTTCGGGACGCTCGACGATCCTCCTGCCGCCTACCGTTACACCGAGTGCCGCCTCACCGATGCAGCCATGGACATGGTGCGCGAACTCGATGAAAACACCGTCCAGTTTCGGCCGACCTTCGACGGCGAACGAAGCGAACCCATCTTCCTTCCGGCCATCGTGCCGAACCTGTTGGTCAACGGCACCACCGGCATCGCCGTCGGCATGGCCACCAACATGCCTACCCACAACCTGCGCGAGGTTTACGCGGCCATCGAACTGGTGATGAAGAAGCGTCGCCCGAAACCCACCATCAGTGAACTCCGAGCGGTTCTACCCGGTCCGGACTTCCCCGGTGGCGGCATTGTTATCGACGACAGCCCGGCCCTCGACGAGATTTACGAAACCGGCCGCGGCTCTATCCGCATGCGTGCTCGCGTCGAAACGATTCAGATCACCCGCAACCGCCAAGGTCTGGTGTTCACCGAACTCCCCCACATGATTGGCCCCGAGCGGGTAATCGCCAAGATCCAAGACCTCGTCAACAGTGGCAAGCTCCACGGCATTCAGGGTCTCGCCGATCTCTCCGACCGCCACCATGGTCTCCGGCTTCAGATCGAGTGCAAGCCAAACATCAACCCCGAAGCGGTCCTTGCCGACCTCTACCGTCTCACGCCGCTCGAGGAAACGTTCGGCGTGAACAACGTGGTGCTTGTCGACAACGTCCCCACCACGGTGGGCCTCTACGACCTTTGCCAGCACTACATCACCCATCGCCTCGACATGATCGTCAAGCGCACTCAGTACCGCCTCGAACGGGCCCAAGAGCGCATGCACATCGTCGAGGGCTTCCTGATCGCCCTCGACAACATCGATGAGGTCATCGCCATCATCCGAGCGTCCGAAGACTCGAGCTCTGCCCGAACCAACCTCATGAGCGCCCTCACGCTTTCCGAGATCCAGGCCCGAGAAATTCTCGAAATGCCGCTTCGTCGGCTCACTGCGCTCGAACGCCAAAAGCTCGTCGACGAGCACGCCGACCTGGCCAGCCAGATCGCCGACTTCGAGAAACTCCTCGCTTCCGAAGCCCGGCAGCGCACCCTCGTTCTGTCCGAGCTCAAAGAAGCCGTCGACGCCTACGGCAAAGACCGCCAAACCGAGATGGTCCCGATCGGCGAGATAACAACGTTCGAAGTCATCGACCTTGTCGATACCGACATCGCTGACGAACCATGCGTCGTCACTCTCTCCTCCACCGGCCAAATCGGTCGAGCCCCGCTCGAAGGCGCCAAGCGTTCGACACCTGGCCGCCATGATGTGCTGATTTCAAGCACGCTCACCTCGACCCGTTCAAAGATTTGGGCCATCACCTCCGAAGGCCGCGCATTGGCGGCGACGGCTGCCGAAGTCGGCGAGGTTGCGGGCCGAAGCCGCGGATCAGACGCAAAACAGACCTTCGGACTCAACGCTGGCGAGCGGGTTCTCACCGTTCTCACCCCCAACGAAGAGCCGCTGGTACTCGTCACCGAACAGGGTGTGGCCAAGCGCATCTCTCCCGACGACATCAACGCCACCAAATCTGGCGCAACGGTCATCAAGCTCAAGGGCAACGACAAGCTTGCAGCGGCCTTCGTAGCCCCAAGCGGCATCGACATCGTGATCGTCGCCGACGACGCCCAAACGCTACGTACCGATGTCGACAAGATCAGTATCCAGGGTCGAGGCGCAGCAGGAGTGTTGGGCATGAAGATCCGCGATGGTTCAAAGGTCATTGCGGCCGGCCCGGTGATTGGCGATGCCGTCGTCTGCTCGGTCACCAACAACGGTGCAGGCAAAACCACGCCGCTTACCGAACTCGACAGCAAGGGACGCGGAGGAGTGGGTGTACGACTCACCAAACTCGACGACGAAACCCTCAAGGCCGTATCGATCGGCGACCTGCCAACCATGCTCGCCGTGATGGCAACCGATGAGGACCACAACAAGGTCGACCCAACCCCAATTGCGTTCCCGGTCGATCCGTCCAAACGTGATTTGGTTAGCACCGAACTCGAACGCCCAATTCTCGACCTCGGCCCGGCCCGGTGGTGACGCAAATGAGCACAACCGAAACCCCAACCTCAACCGACGATATCGAGATCATCATGGACGAGCCTGCAAACGCCACGCCTCCAGCGAAGCCGACCCCAAAAGCAGCAGCCAAGAAATCCAAGAAGAGTGGCGTCTATGACGCCGATGCCATCGAAACCCTCGAAGGGCTCGACGCCGTCCGGAAGCGCCCCGGCATGTACATCGGGGGCACGGGTAGCGCCGGCCTCATGCACCTCGTCTGGGAGCTTCTCGACAACGCAGTCGACGAAGCCGAAGGCGGCTTCGCAAAGAAGATCGAAGTGGTGTTTCACCGCGATGGATCCGTGGCCGTAGCCGATGACGGACGTGGTATCCCGGTCGGTATCCACACGAAGCGAAAGGTATCGGCGCTCGAGGTTGTCCTCACCGAACTCCACGCTGGCGCGAAGTTTGGTGGCGGGTCCTACGGATCCGCCGGCGGCCTTCATGGCGTCGGCGCCTCGGTGGTGAACGCGCTCTCCGAGAAGCTGGTCGCCGAAGTCGATCGCGAAGGAAACACCCACCGACTGTGCTTTAGCGAACGTATCGCCGGACAGTTCACCACCAAATCATTCCGCGCCGGTCACAAGCTCGAGAAGATCAAGAAGACTAAGAAGACCGGAACCCGCATCCGTTTTTGGCCCGACACCGAGGTGTTCGACCCCGAAGCGCAGATCGATTGGGAAGAGGTTCGGGTGCGCGCTCAGCGGGCGGCTTTCCTGGTGCCCGGCCTCAAGATCACGGTTATCGACAAACGCAACGGTCAACAGAACGAACCCGAGACCTTTATCTCTCGTGGCGGCATCGCTGACCTGGTCGACCAAATGTCGGGCGACATCGGCAACGTCACCGGCGTCATCAAGATCAACGGCATCGATACCTTCGAAGAGAAGGTGCCAGTCGACGGCAAGATGCAAATGGTCGAACGCGAATGCACGGTCGATGTTGCCCTTCGATGGGTCAACAACTTTGAACCGAGCGTTACCTCATTCGTCAACACCATTCCCACCGGCGAAGGCGGAACCCACCTCGATGGTTTCGACAAGGCCCTCACCAGAGCGGTCAACGATGTCTTGCTGAAGGACATGCGCCAACTGGCCAAGCTTGCCAAGCAGAACAAACACCGCGCCACACGCGACGACATTCGAGAAGGTTTGGTCGCAGCGGTCAAGGTTTCGTTCCCCGAACCACAATTCCGGGGCCAAACCAAACAAGAACTCGGAACACCAGCGATCGACAAGATCGTCTACCGGGTGGTCAAAGACAGCCTTGCCGAGTGGTTTAACGGCGTCGGCTCCAAGAAGTCCCATGTCGATCAGGTGCGGAAGAAGATCTCGTCGTCGGTCATCAACCGGGTCAGCGCCAAACAGGCACTCGATACCAAACGCAAGGCGGCATCGCTTGGTTCTACCGGCATGCCCGCCAAGCTCGCCGATTGTCGTATCCACGGCGGCGACGCCGAGCTGCTGATCGTAGAGGGCGACTCGGCCGCCGGACCGGCGAAGGCGGGACGAAACTCCGAATTTATGGCCATCCTGCCGTTGCGCGGCAAAGTGGTAAACGCTGGCAAGGCAACGATGAAGCAGGTGCTCGACAACACCGAAGCACAAGCCCTCTTCACCGCCATCGGCGCGGGATCCGGCAAGGACTTCGACATCACATCAACCCGCTACGGTCGCATCATTATCCTCTGTGACGCCGATGTCGACGGCAGCCATATCCGCTGTCTCCTCCTCACCCTCATCTACAAGTACATGACTCCCCTGCTCGAAGGCGGCCATGTGTACGCGGCACAGCCGCCGCTCTTCACGACCAAGGTCGGCAACGAGACCTACCGGGCGTTTACCGACGAAGAACGAGATGCCAAGACCCAAGAGCTCGCCAAGGGAAACCGCAAGGTCGAGAACATCAAATGGCAGCGCTTTAAGGGCCTCGGCGAGATGAACGTCGACGAATTGGCCCACTGTGCACTGAATCCTGAGACCCGTATTCTGCGGCGGCTCACCATGGACGATGCCAAACAAGCCCAAGACGCGATGACGATGTTCGACGTTCTTATGGGCAGCGACGTTGCGCAACGACGCGATTACCTCGTCAAGAACAGTGCCCTTATGGATCCCGACGTCCTCGACGTCTGATCTCTGCCCTCTTCGAGCATCCTTCTTTTCAAGATTCCGGACCAGAGTGCCGATAGAAACCGAGTGTTCACCGTGATTTCGACCCAACCCTCGATTCGACGAATCGGTTCGGCCATTGCAGCCGTCGCCCTTGCTGCGACAGCAACCGTTGGCCTCGACGCCACCGAAGCTGGAGCGGCGACAAAGCAGTCATGCAAAAACTCGTCGGTCGACCTGGTAGGCGCTAGCGGCGACGATAACTTCCTCATCGCCGAACAAACTGCACGAACTGGCGCTGCCGACGGATTTTTCGTCGTCGAACTCGGAGCCGGTGACGACACCCTCGATTTCACGCCGGGCGCCCTCGCAGCACTGGGCAAAACAACCCGAGTCTGTGTCCGTGGCGGTGCCGGAAATGACACCATCAACGGCACCGACGGCAAAGACAACCTGTCCGGAGACGCCGGCAACGACGTTCTTATTGGATTCGGCGGACGAGACACGCTGAGCGGTGGCGCCGGAAAAGACGATCTGTTTGGTGGCAAGGGCCGCGACAAACTCATCGGTGGCCCTGGTAGCGACTTCCTTTACGGAGCGCAGGGCAACGACGTTCTCAAGCCCGGCGGCGGCAACGACACCACCATCACCGGCTCTGGCAAAAACAAAGTCGTGAACAAAGCCGGCACCGACCTCATCATCGCCCAGCCGTTCGTTATCGACGGCACCGATGGCCCCCTTAGTTTCCTTGGAAGCTCGAAGCCGAACACGCTCACTGGCGGCAAAGGCAACGACTTCATCTTCGGAGGCTCTGCCGCCGACAAGATCACTGGGAAAGCCGGAGCCAATTGGCTCCTCGGTCGCGATGGCAACGACACGCTCAAGGGCGGTTCCGGAAACGACACCATCTTTGGCGGCAACGGCAACGACACCATCAACTGTGGCGCCGGCGGCGAAGACTGGGCGGGCGGCGGTACGACCTCCTATACCCCAACGAGTCGGGCAGGCGAATCCATCTCGGTCGCTGCGCCGCAAGCCAACGACAAGGTCAAGTCTTCCTGCGAACTGGTCTTTACCAAAGCGGTCAACATCACCCTCACCGGCGGTTCCGGCAGCCAATCGGCTTCGGTCAACCCTGAGAGCTCGATGCCAGCTGCAGCCGCAGCATTCACGTTGCCGGACATCACCCCCGACATCACCCCAGAACAGCTGCTGGTTCGTGCCGGCAGCGAGTTCCGTGTGGCCGAAGTGTCCCAGCAGCCCGACGCTCGAGGCTAACGCCACGCAATAGCGGGTCATGCTGGGCGAAGAGCCCGAGAGTGTCTCACCGGTGGTGTAGAAATATCCGTATGGATGTGGATGTCGCCGAAGACCTCGAAGAACCAGTAAGCGACGTTTCGTTCGACGCGAACCCAGCCTCAGCACCGCCAACGGCCGATCTCCCGCCGGCACCCCCTTCGGGCGTCCGCGATATCGAACCGCCCGTGGCTCGCACCGGCCCTCCCAAACGGTTATCGCCGAGTTCGGCGAGCACCTTTCAGCAATGCCCAAAGCGCTGGAAGATGCGTTACATGGACCGTCTTCCCGATCCCCCGGGGCAGGCTGCTCTCGCCGGAACCTTCGCGCACCTCGTCCTCGAGCATCTCTTACAGGCGCCAACGCCTGACCGCACGGTTGAGAACGCAAAGGTCCTCGCTCGCCAGTGTTGGCCAGAGATCGAGAACGACAAGGACTTCGTCGCACTCGAACTCGACGAGGCCGAAAGCCGTCATTTCCGGTGGATCTCGTGGAAAGCCATCGAAGGGTTATGGACCCTCGAGAACCCCCAAGACGTCGTGGTTGAGGCCACCGAACAACTCATCGATGCCGAGATCGACGGTGTGCCGTTTCGCGGCATCGTTGACCGTCTCGATCGCGAGGACGACGGCTTGGTGGTGTCTGACTACAAGAGCGGCAAGGCCCCCAGGCCTCGTTATGTCGAGGGCCGCCTCGCTCAGGTACTTCTCTACGCAGCCGCCATCGCAAATGATCTCGGCGAGCGACCCCGACGTGCCCGGCTTCTTTATCTCGGCCAGCGCACCGTTGAGGCGGAGGTAACCGACGAGGCGCTCGAGGCAGTGTCGGTCGATCTGAAACAAACGTGGACGTCGATGACCTCGTCATGTGCTAGCGGCGAGTTCGACGCAAAGACCGGCCCGCTCTGCGGTTGGTGTCCATTCGTCGGCCAATGTGACGAAGGAACCGCCGAAGTTCGCTCCCGTCTCGAACGTGGTTCGATGCGTCTCGATGCTCCTGCGGTGGCCATCGTCGCACCTGTTCCAGCAGGTCAAACGACCTAAACCAACTCGGCCACTGGGTGCACCTGAGCCGCTTGGCACGCACCCAATTGAATACTTCTCGAAATGGGCCACATACCTCTGTCGACGGCAGATATTGGTCGATACCCTGAAGAGAATGACCGGGACAAAAAAGAGTGGGCTTGGGCGGGGCCTCAGTTCGCTCATACCTACCTCGCAGACCGAAGAGGAAAACAACCTCGACGGAAACCAGCGCGTCCTTCGGAGCATGGTCGACGCCAGCTTTGAACTCATCGCGGAACACCATGAGGTTTCGTTGGCCGCCTACCTTCACGCTCCGGTCGGTGAAGAACCGATGTTCTTCTTGCATCGGCCCGTATTTTCGACGCTGACTCCGACCACCGCGTTTCGACTCTTCCATCAAGTGGCTCAGCTTTCGAACGCCGCCACATCGATCGGTCCGTTCGCCCTCGAAGAATGGAACGGCATCTACCTTCGGTCGAGCGGCGAGCACTCGGACGGAATTCATCTCTTTGCCCGCACCGGCGAAGGATATGACCCCGAGACCGTCAACGCGATTGCCCGGGTCAACAATGCGGCCTCATCGGTCGTGCACCAGGTCGAGTCTGTGCACGAATCAAACGACCTTCCCCCGGTGCGGTTGGTCGTTGAAGTCGAGGACGCAAAAACCACCGTTGAGGCCACGATCACTGCCCCCAACGGATCACTTCGACAGGGTCGCGGCTCGGCCATCCTGGCCGAGGAAGCCGTTATTCGGGCGATTCTCGATGCGATGGGCACAGCATTGCGGTTCGAGACGTTTAGCGATGTGCCAGTGGACAATGGCCGGGCGATCCTCACCACGCTGTCCGAAAGCAACGGCACGCCGCGCTTCGGCTTAGCTACCGGCGGAGCAGACAACCTCAGCACTGCAGCGTCGTCAGCATTGCGTGCCCTTCGCTAGGACGCTTTAAGCTCCAGCGATGACCAACGCCCGCGACCTCCTGGCCTCCTGGGCTGAAAAGCATGACAACGACCCGGAGAAGCCGGCAATCCCTGCCGCGACGGTCATTGTGTTGCGCGACGGCGAGGAGGGTCTCGAAACCCTCCTGCTTCGTCGAAATTCGAAACTGAAGTTTGCTGGGGGCATGTGGGTGTTCCCCGGCGGTCGAATCGACCCCGAGGACTACGGCACCGCACCCGATGATCAATATGCTGCAGCGCGAACGGCCGCGGTTCGCGAAGCATTTGAGGAATCCGGTCAACGACTCGGACCCGACGCACTGCAGTGGTTTGCTCATTGGTCACCGCCTTCGATCGCTCCAAAGCGGTTTGCAACGTGGTTCTTCCTTGCGGCAGCTAGCGATGACGATGTGGCGATCGACCATGGTGAAATCCACGATTCCTCGTGGTCGACCCCAGCCGAAGCTCTTCGCCTCGTCGATGCCAAAGAAATTGAACTGACCCCGCCGACGTGGGTAACCCTGTACGATCTGTCGAAATTCGAGACCGTCGATTCTGCGTTAGAAGGTCTTGGCGGCCGAGATCCCCGCTTCTACGTGACCAAGGTTGCAAACTCTCCAGACGGCCCTGTGGCCATGTGGGAGGGCGATGCAGGGTACGAAAACGGCGACGTAGAAGCCCCCGGGCTGCACCACCGACTGCTGATGGGGCACGACGGGTTCCGCTTTTCAGATAGCGCGCTCACCACCACTTCTCCGTCCACTTCAGACTAAGAATTGGGCAAAACGGCTCAAATACAGCCGAAAATCGCCCAGAGAACCCGTGTCCGACGTTTAGAACAGGCCTTAGAGCCGATAGGATTGAGACTTCGTGCGCCGCGCCGTTTCGGTGGTGCCGCACTAGTAACGCCGGCCGACGAAAGGGACCCCCAAATGGCCAAGAGCCGACCGAGCATCCAAAAGCGACTCCGTGAAAAGAACCGCATGGAGAAGAACGCTATGAAGCGCGAACGCCGCGCTCAGCGTTCCGAAGAGGGCGACGAAGAAGAAGTAGATCCCGACGCCCTCACCGAAGATCAGCTGTACGAGCAATTCGCGCTGCTGAATCAACGATTCGCTGAGAAAGAGATCGACCAAGAAACCTTCGAAAAGAAGCGCGCAGAGATCTATGAGCAACTCGGCATCGAAGTCGACGTCTAGCGCTCGCATTTCAAGCAACACAATCTAGTCGCCGGCTTGTCCGGCAGCTTTCCTCCGAGGGCCTTCCAGCAACGCTGGGAGGCCCTCGGTGCGTTCTTGGGCCGAGTGGGTTCCCGACGCTAGGGTTTCGCCCAAGCCCGCCTTGGAGGAACTGTGAACGACTCGAGAGAACCAGTAGAAATCAACGGTGCAATTGCCGTGGTTACCGGAGGTGCGAGCGGGATTGGCAAAGGAATCGTCCGGGCACTCCTCGAACGCAATGCCACCGTCGTCATCGCCGACATCGAAGAGCCCCAAATCGAGGCCACCATCACCGAGATGAGCGCCCTCGACGGCATCGGCCCCGATCAAATCTCTGGCATCGGTACCGATGTGTCGGACTTCGACTCGTTCGAGTCGCTCGCGCAGCAGGTCTTCGCCACCCATGGCCATTGCAACCTGCTCTTTAACAACGCCGGAGTCGGTTCGGGCGGAGGTGGAAAGGCATGGGAAAGCGAGCTCAACGACTGGAAATGGTGCTTTGGTGTCAACGTGTTCGGCACGGCCAATGGCGTTCAAGCGTTCGTGCCAAAGATGATCGAATCTGGTGCCCCCGGACATGTCACCAACACGTCCTCGGGCGATGGCGGCTTTGCCCCAGTACCAATGGCATCGGTCTACGCCTCGAGCAAAGCGGCGGTGAGCTGCTTCACCGAAGCACTCAACCATCAGCTCCGTTCGGAGACCGACCACCTGAGCGCATCGGTTTTCTACCCCTCAGGCGGGATGATGGACACCGGACTTTTCACCGCCGCGCGGAACCGCCCCGACAACCTTCAGCGGGTCCGCAACCCCACTCGCCGGTCGGCGATGTCCTTCGAACAACTCAAAGAACTGGTCGCGAAGTCAGGCCGCGAGGTCAAGGTCGCCGATCTCGACGAGCTCGGCCACTACGTGGTCGACGCGGTGAGCGAACGCCGCTACATCATCGCTCGCGACATTGAAGACACCGTCGACCTTCTCCACCGACGTGCCGATGCCATTGGGGCCTTCGACATGCCTCCTGTCCACGAGATGGGCATCTAGTCGCCACTGGCGGTTTCATGTCAGCACGCAACACCTGACGACCAGCAACCGAAGATCAGCAACCGAAGATCAAAACCCGAAGATGCCTACCGCTTTCGCGGTAGGCATCTTCAAAGAATTCTTGGTGCGAAGCTTGTTGCGCTTGCTACCTCCGGTGTTAGCGGCGGCGCTCCTGCAGGGCCTTTGCGGCCCGCTTCTCGGCTACCTGACGGCGGCCGATGATTGGGGTGGTTGGAGCGAAACCGGCGCCTGCGCGCTCGGCCTCTGACTCACCGCCCCAGAATCCGAGTTCCCGGTTCTCACGAGCGTGCGCACGGCACGACATGAGGACTGGGCACGTTTCACAGATAATCCGCGCTGCGGCTTCACGTCGGACACGAGCTTCCGGGCGCTCAGCGAAAGGAGCGAAAAAGAGCTCGCTCTTTCCACGGCATGCGCACTGGTCTACCCAATCTGCAGGGTCAAGACTAGTTGTCGGCTTCGTGTCGGTCGGCTTTGTATCCGTTGGTTTCGTATCGAGCATTGGCGGTTGCTCCTCCAGGTCTCGCCCTGAACACCCTCCGTGTTCAAACCATTGAGACCGTATGTTGGCGTCTCGATAGTGTGCGCGGGGATATGAAGGTTCCGCCAATGAATCTTGGAGACACAACCCATCACAAAAACAGATAGACCACGCCAAGCGTTCACAATGAGCAGATAACCACGTTAAGTGGTCATGAGGGCGCCCAATTGGCGCAATGGCGTACGTCGCCATGAAAACGATTACTTCCGACAACAAGGGTCACATTGTGCCCATACGGGCCAAATAACCCATTCCGAGAAAGGAATGACGATCGTGATTTGTGATAGACGTCCGATATCGGCACCATCAGCACCACCCGAAACGCCCGCGCTGCCCGCTCTAGGACGGTAGGCGCGTATGGCCGCTAGCTCGTATGGCTTGCGATATCAGCGAGGATTTGGCCAGCGTGGGCAGAAAGATCCTGCCCGGCAAGGTCATAGGCCTGGGCAATGGTGCCCTCAGGATCAATGAGATAACTCACCCGACGGGGCAGCCCCATCTCGTAGTAGTCTTCGCCCTCTTCACGCTCAGCATGGAATGCCCGACCGGTCTCACGACTGGTATCAGACAGCAGTTGATACGGGAACGCCGATGACTCGGCAAAGGCCTTTTGATCCTCGACAGAGTCAAAGCTCGCGCCGAGAACGACGCAGTTTGCCGCTTCAAAGTCGGAGGCTCGATCACGGAACCCCTCTCCTTGAATCGTTCAACCAGGGGTTGAAGCTTTGGGGTACCACCAGAGCGCGACCCACTTGCCGGCGAGATCGTCGGAGGAGACGAGTTCACCATCTTGGTTTGGTAGAGAAAACGAGGGAGCAGAAGCGCCAACATCCAACATGTCGTTTCCCGAACCTTTCGAAGATTTGCCGTGATTCACGATCTACTCTTGGTCTAGTACCAAGGGCGTGTACGCAACGTAGCCGGTGCGCGAATCGCGGGCGTGGACCCGAAAAAATTGGTCCCCGATCGTTGAAATCACACCGCGAGCGGCCGCCTTCGCGCGCTTCGCGTTCAGGAGAACTAGGGAATCGACGTCAGCTAATCCAGCTAATGGCCTGGATTTCGCCGTATGCCTCAAGGCCGAAGCGCCCGCGGTCACGGCCGACGCCCGACATCTTGTAGCCGCCGAACGGCGCTTCCATGTGTGGCTGCACCAAATTGAGCCCAACATTGCCGGTCTCGAGTTGCTGGCCAATACGGTACGCCCGTGACTGGTCCTCGGAGAACACATAGCTGTACAGGCCGTAGACGGAGTTGTTGGCCATAGCGATCGCTTCCTCGTCGCCATCGTGGGGCATAATGACCACCACGGGCCCGAATGCCTCTTCCTGTACAACGTGCATGTCAGGGGTGCAATCAGCGAGCAGGGTGGGTTCCACAAAGTAACCGGGAAGATCCGGACGTTGCCCACCACAAACCAAGGTGGCGCCATCGTCGATACCCGATTGGATAAACGCTTCGACGCCATCGCGGTGCTTTTCGGTGATGACCGGCCCAACGAGGGTGTCGTCGGCTCGAGCGTCGCCCACCTTCAAGAAGCCCGAGATCCCCTTGAGCGCCTCGACAGTCTCGTCGTATTTGCTGCGGTGGCAGATAACACGGGTTGGTGCCGTGCAGATCTGGCCCGAATGGAAGCCCCACACGGTGGCAATGGCTCCGACGGCGCGGCCGACGTCGGCATCGTCAGCCATGATGAGGGCGCCTTTGCCACCTAACTCCATCAGCAGCCGTTTCATGGTCTTGCCCGAGTTCTCATAGATCTTCGAACCGATCATGGAGCTTCCGGTAAAGCTGATCATGTTGACATCGGGCGAATCGACGAGTGCTGCGGGCGCCTCTGGCCCCGAGCCGGTGATGACGTTGACAACGCCGGGCGGGAATCCCGCCTTCTCGATTGCTTCGGCAAGCAGCAAGATGCCGAGCGGGTCCTGCGGCGCGGGTTTGATGATGCAGGTGCAACCCATTGCCAGCGCTGGCCCAATTTTTCCGGCAACGTTGGTGAGCGGGAAGTTATATGGCGTGATTGCGGCTACGACGCCCACCGGTTGGCGGTGCACGGCGGCGCTGATGAGCCCGGCGGGACCGAGCGGCGAGGCGCCAACGGGTTGCGGCATCAGCGACTCGTTGAGGTCAGGAATCGACGAGTAGTACCGGAACCGGTCGATGGTGGGCCCACCGACCTGCATGGTCGCAGCGATCTTGAGGGTTGCGCCGGTTTCGGCCTGAACGGTGTCGACCCAAGACGACGAGTCCTCTTCCAGCACGTCGGCAAGACGAGCCAAATAGACGCCTCGCTCCCCCGGTGACAGTGCCCGCCACGCTGGAAGCGCTGCTTTGGCGGCAGCTACGGCATCGAGTGCCTGGGCTGCGGTGGCCTCGGGGGCGTGGCCGACGACCTTTGTGGTGTTGGGGTCGATGATCTCGTAGGACGAAGCGGTTGGCTCCCACCGCCCATCGATGAACAGCTTCCATTCTTTTTGGACATCGATGTTTAGATCTGTGCTCATGTGGGTCCCTCGGGTCTCGGTGGTGCTCGTCGGTCAATCGTCGTACTGGCCAGAACGTAACCAGTGCGGGCCCAAAAGAAAAAGCGCCCACCCCAAAACGCCGAATCTCGTGACACTCGGCGACAATTTCTGTCGCTTGGTGTCACGAGATTCCGACGGGGGTGCTTGCTGGGACGATGTTTTCCGAGGCGAGGGGTTCGCCTCGAAACGGCGGGGGTTAGCGCTGTCGCTACAGGTCGACGGGAAGAAGGACCCGGTCGATGGTGTGGATCATGCCGTTGTTGGCACGGATGTTCGAGCGGCGAAGCGAAACCTTGGCGTCTTTCACGTCAGGGTCGGCATCGACGAGGGTGCGGCGGTCGACAGTGATGCTTGCGCCTTCGAGAGCAGTCGCAATCGAGTCGGAATCGAAGAGCACGTTGTCGATAGTGAGACGCTCAGGAACGACGTGGTAGAGCAACACGTTGGTAAGAACGGGAATCGGGTCGCCGCCACCGAGTTCGGTGAGAGCGCCGACCAAGAAGGTCCACGCCGCTTCTTCGCCTTCGCCGGTGAAGCCGAGGTCGATTGCGAGCTTTACGAAAGCAATGTCGGTTGGGGCAAACACGGTGAAGTCGATGTCGGGGCTCGCCAGAGTGGTAGCGAGATCGGCGGTAACAACAGCGTTGAGCAGAATGTCGAAGTCTTTGTGGTTGTTGTCGAACTCGCCGCCACTGGCTACGACGACGTCGGCGATCGTGCGATTTTTTGCTTTGCTGTTTTTGCCATTTCCAGCGTAGGCAGCGGTTGCGGTGAGGGAGAAGACCGCCAGAAGGCTGGTCAGAATCAGAAGAACTCGGCGCATGGTGTTGGACCTTTCAAGTCGTCAAGAAGCGGGATGTGCTTACAGTGACGAACTACGCCCGGGCCGACCGGTTCAGATGCAAACGATCGAAAAAACTCTCGCTTCGATCCGAAATTCCTGGACTACGCAGCCTTCTGAGCGCCGGTATCCCAGCGCACATTGATACCGAGTCGCGTTCCCAAACCAGCGAAGTCGGCAGCGAAGACCTCGTCGAGTTGCTGGCGCAGCGCTGGCGATATTTCGACCGGGCCGCTGAGGGGACGATACGAGGGCATCCGTTGTTGGAAAGCGGGGTCGAGACCTAAGAAGTTGAGGATCCGGTGGTATTCGGCAGCCGGATCTTCGAAGAAGGATTCGGATTCGACGATGTGCATACGGCTCCGGTCGACATGCTCAAGCCACGATCGAAGTTGCGAGCCATAGAGGCCGTTGCGGACATAGCCGAACTGGCCGCCATCGATGGTTTCGCCACCAAGTCGGTCGAGGAGTTCAAGGTCGACTCCGATGCAGCGTTCGAAACTTCGCCGCTCGATGCCAAGACCGGTGTTATGCCGATGGTGAGCGGCGGCTCGAGCCACCGGGTCGCGAAGCATCACAAGAAGCTTGACGTCGGGAAGTGCTCGCTGAATGCGAGGTGCCGATGCGGCGGTCCAGAGGTAGTGGTTGGAACACTCGCCAGTTACACATGGCGCTTTGAGCCGCTGCGATCGCGCTGCGAGTGTCGCTTTCATTGGAAAATGCGAGCGGTACCAATTGGCACCTTGATAGTGCGAGTCGCCGAAGTAGCCGACGTTGCGTTTGGTTGACGGCAGGATCTGGCGATGTTTGCCGAGATAACGCCAAAGCGTGCTGGTTCCGGCTTGACCCGCGCCCAGAATCAGGAACGACGGATTCGACCGGAATCGAGCGGTGTCGGCGCGAAAGTTTGGCCAGATGGCCTCGCGGACTCTCGAGCGAAGTCGGGGGCTTGCGCTCCCGGCAGGGAACACCGGGTCGCTTGTGAGTTCCAAGCTTCCAGCAGAGAACGGTTTCTTTGTGTCGGACACGGGTTCCAATCGGCGGGTATTGCCCGATAACAAGCCGAGGAATGGCGAGCGCGATTATTGGCTTCGGCGTGCCCCTCGAGAATGGAATTCCGATGTCGCAATCACCCGCATTGGCAGCTCCGAATGGGCTGCGACGCGCACTGGCCGAGCGACTGTCGGAGATGTACGCCGCCGAGGTCCCAAAGTACGGCCATCTGGTCGATGCGGCGGCGCGGGTTAACGCCGTGTCTTCGATGGACCACGTGGCTGCTTTCCCTGACCTTGGTGATACCGGCCGCATGGGTTCTGAGCGTCACGGCGCCGTCCGGGTAGCCAACTTCGAGGAACTCGGCCAGCTTGCTCGACTCTTCGGGTACTACGGCATGGCCGCCGTTGGGTTCTATGACCTCCGAACCGGCGACACCCCTATCCCAGTGGTCTCCACCGCGTTTCGGCCAATCGACGTTACCGACATGGCCGAGAGCCCGTTCCGCATGTTCACGTCCACGCTCGTGGCCGATGACGCACGGTTCTTTCCCCCGGAGGTCCAGGCGGAGCTCGCGGAACGAGTGGCTCACCGGCGGCTGTTTTCCGGCGAACTCGAAGCTCTGTTGGATCAGGCCGATAGCGATGGCGGCGTCATCGAGTCTTCGACCGCAGCATTCGTCGACCTCACCGTCGATGTGTTTCGACTCGACGACGACCCCATCGATGCCTCGTGGCATTCGCTGCTCGACGCGATCTCGCCGGTGGCATCCGACATCGCCGCCGCTGCTGGCACCCATCTCAACCACCTCACACCGCGGGTAGCCGACATCGTGGCGCTTCATGCGCTGATGGAATCGGAGGGCGTAACCATGATCGACCGGATCCAGGGCCCGCCCGCCTGGGATGGCCCCGATGTGTTGCTCCGCCAGACGTCGTTTCGGGCACTCGACGAAGTTCGAACCTTCATCACCACTACCGACGAAGACGAGCCCGAAGTCGCCCAGCGGACTGTGCGAGTTCGTTTCGGCGAGGTCGAACAGCGAGGCATAGCGCTGACGCCACAGGGCCGAGCCAAGGTCGATGCGGCGATGGCTTCAATAACGGCCAGCCCGCCGAACGATGAACACCATCGGGTCGAAATGATCCGTAGCGAACTCAATCTGCAACTTTCGCCCACCATCGAGGGGCTCGCCGCTGCCGGCGATGCCTATGTCGAGTTCCGACCAGGTCCAACTCCGCTCTTGTCTTCTACCCCACTGTCTTCTACCCCACTGTCTTCCCCGGAAACACTCACCGAGCTCCTCGACGCCGGTGTTCTCACCATTGCCCCGATTCTTTACGAGGATTTCCTCCCGGCAAGCGCTGCCGGGATCTTTGCCTCGAATCTCACCCATGAGGGAACAACGATCGGCCCTGGCCCTGACTCCGATCCCGACCCCGGACCTGGCCGCGCCGACCCCACGCTCGACCCCAGTGCTCGCGACGCTGAACGGCTCAAGGCCGCCGTGGGGACGCTTCACGATCCGTATGCGTTGTACGAGCAGCATCAGGAACGGTCTTTGGCCGACGCGCTCGCTACCCTAGGACTGCAGTTCCTAGAACCAAGCACAGCCGGTCAAGGAATATCCCTTCACCGGCAACACAAGTAGTGTTACCCGCAAGTAGTAACGCAAGAAGCAGTACCCAACGAGCAGTACCTAACAAGCAGTGCGCATGAGCGCAGAAAGATCCTGACATGGCTGAAGCAGTAATCGTCGCAACCGCACGTACCCCGATTGGTCGGGCCGCCAAAGGCAGCCTGGTCGACGCCCGCCCCGACGACATGTCGGCATTCATCATCAACGATGTTCTGAACAAGATCCCCGAGCTTCCTCGCGAACAGGTCGAAGACGTCCTTTGGGGAATCGGCCAGCCCGGCGGCGAAGGTGGCTACAACATCGGCCGCGTTGCCGCCCTTCTTGCCGGCGTCGAAGCACCTGGCGTCACCGTCAACCGCTACTGCTCATCATCGCTCCAAACCATCCGTATGGCCGCTCACGCCATCAAGGCCGGCGAAGGCGACGTCTTTGTCGCCGGCGGTGTTGAGACCGTAAGCCGCTACATGAACGGCGCAGCCGATACCGGCCCTCACAACGAGAACTTCGCCGCCGCCGAGGCCGCAACCGCCAAGCGCTCCGAAGGCGGAGCCGACACTTGGTCCGCCCCTGAAGGCATGCCCGACATCTACATCGCCATGGGCCAGACCGCCGAGAACGTCGCGCAGATGACCGGCATCTCCCGTGAGCGCATGGACGAGTTCGGTGTTCGCTCGCAGAACCTCGCAGAAGCTTCGCAGAACAACGGCTTCTTCGAACGCGAGATCACGCCGTACACCCTCCCCGACGGCACCGTCGTCAGCACCGACGATGGCATTCGCGCCGGAACCACCCTCGAAAAGGTCAGCACCCTCAAGCCAGTGTTCCGCCCCGACGGCACCATCACCGCCGGTAACGCCTGCCCGCTCAACGATGGCGCTGCAGCCACCGTGGTCATGAGCGACACTCGCGCCGCCGAGTTGGGCCTCAAGCCCATCGCCCGCATCGTGTCCTCCGGTGTTTCCCAGCTCAACCCCGAGATCATGGGCCTCGGTCCAATCGAAGCCATCCGCCAGGCCCTCGGCCGTGCAGGCATGGGCGTCGACGACATCGACCTCTTCGAGATCAACGAAGCATTCGCCGTGCAGGTCATCGGTTCAGCCGACGAGCTCGGCATTCCAATGGACAAGATGAACGTCAACGGCGGCTCGATCGCCCTCGGTCACCCCTTCGGTATGACTGGCGCACGCATCATGACCACCCTGCTCAACGGCCTTCAGGACGCCGACAAAGAGTTCGGCGTGGAGTCGATGTGTGTTGGTGGCGGCATGGGTATGGCCATGGTCGTACAGCGACTCAACTAGTCACAATTTCTCGAACCGGTACAGGATTCGGAGGCTCTGCCCTTCGTTTCCTGTACCGGTTCGTGGTTTTAAGGCAGGAGGACCAGGTTTTCTAGCGATGTTTCGATGCCCAGTGCCGAGGTCTTGAGCGAGCGGATCTCTCCGGCCTCGGTATCGATTATCCGAAGCCTGTCCGAGTGGCCGAGCACGGCAAAGCGGCTCGTCGAATCCCATTGCGGCGGGACGAGTCCGTCAAGGCTCGTGGTTGGAAAGTCTGAGACTTCGAAGTAGTCGCCGGTTGCCAGTTCGATCAATCGGTACACGACAACTCCGTCGAGCTCACCTCCGACTCCGCCGGTCAGCTTTGGCTCGACCGAATAGGAGCTGAGCCATTGACCATCAGGCGAAATCCCGTTCTCCAGATTGAAGGAGGCACCGATCTGCACCGGCTCCGAGCGCCAGGTTCCGAGCTCAACCCGATGAAGCTCACAGGCTGAGGCCTCTGCGCATCGGGCTTCGATGACATGGTTCGGACCCGACGCGACGATGGGGTAGTCGCTCTGCTTCTCAAACGACTCGCCAGTAAACACGAAACTTCCCGAGGGCCCCGACCGGTAGCCGGTTCCATCAAGGCCTCCCGGCCGGAATGCTGGTTCGACGACGTTGCCGATAGACGTTCCGTCGGCCAAAAACGAGCTGAGGACCGACGACCCGTTGCCCTCGGCCGGTCGGTTGATGAGCACGACAAGACCCTCGGTAAGCACCAGCTCATCGGCATCACCGAACACGATCGGGCCCGAGCCGTCGAGCGGATACCCCACCACCTCGCGTCCGTCTTTCAGAACCAACGTGTCGGCGATCCGCCCGATTGTGGGGGTGCGACCATCTGCATCACGAGACACGGACTCAACAACCACCGACTCCGTCGAGAGTGACCCGCTAGATCCACCACGCGGCACTGGCGAACCAAGAACCCACGACACGCTGCCCGTGGCAGCATCGAGCAGCGACACGCCGCCGGCGTCGTTCGTGAAGGCCACCACAAGATCTGAAAGATCGTCGATCAGCGGGAACGTCGGGCGCGAACCTGCTTCGACAAGCCATCGCCGACCATCTTCTTTGCTCACGATTTCGGTTGGGTCAAACACCGTTGAGAGGATTCCCGGCGAAGGAATACCCGGCTCGGTTCCCGATTGCCCCGAAGGCGCGCTTTGCTCCACATCCGGGACAGCGAGATCCGAAGGTTCCGGTTCGGTCAGCGCCTGCCATCCAATGAACGCCAGCAGTGTGACCGCAACGAGTCCGATCGTTAGCGGGACGATCCGAGGGCCACCGGCAACGACAATCTCGGACCCTGACTCGTCATGGTCGCGGTCATAGTCGTAGTCGCGGTCATGGTCGCCGGATGACGATTCCCGATGTTCAGAAGCAAAGAGGTCGATCTCAATCGGTTGATCCGCCATCCAGTTCAGACCTCACCAGGGTCGAGGAAGACAAAGCTACCGAGCCGAAAAGCAAGACCGAGTTCGTCGGCGCCGACGATCCGCACCGAGTTTGCCGTCGCGTCGAAAACAGACAGCGAGGAGCCGTTGTCCGACGCCACAGCGCTGTATCTGCTTGATGAATCCCACACCGGCAAAGCGGGTCCGTCTTCATTCTCCGACGCATACGCGAGCCTGGTCTGCTCCCCAGTCCGGAGATCGGCGACCACCAGTTCAGGGCGTCCGCCGAGGCCCCCGCTCCAATCGGTGAAGTTGAGCCATTGACCATCAGGCGAAAGGCCCTGTCCTCCCCACCACTGCGAATACGGGGCATTGACGGTCTCGGCTCTTCCGGAGATGAGGTCGACGCGATGATCGGTGCAGTCGAGCACGGCATCGCAACGAACCTCGAGGCGGTGATTTTCGCCCATTGCGCTGACCTGATGTGCGCTGATCCGCTCGAAGCCCGAGCCGTTGAAGATATACGTTCCGTCCGGGGCCGAGATGACGCCCGTATCGTTGAGCCATACGTCGTTCCGGGGTGCCTCGACCCAGTCGAAGTCGCCGCGACCATCGGGGAGAAATCCTCGGAGCGAGAGCAACTCGCCGGGCGCATCGGGGTAGTCGAGCATCACCACAAGGTCGGGAGTGACCACAAGATCGTCGGCGTGGCCGTAGTCGACCTTCACACCACCATCGAGCGGATACCCGAAGTATCCGGACATCTCCTGCACCACGAGCGTGTCATCGATTCGCTCGATATGGCTCACCGATGACGACCCTCCTGTCCCTGGCGCTAACTCCGATGCGGGCATGACCGACATCGTGCCGTCGTCGGCATTGAGCAGCAACACTTCGCCATCGGGGTTCGCAAAAGCGAGGGTTAGACCAGGGCGATCTGGGAACAGCGGAAAGGTTGGCACGGAGTCCGACGGCGCTTCGCCTTCAGAACCGCCCAGTCCATCGGCCCCTGGGACCTCAGGCAGGTCTTCAGCCACCGAATATTCAGGACCGGGGATGGGCGGTGACGCCCCCACCTCGGCGTCGCCGATGTTTGGCCGGTCGAGTTCGATCGGCGGGTCGACGGCTAGTCCTTCATCGTTGACACCGGCGTCGCCGTTATCGGGCTCGCCGCCATTGGTCTCACCGTTTTCTCGGATCTCGCCCTCAACCGTCGCTCCACCCCCCGTCATGAACTGCCAGCCGATGAGCCCCAAGAGCACCGCGACCACCAACGCCAAGAGCGGCCGACGCTGCGATGCTCCGCTTGCCACGAGCGACTCGGTCTCGATGGCTGGCTCGCCGAGATCAACCTCAAGTTCGAGCGGGTCACGGCCGTCCATCCTGCGGTGCTGCTCCTATTCCGCTTGATCGAAGATCACGGCCACCGAACGCTCGTTGACCGTGCCGAGGTCTTCAGCGATCACCGAGCGGGCGGCTCCGGTTTCAAGATCGACCACCAAAAGGTTTCGTAGTCGGATCGCTACGGCGTATCGGCCGTCTGGAGTGAACGCCAACGGTTGGGCAAGACGAACTTCCGGCCCAAGATTCAGCGTCTCGCCCGTACCCAAATCGACGAGGCGACCGAACCCGCCTTCGGTAACGAGCCAGCGACCATCCGGCGAAATCAGCGACCCGCCAAACCCGTCGAACGGTAGCCCGCCGGGGAGGTCGGCGGTATCCGAGAGCTCTCCGGTGTTGAGGTCGATGAGGACCCGCTCACACACCAACACGTCGTCGCATTCGTTGACGAGCGCATGGTTATCGCCGGCGGCAACCACGTATCCGGTGCTGAGTCGTTCGAATCCGTCATCGCCAAGTTGATACGTGCCGACCAGTCCCGACATCACACTCACGAACGAGAACAGGCTTGGATATTCGGGAAGTTTCTGGACCTCGCCGATCGCTTCGCCCTCGAAGCCGAACAGCTGGCTCTCGAACTCGGGCGCTGACTGGCCTGGGTTACTGCCATCGGGATCGCCGATCTGGCGAACAACGACCAGTCGTTGGTCGTCGCCAATTCCATCGACGAAGAACGCAGAGGCTGGACCAAAGTCAATCGACGCTCCTGCGTCTTTGGGAACGCCGATGGCCCGACCCTGACGGCCGACAACGATGCGGCCGCCGAACTCCTCGATCTGGCGCTGATCGAAAATGTCGCCGTCGAAGCCCGAAGAGTCCGCAGCTGGCAAAGCGACAGTCCGCACGCTCCCGGTGATTGCATCGACCAAACGGAGCTCATCGCCTACCAGGACCGCAACAACCAACTCGGCGTCGTCGTCGAAGAGGGGAAACTCGCCTGGCTCGGGCGAGTCGACGTCAACCACGGAGGCCTCGCCTGCATCAGGAATCGAGTTGTCGTTCGCCTCGACTTGTTCCCCGTCTTGTTCAGGGTCTTGTTCAGCGCCCGGAACGGTTCCATCGGGATCGTCGGACGGATTGTCCCCGGGGTCGAGTTGGGATTCGTCGGTTTCATCGGATGCATCGACCGCAGAGTCGGCGGCCGAGTCAACAGCAGAATCATCGCCGGGAAAAACGCGCCATGCCATGACACCAAGTGCCAACAATGCGACCACGGCGAGAACCGCAGCCGGCCGTTTCCGGGACCCGCGTTTGCGGTTGCGTGAATCGAGCAAGTCGGTGTGCTCGATCGATCCATCGGCGTCACTGCCCGGCCCAGGCGCTCTGCTTCCAGCGATGCCGTCGAGGACAACCTCGATGGGTTCGGCAGCAGGATCTGGGGCGTTCACGCCTCTACCGTACGTCGAATCGGGCCATAACTCAGTGCACGAACCGGCTCACGCTTCCAAGGAGAACGCCAGCTCCGTGCAACGGCAAACCCAGCTCCGTGCAACGAGAAAGCCAGCACGCACACCTTGCCCAGCTCGCCGATCTACACTTGCAACGTCAATCACGAGGAGCAACACGACACATGGTAGATGTCCCAAGCGGCCACTTTTTCCTAGGCGGGAAGACCAACGATGGTAAGGCGTCGTCCGACGATCCGCTGTTCCTTGAGGCATCGGATCTCACAACCCACGGTGTCATTGTGGGCATGACCGGCTCAGGCAAAACCGGCCTGTCGATCGTGATGCTCGAAGAGGCCCTTATGCAGGGCATTCCGACGCTCATCATCGACCCCAAAGGCGACATGGGCAACTTGTTACTGAGCTTCCCCGAGCTCAGCGGCCCCGACTTCGAACCATGGGTCAACGCTGGCGACGCCGACCGCGAAGGCGTTACGGTCACCGAGCATGCGGCGAACACCGCCGACATGTGGAAGAACGGACTCGACAGCTGGGGCATCGAACCAAGCCGTATCGCTGCACTGCGCAGCAAGGCCAACTTCACCATCTACACCCCCGGTTCCACGTCGGGAATTCCGCTCAACATCATCGGCGACCTCAAAGCGCCACCGGCGGGCACCAACCCCGAGACCATGCAGGACGAAATCGAAGGGTTCGCTTCAAGCCTTCTTGGCTTGGTGGGCATCGACAGCGATCCGATCTCGGGCCGCGAACACATTCTGCTCTCCAACATCATCGCTCATTCGTGGAACCAAGGCCTCGACCTTGATCTCGGGGGTCTCCTCACCCAGGTCCAGACACCACCAATGCGCAAGCTCGGTGTACTCGAACTCGACGCGTTCTTCCCGCCGAAGGACCGCACCGCGTTGGTGATGAAGCTCAACGGCCTGATGGCTTCGCCATCGTTCGCGAGCTGGACCGAAGGCCCGGGGCTCGACATCGACGCCATGCTCAACAGTGGGGACAAACCAAACGCCGCAATCATCTCGCTCTCACACCTTTCCGATGAAGAGCGTCAGTTCGTCGTGACGCTGGTGCTGTCGAAGGTTGTGACGTGGATGCGTGGCCTTTCGGGAACCCCCGACCTGCGTGCGCTGGTGTACATGGACGAGGTCTTCGGCTTTGTTCCGCCCACCGCTACTCCCCCCTCGAAGAAGCCGATCCTCACCATCCTCAAGCAGGCCCGCGCGTTCGGTGTCGGCATGGTGTTGTCCACTCAGAACCCGGTCGACATCGACTACAAGGCCATTTCAAACGCTGGAACGTGGATGATCGGTCGTCTGCAAACCGAGCGCGATAAAGCCCGTCTGCTCGACGGTATGAACTCGGGTGGCGATCTCGACATCGGCGCCGTCGGCGAAACCATCTCGGGGCTCGACAAGCGACAGTTTGTGATGCACTCGACCCGAGGCGACGGCCCTCAGGTGTTCGGTACCCGCTGGGCGATGTCGTATCTCCCCGGCCCCATTACCCGCGACCAGATCTCCGATCTCATGGCCGACAGCCCGCTGCGCAATGCCGCCGCCCAAGCACCTGCAGCATCAGCTCCAGCTGCCGCAGGTGAGCAAGCCGCTGCCCCGGTCGCCGCTGCCCCTTCCGCTCCGGCATTGGCCGATGACGAAACCAACGTGGCTCCAGATGTTGCTGATGGCATCAACGCCTACCACCTCGACCCGGGAGCACCGTGGGCTCGAGAGATTGGTGCGGTCGCCACGGGCACTCGTTACGAAGCCGGCATCGTCGCTCGGGTCAACCTCCTGTTCGACGAGACCAAGGGCGACCTGCGCCACCAAGAAGAGTACGAGGCCGTGTTCTTCCCGCTCAAAGGCGCCTCCCTCGACGCCGACACGGCAATCAATGTCGACTACGACGACCGCGATCTCCGGTCCGAAGCTCCCGAAGGCGTCCGGTATGTGCTTCCTGACGCCAAGATCAACACCAAGGGGTACTTCAGCAAGGCACAGACCGAGCTGAAGGATCACCTGTACCGCAACGAGACCCTCGCACTGTTCCGCAACCCCGAGCTCAAGTTGGTGAGCCGGGTCGGCGAAACCCGCGAACAATTCGGGGCACGTTGCGAGAGTGCAGCCGATGACGGCGCCGATGCCGAAGCAACGAAGATCCGCGAGAGCCTCGAGAAGAAGCTCGACCGGCTTCGCGACGCTGAGGCCAAGCTCGAAGATCGGGTTCGCGAGATCGACCACGACTCCGAGGCGCGTTCACGCGATGCCAAGCTTTCGGGTGCGCTCGATATCGGCGCATCGGTGCTCGGTGGCCTGCTGGGCGGACGAAGCTCTACTCGAGGCATTCTTGGCGGCGTTCGTCGGGCTTCTTCGAAAGGCCGCACGTCAGCCAATGCAAAGGAGCGTCTCGAAACTGCCGAGAAGCGACTCGAGGAGAAGCAGGACGACATCGAAGAGCTCGAAAACGAGATCACCGATTCGCTTTACGAAATCCAAGATGTGTGGGACGAAAAGGCCGCCGCCATCGAGGATATGGAAGTCACGCTCGAGAAGACCGATATCTCCATCGATGAAATCGCCCTGGTCTGGATCCCGGTCGCGGGCTAGTCACCTTTCCGGAACACCCCTTTGAAACACTGACATCACACAGAATCCCGGGTATCTCACGGGATTGTTGTCAGTGCCGCTCGGTAGATTTCTTGCCATGAGTTCCAACCGATCTGTCATGACAACTGAGAGAAGTCACGCCCTCGAACAACTTGCCGACTACCCGTTCGACGATTTGGTCGAGGGGTTGGGCAGCATGTTTGGACAGGGCTGGTTCCCTCGCGATCTTCTGGCGCTACCCGACAATGACCGCGCCCGAACTGCACTACTGGTAGATCTCGTCTCGGCCCATCGCCAGTCGTGGAATCCTGGTGCAGCACCCATCTGGATCGAGCACGCTGAGCGCCTTGGCGCCGCTCATCCTTGGTGGATCCAGTCCGAGGACTTCTGGCCGCAGTTTCTCGATCGTCACCCGTCGGCAATCCCCTCGGCCCTGGCCGCCGCCCGCTGGTGGTCTGGAATCTTCCTCGTCGGCCGACGTTTGCACCAGTTCGCTCCCCCACCTTGGGTAGCCGACGACTCATCCGCCGGCGATCACGATCACCAAAAGATCATGGGAAAGGTGCGCGGCCTTCTGGCCAAGGCCGAGTCAACGCCGTATCCCGAAGAGGCCGAGGCCCTTTCGGCCAAGGCGCAAGAACTGATATCGCAGTACTCGATCGACGTGGCACTTCTGGCCGATTCGGTCGAGGTCCCAGGTGGTACTCGTTTGTACCTCGATGCCCCGTATACCAAGGCAAAGTTCATGCTTCTGTCGGGCATCGCCGATGCCAACCGCTGCCAAGCGGTGTTCAACAGCGGCACCGATACGGCCACGTTGGTGGGTTTCAGCACCGATGTCACCCTCACCGAGGTGCTGTTTACCTCGCTTCTCGTGCAGGGCACCTCGGCGATACTTGCCGCCGGACCTCAGACCGGATTCGATGGTTCATCGTCGACAAGATCGTGGCGCAACTCCTTCTGGTTCGGCTACGCCCGCCGCGTCGAGGAGCGACTCGTTGAGGCAGCCGACGCAACCAGTTCGGCAGCAGCAGCCAACAACGAAGCACTACTGCCCGTTCTTGCCAGCCGGTCCGAGGCGGTCACCAACACGCTCGAAGAGTTATTCCCAAAGCTCGGCTCGCTCAGTGTCTCGGTCTCAAACGGCGCCGGACTCATGGCCGGCAGATCTTTCGCCGACCAAGCAGACCTAAGCAAGAGCGCCCTAAAGAAGAAGACCCGGCGAGGACTCGGTCGGTAGTTAAAGCGGTAAGAG
>CALGZB010000192.1 GCA_937934655.1 uncultured Acidimicrobiales bacterium | reverse complement strand
CACCGTGTTGTATGTCGGCTTTCTGGCGATGATGGCGGTGAGAACCGCACGCGACCTCACGCCTGAACGGCTTTGGCTCCATGTGACGTTCGCGATGCTGCTTGTGCAGATGTGGTTCTACAACATGTTGCCTGCGCCGCTTCATATCGGATTTATCGTTCTGGCAGCGCTGTTGCGACCTGATCGCGGCGCTCCCGAAGTCGAAGCCGCAACGGTGATCATCGACGACAGTCTGTCGTTCGGCTCCGATGACGCGATGGAGGTTTGGGTATGACCGACGACGCTCGATTCCCGACGTCAGCCGAGCAACTACCCATCGTGTGGTGGGCTCAGATTCTTGCTGGCAGTCCCGACGCCCGTTTCATCCGAAACGGTGCTGGGAACGAAACCTATGTGGCCTTGCCACGACCCGATCGTGCCACCGTAGTAATCGATGCACGCTCCGGACCGGCGATAGCAGATGCGGTTGGCAAGGCCGGCCAAGGTGCGCTTCGCAGCCTGGCAGGCAAGGTCCTTCGTATCCCCGGCCTCGCCACCACGTTGCCCGGAAAGCTCACCCTCGAAACCTCTGAGTCGACCCTTCGTGAACGCCTTGGCGAGATCGTTGGCGTTGACGCCCGACTCTCGGCGAGTTGTGGTCCACTTCGACCCAACCGCAAGCCGGTGGTTCGTGTGCTCGACGGTAAAGGTGCACTTCGATCGGTCGGCAAGGTTGGTTGGGACGCGCTTACGGCGCAGCTGATAACCACCGAAGGTCAGGCCCTCGCCCGACTCAATACCCTCGATACATCGTCGATGATCGTGCCAGATGTCGTGAGCCACGAGACGTGGCGTGGTTTGGAAGTTCTTGTTGTCTCGCCTCTCCCTATCGACCCGTCGATTGAGCCAACGTTGTCAGTGGGCCCAACGCTTGATGCTCTTCGCGACATCGCAGCGATTGAACGCACGACCGTCGATTCGGTCTCCTCGAGCGGATTTTGGAACCGCTTAGCAAGCCGCCTGCCCGACCTTGAACGCTATGACCTTGAAGGGTCGGACCTCGAAGGAACGGACCTTGTAGGGTCAGACCTCGGAAGTACGGACCCTTCGCTGGACATCGGCGGTTTCCATGGCGATTGGTCGCCATGGAACACCCAACCTCAGTCCGACGGCTCGCTGCTTGTCTGGGATTGGGAGCGCCACGCAACCGATGTCCCCGTTGGGGTCGATCTCGTGCACTTCCTTTTTCAAACCGAACGTTTCATCGACCAGCGGACGCCGCTTGAGGCTCGTCCTGCTGTTGTTCGCCGAGCCAAAGAACATCTCCCAGCGCTCGACGTCTCGCCTGATCTCGCTGATCTCCTTATCGACTTCTACTTGCTCGAGGCGCTGGCCCGAAATAGCGAAGGCGCCTTAAGTACCAAGCTGGCCGAACGTCGGCAAAGTTTGGTCGACGCGTTGAGCCCCAGGGCGCAGGCCTTTCAGCATTCCTACTCCGAGCGCTATCCACGAGCTGGCGCGCTCGACTCTCATAACTCCCGAAAGGCTGCCTGATGGCACACGGCCGAGGATCTCTCGGAAAGTTCTCACTTCCTACACCTGCCCGCCGGTTGATCCGGGCGGCCACCACAACGGCGACGCGCGTTACCGCTGACAAGCGCGCACTCCCGAACTTTCTCGTCATCGGTGCCCAACGCGCTGGTACAACGTCGCTCTTCTACTACCTCCTCGATCACGAGAATGTCTTTGGACCGATTCGTAACAAGGGAGTGCACTGGTACGACTCGGGCTTCCATCATCCGCCCGCGTGGTATCGCTCGCACTTTCCGCTGCAGTCGAGCCTCGACGCGGTCGCACAATCATCGGGTCAGCCCACAGCAGTAGGTGAGGGGAGTCCGTACTACCTCTACCACCCCCATATCGCCGCTCGGATCGCTGGTGCCCTTCCCACTACCAAGGTCATTGCGCTTCTCCGTGACCCGGTGGACCGGGCGATCTCTCATCACCAACACGAACTCGCACGCGGGTTTGAGACCCTCCCTCTCGCCGAGGCCATCGCTGCTGAGGACGCCCGGTTGGACGGCGAGTCGGAGAAGATGGCGGCCGACCCTACCTATGTCAGCTTTGCCGACATGCACTTCAGCTATGCCGCCCGAGGCCGCTACGCCGAACAGATCGAGCGCTATCACCGCCATCTCGGTCGCGACCAGGTATTGGTGCTTGACCAACGTCTGCTGCTTTCCGAGCCGGAGAAGACGGTTCGGCGGGCATTCGACTTCCTTGGCATTGCGCCGCTTGAGAACGCTGACTACCCCACCTACAACAAGCGTGAATACGACAAGGGCGACGCCGATGTGCGAGCTCAACTCGGCGAGAAGTTCGTCGACACAAACGCGAGGTTGGCCGAGCTCACCGACGGCGAGATCATCTTCTAGCGAGCGAACTGCCTAGCTCGCTGCGGCGAAGAGTCCCCGAGCGAACGCTTGCGACACCCAGAACACGTCGATGTCGGGCGTGGTCTCGTACTTGACCATCTCGACGAGTAGTCGAGCGTCGCCTTCTTCAACATAAAGAATGAGTCCAGCGTCGGTGCTGGTGGCGTTGTCGCCCGCATTCCCGTCGCCTTCGTTCCAGAATGCTGTGTCGTCGATGCCATCGATCGCAACAAGACCGGTGATGAGATCGGCGTTGACCCAACGCTTGACGCCATCGGCGCTGGTGCTGGCCGATACCCGCATCTCCACCGTTGTTGGAGCGTTCTCTCTCACCAATGTGCACTCAGTGATTTGTTCGCCGGCGATTGACTCGCCGCCCTTTATCTCGCCGTTGTCGCTATCGCCATCTCCGGATTCGACGACCGCATCGCTATTCGGATTCAGGTTGGCCCGAAAGATGCCGGTCACGGCGACGAGTTCTTTGCCGGTGATGGTTTCGAACGGCGCCAAATCCAAGTCAGCGCAATCGACAAGCCCACGAGCGAGAGGTGCCACCTCAATACTCGCCCCGCTATCGACGAATTGTTTCACTGCACTGGTCTCGGGAAGACGGAATACCGGTCCGTCGGCGTCCGCTCCATTGAAGCTCTCTCCGTTGAGGACTGCGACGAGCGCTCGACTGATCTTTTCGATCGGTGCCCGTCCACCAGCAGTACTTTGCCGAACCGATACCCGGGCGAAGGTACCGCCTGCGCTACCGAATACTTCTTGAAGCACCGACTGTTCAGCCTGGCTCGGGCTCTCGTCGTAGATGCGGTCGATCTCCCAGGCGCTGTCGACATCGTCAAGGTCGAGTCGGTTGGGCGTGCGGAGCGTATTTTCGTAGGCGCCGCGGAGAAGACCGGTGCGGGTAAGAGCGTCTTCGGCAAGATCGGTTTCGCCGACCAGTACCTGGATACGGTCGCCTTGGAGCGTTTGGGTGGTGCAGGTCAGTGAGCCGTTAAACGACGAAGCCTTGAACTCGCCGATCTCAGCGTCGACCAGGTCTTTCCAACTGTCAGTGTCGAGATCGGCACATGAAGCGAGCGCCGAAGTAGCTGGTCCGGGACCGGGGCTGGCGAGTTGGGTTGCTGCCACGCTGCTCATTGCGGCGACCGTGAAGATGTCAGCAGGGCTATAGCTAATCCCAAAGTCCCACTCGCGAGCCTCGACGAGGAGTCGGGCGCCGTCGGCCTCGACATGCAGCGTGGCATATCCGAGGTCGCTTCCATCGGCAAAGGTGAAGCTTCCGAGGTCGTCTTGTGCCTGGAATACGCCAACGTCGGCGGCTTGGCGCTGGGGGTTATGGTCGATCCAACGAACCCATCGTGCGGCGTCATCGGTCGCGTTGATTCTGACGAGGTCTATCTCAGGGTCTTCTGCGGCGAAGAGGATGCATGTTCGGTCGGGGGCGCTCGGCTCGACGTTCGCGAGATGCTGGTCGGTATTTGCTATCAGCTCGATACCAAGCAGCTCGGCGAACGGTGCCGGGTCGATGCCGGTGCAAGACTCAAGACCTCGCTCGAACGTCGAAAGAGTTATCGGCCCGTACTCAGCGAAGTAGCGGCCGGGGACGGGCAGTTCATCGGCGGTTTCGGAGGAATCATCTAAAGGAGCCTCAACCTTCTCGGCTCCGTCGGTACCATCATCGCTTGTGGCAGGTACGTCATCGCTGGTCTCGGCACTTGGCGTCTCGCTTGCGGTTCCGGCCGGTGAGTCATTGGGAGCTTCGACCACGGTCTCGGTTGGATCGGTGTTGGCACACGCTCCAAGAACGAGAGCTCCCGAAAGCGCCATGGCAACAAGACGCCGGAGGCGGCGCGTTGGTTGTTGGTGCCCAGCCAAACAGTTTTGAGCCGAGCTTCGAGGGAAGCTTTGGGGGGAGCTAAGCATGTATTCCAATGTATATGCATACGGTTCAATGATCGAGACGCAGTACACGGCAGCAATTCTGTTGCTTTTCGTGTGGCCCGAATCACGCGAACTTGCGCCGCGCGGATTGGCATCGGACTATCACGCTCCTAGACTGCCCTCTTGGCCTGCTTTGTCGGGCTCGTAGTGCTGCACGTCTGGCGTTGACGCCTTTGATCAGTGTTGCCCTCTGTTTCGTGCGCTGTTTCGTGCACTCGCAATTTCTTACATCTTGCAAATTTCTCACATCTTGTAACTGACTCCCAAGGATGAACACGTAGTGCCAACCATTCAGCAGCTGGTCCGGAAGGGCCGACAGTCCAAGCGCAAGAAGGAAACTACTCCTGCGCTCAAGGGCTCGCCCCAGCGCCGTGGTGTTTGCACCCGCGTGTACACGACCACTCCAAAGAAGCCGAACTCTGCACTCCGCAAGGTCTGCCGTGTTCGTCTCACGAGCGGCATCGAAGTTACCGCCTACATCCCAGGCGAAGGTCACAACCTCCAAGAGCACTCCATCGTGTTGATCCGTGGTGGCCGTGTGAAGGACCTTCCCGGTGTTCGCTACAAGGTCATCCGTGGAACTCTCGATACATCGGGTGTCCGCGATCGCAAACAGGCTCGCAGTCGCTACGGCGCAAAGAAGGATTAAGAACCATGCCTCGTAAAGGTCCCGCGCCGCGCCGCGAACTCCCCGCCGATCCGGTTTACCACTCGGTACTCGTTACCCAGATCGTTAACAAAATTCTCCAGAGCGGCAAACGCTCCATCGCTGAGAAGATTGTCTATGACGCTCTCACCATCGTCGCTGAAAAGACCAGCTCCGATGATCCGGTCAGCACGCTGAAGCGCGCGATCGACAACATTCGCCCACAGCTCGAGGTTCGTAGCCGTCGAGTCGGTGGCGCTACCTACCAGGTCCCGGTCGAGGTTCGTCCTCGCCGCCAGACCACCCTTGCAATCCGTTGGCTTATTGAGTTCTCCCGCAACCGGCGCGAACGCTCGATGGCAGAACGCCTTGCGAACGAGATCCTCGACGCCAGCAACGGCATCGGTGCTTCGATGAAGCGCAAAGAGGATCTCCACAAGATGGCAGAATCAAACAAGGCCTTCGCCCACTACCGCTGGTAGGCGGTTCAAGCTTCACCGTTTGAAGAAACTGCTTGGATTATCCGTTACAACCGAACCGGGCGTCCGCGCTCGTATACTTGCTGCAGCGTTTTCGACCGGGTGTCGGAGATGCAAGCGAGTCTCGAACAACCCTGCAATCTCCCCGTTACTAGAACCGTCAAGGACTGACTTATGGCTGTTGAGCGACTGCCACTCGAACGAACCCGCAACATCGGCATCATGGCCCACATCGATGCGGGCAAGACCACCACAACAGAGCGCATCCTCTACTACACCGGCCGTTCCTACAAGATCGGTGAAGTCCACGACGGCGCAGCCACCATGGACTGGATGGAGCAGGAGCAAGAGCGTGGTATCACCATTACGTCTGCTGCAACCGCTTGCGTTTGGGCAGATCACCGCATCAACATTATCGACACCCCTGGTCACGTTGACTTCACCGTTGAGGTCGAGCGCTCGCTTCGAGTCCTCGATGGTGCCGTTGCGGTCTTCGACGGTGTTGCTGGCGTAGAGCCACAGACCGAGACCGTTTGGCGCCAAGCCGACCGGTACGGCGTCCCCCGCATGTGCTTCGTCAACAAGATGGACCGCACCGGCGCCGACTTCTACTTCGTGCTCGACACCATCACCGACCGTCTCACCAAAGACGTGGCGGTTATTCAGCTGCCAATCGGTGCAGAGTCCGAATACCAAGGCATCATCGACCTCGTGAAGATGAAGGCCCTTGTATGGCCTCCAACCACCGATGAAAAAGACCTCGGCGCAACCTACGAAGAGCAAGAGATCCCTGCCGACATGGCCGAACTGGCCGCCGAATACCGGGTCAAACTTCTCGAAGCCGTCGCCGAAACCAACGACGATCTCATGGAGCACTACCTAGAGAACGACGATATCGGCGAAGAGCAGCTCAAGAAGGGTCTTCGCGAGGCGTGCATCGCCAACAAGATCGTTCCGATCCTCAACGGCACCGCCTTCAAGAACAAGGGCGTCCAGCCACTCCTCGATGCGGTCATCGCCTACCTGCCCTCGCCACTCGACCTTCCCCCCACCAAGGGAACCGATCCAAAGACCGGCGAAGAGATCAGCCGTCCGGCCGATCCAAAGGCCCCGTTCTCGGCTCTGGCATTCAAGGTCGCAACCGACCCACACGTCGGCAAACTCACCTTCTTCCGGGTCTATTCAGGCTCGCTCGAAAAGGGTGG
>CALGZB010000191.1 GCA_937934655.1 uncultured Acidimicrobiales bacterium | reverse complement strand
TGCCTTGCGCTATCAACTGATTTCGTCTGGCGTTGACTACTTCAGCGACTGCGGCATCAGCCGCTTCAATCTTTTGTTCATACTCGCGAAAGAGCCGCTTCTCGCGAGCCATGAAGTCTTCGTCCTCGATATTTTCATCCGACATCGTGCATCCTTCTTCCTCGTAATCGTGGTGATGCCACCGAATCAGGCATCGCTTGGTCGCGGCGGTACCTCTAGGCGTGCCACGGTGATGCGCTCGCGGGCAGCGTTTCGACCGTTCACCCTTTGGGATTCTTGCCATCCGTACCCGATATCGAAGTGGTACTTGAACTCAACATCGCTGAGCACTGCCGATACAAGCTGTCGCTCGCCGGCAAAGTCACCACCGATGTTGAGGTGGTCGATGTCTGGCGAGGCCAGTATGAGAACAACATTGGCATAGGTGTTGTTGCCGCTGAAGAGATCACCTGGTGGGTCCATGAGATACGCCTCCAAGAAGAGCGTCCCTGAGTCGAGGTCCGCGATCGAATGTCGGTATAGCTCTGGCGAAATTTCGGTGGGGGTGTTCCCGTTGAAGACCTCAACGCAGAGGTCACCCTCTCCGTCGGCGCAGGCGTAGAGAATGCCCCCGTCGGTTGTAGCGAAGACCTCGACACCTTCGGAATCAAGTTGGTCCTGACGAGCCGAGACTGCCTCGGCGGGCGTCGCTTGAGCTTCAGCCACACCACGCGATTCCTCGGCAATAATTTCCTCTTCCATGGAAGACGGGAGGGGCGCGATGGCGATCACCCGCACTGTTGCTCGCACAGGTAGTTCATCAGGCGAGCGTGGCGCAAGGGAATAGATCTTTATCTCTTCAAGACCGGCGTCGGTCGACCCGACGACTATCTCTGGGCCAGCATCGGAGAAGGCCCGCAGCAGCTCGTCCTGGCTATCCATATCAACAGGGGATTCACCGTACGGGTCGATCAGCAGGAACCCGCTTTCTCCTCCTTCGACGTCGTCGCCGACTGACCGGATGTAGAACGCCTGGTAGTCGGCGCGGCCACGGGTTTCGATCAGCGGGAAACACGATGTGTCGGTGCCGAGGCCAACGTTGATCACGCAGATCTCCCCGTTTGTCTCGAAGAAGATGTCACCGAGATCAGGGGAATCGAATCGACGGACAAGATGGACAACCGCTCCTTCTGCCTCGAGCTGTTCCACCGAGCGATCGAGTGCCCCAACGTTTGTTGCAGACGCACCAAGCGTGAGCTGAGCGGCGACACCGATAAGATCTTCACCAGCTACCGTGTCGAAATCGCCGTAGTACTGGTGCAATGCCGCCACGACGCCCGGAGATTCTTCCCACATGAGTTGCGGCAGCACGCTGTCGGCCTCGCTACCGGGAAACAGATATCCCGGTACCCCAGGGCGAATCACCACTTCAGCCGGTGCTGCGCCGGTCCTATAGAAAGCCACTGCTAACTCGTTCTCAAGAGAACCTACGAATGTCGTCACCTGGAAGGTGACCCCTTCCAGTCCGGTCTCAGGCACGCCGAAGGTTGTAGTGAACCCCGTCAGGCCGCTGGAGTCTTCGGGGGCATCTGGAAAGAATCGGGATGAACCGACGAAAGCGAAGCTGGAGTCGTCGGCCACGGTACGTTCGAGCAGGCCAGGATACTGAAGCTCCAAAAGAAGCTCCTCAACCGTCATCGTCTGGCTACCAGAGCGCACAAGGTGGTCAGCTGATTCGAGCCAGATCGCGAACGTGCCCTGCTCATCTTCACCAGATCCTGTGGGCAGACCTCGCACCTCGGTTCCCGGGAACCCCTCGGCAATCTCTTCGGCGGTGAACGGTTCAGCGAAACGAATCGAAGCCAGCATAAATCCGTCGGCAGTCGCATCCGATACGTCAGCGGAGAACACCAGGACCTCGACGTCCTCACCGTCTGGACCGAGTGGTTTCAAGGCTTCAACCGATTGGTCGACGTCGGCCGGATGCACCAGCGGCACAACCGTCGCCGAGCCACCCGCCTCAACAGTTGTGAGCTCTTCGGCGATCTGCACCAACTCATCCAACGACACGTCAGCGGAGTGTTCGACAAGCAACGCCACAACGCCTGGGGACTCTTCCCAAAGGATCGCATCCGAGTTCGTTTGCTGTGACCCAAAGTCCGGAACGTAGGCCTGTTTCCCATCTCGAATCTGTCGATCGGCAAGATCGATGCCCATCACCATCTCGTACAACCCACGTTCCGTTTCGAGCGACCCAGCGAAGATCGTCAGCTCGAAGGCCCCGTCAAGATCGGTGGGCTCGAAGCCGAACTGAACGCCGTAGCCAATCACGTCGACTGAAGGTCCATAGCCAAGTGTCGAATTCCCGATGTAGCGGTAGGGCGAGCCTTCAACCGGGGTACCTTCAAGAACGTTCGGGTTCTCGAGTTCGTCGAGGAGTTCCTCGCTCGTCAGCGTCATGGTCGTTGCCTCGGCTACGAGGGTGTCCGATACCGCCCACGCCACCCCAGGCCCGCCCTCGTCAAGGATGGCCGGCAGACCGCGAACCTCTGACGTCGATCCTTCGAAAATGTCCGCGGTCACCGACTCATCCACGGCGAACATCGTCACCATGTAACCCTTGCCGCTCCGCGAGTCGCCAAACACAAGAGTCTCAAGGGTCTGCTCCTCGCCAGTAGCTTCAAGCTGAGCGGACGTCGGAAACGGCGTGACGGTCTCGGCCACTGCATCCGGATGTGTTAGCAGCACAACATCGGCCTGATCGGTATCCAGATCAGCGATCTGGGTTTCTTCGACGTCCCTGTTGCCGCCAAGCAAGGCCCATGAGGTGCCGGCAATCAGGAACAATGCAGCCATGGCGAGGAGGGGCTTGGCCCATCCGGCGCTGGCTTTGCGAGTGTTCTTTGTCGCTGCGCCGATCGGCGGCGCTTCGAGGTCCATCACGGCGAGTTTGACGTCGGTGGATGCTTGGCGTGCCATTTCATCAAGCTGCATCATCGTTGTGCTGCTTTCTCTTCGGTGGGGATACTCGGATCGGCTTCGTTGGTGGTGGGATCTTCGAGGCCAAGAGTGGCGGACAGCGTTTTGCGGCCTCGGTGGAGTTGGGTTTTGACCGTGCCCTCGGTGATATCGAGGATCTCGGCGATCGATGCGACCGACTGGTCGTCGATGTAGTGGAGCGCCACGATCTGCGATTGACGTTCCGGCAGCTTCCGCACCGCCGCCCAGAAGGTCTCGCTGCTATCGGGAAGCTCATTAGGGAGGTCAGCACGGCGACCGAAGTGTTTGGCCATCGCCCGGGCTTCGGCGCCACGTCGGCGGCCCCAGCTTCGGGTCCGGTTGACGGCTACTCGGCGGACCCAGGCACCTGGGTCCTTGTAACCGGCGATCTCGTTCCAGCGTTTGTGCGCCTCAATGAAAGCGTCTTGGGTGAGTTCTTCTGCGGCCCAGCGACTTCCACACAGCACATAGACCAGCCCCACCACTTGGTGGTACTCGCCCTGGTACCACGTGGTGAAGGCTGCGTCGGCTGCCGCGGAGACGGCGTTTAGGGTGACTTCGATCGGTTGACCGGTCACCTGGTAATTGGTTTCCACGCCCGTATCACGCATATCCACCTACGTAAGGTTGACACGCAGAGCAGGTTTTATCGAGAAATCTTCTCTGAGCGGTCGTTTCTTCCAGTCGCTGCCTACGATCTAGCCGTGACCGCACGTCCGTCCAGCACAACCGAGATTGGTCTTCTACGCCTCTTGGTTCGTGGTGCAACTCGCCGGTGTCCCGTGTGCGGCGAGTGGAAGATCTTTACGGGCTGGTTTGCTCTCCAGCCTTCATGTCAGCAGTGCGGTTTTGTTTTCGAGCGGCGAGAAGGCCAGTTCATTGGCGGTATCGGTGTGAACACCATGGTCAGCTTCACCGCAATCGTTGCCACGATGGGCCTATGCTTTCTGCTCACTGCACCGGAGTTTTCGCTGCCGTGGATCCTGGGACCCACGCTGGCAGTCGGCATTATTATGCCGGCGGCCTTTTTCCCCGTGTCCAAAACGCTATGGGCGGCGATCGATCTCATCATGATCCCGCTCGAACCCGACGAAGCACCGCTTCGCCAACGTCCACTTCCAAAGAGGAGCGAGTAGTACTAGTCGCCCTCGACGGGGGCTGGTCCGCTTTTGGCGAACTCGGCCTGCACGTCTTCGAAGGTAAGTTCTGTGTCGCTGTTGGTCTTTGTGAGCATGGCGGCGTTGCGTTCAGCAGCCTCAGAACGAGCACGGTCGGCGGGGCGACGCCCATTGGCTGAACCGGGACCGGGGCGATTGGCCTTTTCGGCCTTCC
>CALGZB010000190.1 GCA_937934655.1 uncultured Acidimicrobiales bacterium | reverse complement strand
CCACATTGCCGGCGCGCTTTGCGAGCATCGACGTGGCCCAGGCAATGAAACCGGCGTAGCCCAGAAACGCACCGATTGCTCCGATGACGGTGATTGCGGTGTAGCCGGGTCCGGAGTGGGAGGTCATGCGGAGATGCATCGCTGCGTCCGAAACAGCGATACCGATCATGCCGACGGCGAAGAATGCAGCATCGAGCCTGCGTGTTCGCAGAATCACCACGGCAGCAATCACCGCTGCTGCGACAAGCACGCCCGAGAAGACCTGAGGTGAGAACGCACCGAAGCCGGCAGCGGCGGCAAGAACGAGTCCTCCCAGGAGGATGGCAGCCTGCGTCGTCCGACCCAGCCTGTCATGAGATTCCTGCGTCATGCGAAGGACATCGGCAGTAATAACAGTTGACTTAAAAATTTGTTCAGACAGCGTTCAGGTTTTCATGCACTGGTTTTGCCCACACCGTGGGAAGATTCCACCACCAACACCGGGGAGATTTCACCATGACCGAAACCGAAACCAGCAACGAACTAGCCGGACAGGTAGCCATCGTTACCGGCTCGTCGAGCGGCATCGGCGAAGCAACCGCCCGTCGGCTCTCGAGCCTCGGTGCTTTCGTGGTTGTGAATTCATCCTCGTCGGTCGAAGCCGGCCAGGCGGTGGCCGACTCGCTGCCCAACGAATCGCTCTATGTTCAAGCCGACATCTCGGACTCGACACAATCGCAGGAGCTACTCGACGCGACGATCGAGCGGTTCGGCAAACTCGACATCCTCGTGAACAACGCTGGGTGGACAACGGTGGTGCCTCACGACCAACTCGACGAGCTCACCGACGAGATTTTCACGAAGACCTTCGAAGTCAACGTCTTCGGAACATGGTTTCTCACCAAGGCCGCTATACCCCTACTTCAGAAATCAGACGACGCTTGCGTGATTACCGTTACCTCGATCGCCGGCGTCAGGCCGGTGGGGTCGTCGATGGCGTACTCCATGGCCAAGGCCTCGCTCAACCAAATGACGACACTCCTCGCGAAGTCCTACGGCCCCATCAGGTTCAATGCGTTAGCGCCAGGTCTCGTGGCGACGCCATGGACATCCGACTGGGACGCCCAGCACGCCATGATCGCCGAGATGGCGCCGCTCAGCCGATCGGCCACACCGGAAGATTGTGCCGAGGCAACCGTCGCCCTCCTCAGAATGAAGTACGCAACCGGTCAGGTTCTGGTGCTCGACGGCGGATTGACCGTCGTCACCTAGGCGCCACTACCGGCGCGCCATTGGCACACCTCGACAATCGCCTCGCCCGCATGGTCATTCCCATTATCCACAGGGTCTACCTGCGGTTTTGCCCGGCAATACCGCGCGAACAATACCGACCTAGGTTGACGCGCGGTTACATCAACCGAAATGACATTTGTGCCTTTGGGGCATGGGACGGGAAATGAAAATGAGCAGGAAACTACGTATTTTTGCCATGTTGCTTGTAGCAACCATGGCGGGCGGTCTTCTGGCGGGCGGGGTAGCTATTGCGCAAGGCAAAACCGTCAGCCACGTTTGCTTAGCGAACAACGGCAAGGTCAAGAAAGCGGGCGACGACACCCTCAAATGCTCGAAAAAGCTCACCAAGGTTGCCATCAGCGGAACAACCGGCGCCCGCGGAGTTGCTGGAACCGACGGCGCTGACGGTGCCCGCGGCGCACGCGGTACCGCAGGAGCCGATGGAGAGATCGGTCCGAAGGGCGACATCGGCAAGACCGGCAAGACCGGCGCTACCGGATCCAAGGGCGACACCGGAAAGACCGGATCCAAGGGCGACACCGGCAAGACCGGGGCGATTGGCGCTACCGGTAAGACTGGCGCTACCGGCGGACCAGCTTCGTACTACACCGCAGAGCGCACCACTCGGGCAGAAAACGGAGCTTTGCAAATCGATGCGATCGCACGTTGCGACTCAGGCGACGTTGCTACCGGCGGTGGCTTCACCAAGAGCGTCGCTGGCGGGCTGGAAATCTTGATCAGCGCTCCGTCGGGTGACGCAGCTTGGCTAGCAAGAGCACAGGCCACGAGTGCAGGTTTCTCGATCACCGCTTGGGTAATCTGCGCCGATCTCTAACCGGACGCCAACGAGATCGTAGGTAACAAACGCAGCGGGGGCCACACGACGTGGCCCCCGATCTGCGAAGCCGATTGGGACAACTCGGAGAGGGTCGGCAACACTCCACGGATGACCGAATCTCCAGCAAGCGACCTCCCCACCACTGGCTCCGCCACCGTCGAGGTCTCTGCCTCGGCCGAAGACGTCTACGCCTTTCTCACCGACCTCGACCGTCTTCCAACGTTGAGCCCCGAGAACGAGCGTTGCGAGTTTCTGAACGACGCTACGGCCATCGACACCGGCGTCCAGTTCCGTGGACACAACAAATCTGGCGACTACGAATGGCACGCCGATTGTGAAGTCACGGTGGCCGAACCCGGCAAGGCATTCGCCTACATCGTGCCGCCGAAGTTCGAGCACACGACCACCTGGTCCTACGCAATCGAATCCACCGGCCCCGACAGCTGCAAGGTCACCGAATCGTTCGATGCTCCAATGCTTGCGCTGCCCAAGGTCTACCCAGGCACCATCGACGGCCGCTGCGAGAACCTGATCAACGCATGCGAGAAAACGATGGCAAACCTGCAAGCAGCCTTCAAAAAGTAAGAACGCGGGGTCAGACCCCGCGTTCTTACTTTTGTGGCTTTCACGCAACCCTGACGGCGGGAAACACCTAGATGAGGACCCATGACTACTAGCCCAAACATTCCCGCATCGATCGAAGGCGTTACCGCCGTTTGGCTCAGCACCGCCATCGACAAGCAAGTCGATTCAGTTCGCCATGAACAGATCGGCGTTGGAGTCGGCGTGAGCAGCGCCGTGTACCGCGTTCACCTCACCGGCACCGACGTGCCCGAAACCGTCGTCGTGAAACTGCCGGCCCTCGCCGAGGAAGCCGTGTTCACCGCAACCATGCTTCGCATGTACATCCGCGAAGTGAAGTTCTTCGAAGAGATGGCCGACGACTGTCCAATCCATGTTCCGCGCGGGTTGTTTGGCGCAGTCGATGAAGAAACAAGCCAGTTCATCATCGTCATGGAAGACATGGGCGACATGCGCGCCGTCGACCAGATCGAGGGGATGGCCATCGCCGACGCAGAACGGGCCATCGACGAGTTGGCCGCCTGGCACGCCGCATATTGGGGACGAAGCGAAGCACTGGTCGAGTCTGGCGCCGTGGTGCCCCTGACCGATCCGGTCTACCCGGCGGTACTTCCACTTGTGTGGGCAGAAGGTTGGGAGAAGCTAAGCAACGAGATCGAACTCAACGAGGCGATCCTTGCCGTTGGCCCCGCATGGCCTGACATGTTGACCGCCAACCTCGAAGCCCTTTGCAGCGGTCCAACCACCGCAGCCCATGGCGATTTCCGGGCCGA
>CALGZB010000189.1 GCA_937934655.1 uncultured Acidimicrobiales bacterium | reverse complement strand
TTGTTCGACATGGCATCGCCTGGCGTCGAGGTTCGACCGATCACGCAGATGACCGGCGATCAAGAGTTCTGCGAGGTATTTCTCTCCGATGCGTTGCTCGCTCCCGACGACTTGCTGGGTCCGCTTCACGGCGGCTGGACGGTGGCTACCTCGGTTTTGGCCGATGAGCGAGCATCGGTTGGAGCCGCAGGAATTGCCCTCCGACGAAACCTGGGAACCCTTGCTGCAAACGGGAGCGCCTCGAACGATGTGCATCGAGACGAACTCATGCGACTGCAGACAACTGGCGAGTCGCTCCTGCAGCTCTTCACTCGCAGCGCTGGCGATCCAACGCTCGGCCCGCTGACCAAGTTGGCCAATACCGAGATCGCTTCGGCGATGACCCGCTTCGCTATCGATACGCAGGGGGCGGCGGGAATGATCGACAACCCGAGTACCGAACCGTTCCTTTATGCACCTGGAATGCGAGTTGCGGGAGGAACGAGCGAGATCCAACGCAACCTCATCGGCGAACGACTTCTTGGGCTGCCTCGCGAGCCACGCAGCTAACGTCCACTACCGTTCCATCATGCTGCGTTGGGCAATCTTTGGGACCGGATTTATCTCGAATACTGTGATCGAGGCCATCGCCCAGTGCGACGGTTCGACCGTTGCGGTCGTTGCGGGTCGAACACCTGAGCGTGTGGCTCAAATGGCGGCTGATCACAGCATTGCCGCTACCAGCTTGAGCTACGAGGAAGTGCTGGCCGATGACGACATCGACGCGGTGTACATCGGTCTCCCGAACCATGCTCATGCGGATCTCTCGGTTGCCGCAGCGGCTGCCGGCAAGGCTGTTCTGTCCGAGAAGTCGCTGACTACCACGATGGAATCTGCGCACGCACTTCTCGACGGAGTTGCCTCCCACGGAACGTTCTTCGTCGAGGGTCTCATGTATCTGGCGCACCCGTTCTATGAGGAAGTCGCCGAGCTGCTGCTCGACGATCGTCTCGGAACAGTGCGATCGGTTACCGGCCACTATGCAGCCAATATTTGGGAGGTCGTGAATCCGGCGGGCAAGGGCACCATCTACAACCTTGGGTGTTACCCGGCCTCGCTCTTGCAACTGGTCATGCAGACGGTGTTCGGCGAGGAGTCCTTTGCCGACCGCTCACTAGCGGCGGTGGCCAATCAGAACGACGACGGGAATGTCTGCGATACGGCCGTGTCGGTTCGCTTTGGGAACGGCGTCATTGCTTCGCTGCAGTCGTCGGACAGCTTTGGAACGTCGAGCGACTTTGCGATCATCGGCGACAAAGGAACCTTGCGCTTTGTGACGAATCCGTGGATGCCGGTTGCCGGCGACAACGTTGTCACTCTCACCCAGGACGGCGTGGCCGAGACCATCGTGGTGCACGACAAACACGATGCGTTCTATCACCAGATCAAACTGGTCGAACGCTGCGTCGCCGAAGGTCGAACCGAAGCCCAACGTCCCTCCCCCCGCCACCAGGACTCCAGAGAGCTTATGGCTTTCCTAACCGACTGGGAAGCCGCCGCCACCTAGTCAGATACGCATGTGGTTTGAGTATCCGGACGCGCCAACGGACGCGTCCACCTGGCACCAAACCACCTATTTGGTGCCAGGTGGAAAACAAGGGGTTTGGTTCCAGGCACCGGGTTCCGGGTTCAGTGCTCCGGTGCGCTGCGGCTACCTAAGAGTCTGCAGGCAGGCGGCGAACGAAAGAGCACCCGGCGCGCTGCGAGCCGCTCCGAGCGGAACGGCTCGGCCGGAGGCCAGTAATCGCGCTCACAGACGGTCGGCGCACTACTGGCCCTCGGCTGCTGCCTTTATTGCGTCGACTACTTTTTGCATGTTGGTGCCGTGTTCGGTGAGGCGGCGGGCGATGATTTTGGGTTCTTTGTCGGGCATTGCATCGATGGCAGCTGAGAGACCGGAACGGCCAGGGCCGAGGCGGAGCGAATACCGAAGCCGGGTGGCGCCGGCGATCGTTTCGAGCTCAAACCGCCAACGGGCGCCAGGGTTATCGGCATTGGAAGTGCACCAACCGAATTCCTTCGCTGGCTCGTAGTGGGTAAGGAAACACTCGACATCCCACTCGCCGATAGCGGGGTGTTTGTTGCTTCCGACGAACATCGAGCCAACCGCTGGTTCGGCATTGGGTTCGGCCCAGGTTGCTCCCAGAAACTCTTCGCTGAACTGGGCACCAAAGTCGATGTCGGACACAAACGGCCAGACCTTGGCGGCCGGTGCTTTGATGTCGATCTCGACCACGGTGCCAGGGCCATCGGCGACACAAGCGGGGTCGCTCGGACCTGACTCCCAAGTGTGGGCGAAGGTATCGATGAACGCGATGTCGCGTGCGGCAAGCCGGGGTGCCGGTTTGAAGTCGGTGCCAATGGTCCACGCCACGGGGATCATTGCGATCTGGGTCATGCCCTCGGGGATCCCGAGGAGCTCGGCTACTTCGCCGCTCTTACTCAGCCCCGCAGTGGTCCATGACGTACCAAGCCCTCGGGCCCGCAATGCCACGCAGAAACTCCAGGCAGACTGAATCACCGAATCGAACAAGCCTGGTTGTCCAGAGCCATCGTGTTCGCCAATGATTGTCGGAATCACGATGGCCGGGACGTTGGCCATGTTTTCGGCGAGGTGGGCGGCTGACTTCATGACCCGCTCGTTGGGGTGTCCGGTGCCCATGGTCTTATCGCGTGCATCGATCATGAACTTGCCGATGCTCTCGTAGTACAGCTCGGCGAGGCGCTCCTTTCGGGCTTGGTCGCGCACGATGATCCATCGACGGCTGCCCTGGTTACCGCCGGTTGGCGCTTGTTCGGCGATGTCGATGCAGTCGTAAATGACTTGGTTGTCGACGGGCCGTTCGAGGTCGAGTCGAAGCCGCACTGCACGTGTCGTGCTTAGCGCATGGTCGACCGATTCAGTATCGATGGTGAAAGACATAGCAGGAGGCCCCTTAGAGAACGTCTGGACGACATGGTCAGACTCTCTGAAATTGGGCCGGTCGGCAACTTCGTCGGGAATCCAGTCGGGAATACAAAGGTCTCGTATTGACGAGGTGCACTGACGTCGAATAGCCACGGTGGGTGTCTGTGAACCCAGAATCGTCCGCCGCTCTCGCCGAAGACGTTGCGCTCCTCCGCGAGAAGTACCGAGTAGAGCGAGACAAGCGGCTGCGGGTCGATGCCAATGACCAGTACATCGAGGTGGCGGGCGACTTCTCGAAGTACGTCGACGACCCCTACATCGCCGATGAGCTGACCAGAGAGCCGCTTACCGATGAGGTCGAAGTCGTCGTGATAGGCGGAGGCTTCGGCGGGCTCCTCACTGGCGCTCGCCTTCGGGAAGCCGGTGTTCGTGCCAGCTCTGATATTCGCATCATCGAGAAGGGTGGCGACTTCGGCGGCACCTGGTACTGGAACCGGTACCCGGGGGCGATGTGCGACGTTGAGTCTTATGTATACCTTCCGCTCCTCGAGGAGTTGGGTGCAATGCCTACCGAGAAATACGTGCACGCTCGCGAGATTCTCGATCATTGCCGGGCGATTGGCGAGCACTACCAGCTCTACGACAACGCGTGTTTCCAGACCGAAGTAACCGGTCTTCGATGGGATGAAGACCGCCAGCGATGGATCGTCTCCACCAACCGCGACGACGCGATGGCCGCTCGCCATGTGGTGATGGCCAACGGACCGCTACACCGCCCCAAGCTGCCGGGAATCGAAGGCGTCACCAGCTTCAAAGGGCACACGTTTCACACCAGCCGTTGGGACTACGACTACACGGGCGGCGGCCCTGCTGGCGGCCTCGACCGCCTCGCTGGGAAACGAATCGCCATCATCGGCACCGGCGCTACAGCCGTGCAGTGCGTGCCGCATATCGGCGCAGCCGCCGAGCACCTCACGGTGTTCCAGCGGACACCGTCGTCTATCGATCGACGAGACAACCGCCCCACCGACCCAGAGTGGGCGTCGTCGCTCAATCCCGGCTGGCAACGCGACCGCATGGAGAACTTCAACAACCTGGTGTCGGGCCTGCCGCAGGAAGTCGACTTGGTTGACGATGGCTGGACCGACATCGTGGGTAAGACGATGGCGTTACTTCGAGGCGGTGCCATGAACATTGGCGAGGGTGAACGCGAGGGCGGACTTGAGGCGTTGCTCGAACTCGCCGACATGGCCAAGATGAATGAGATCCGGGCCCGGGCCGAAGAGATCGTGGCGGACCCAGACATCGCCGAATCGCTCAAGCCGTACTACCGACAGTTTTGTAAGCGTCCGTGTTTCCACGACGACTACCTCCAAACCTTCAACCTGCCCAACGTAACCCTGGTCGATACCGACGGGAGGGGAGTCGAGCGCATCACTGAGAACGGAATCGTCGCCAATGGCGTCGAGCACGAAGTCGATTGCATCATCTTTGCCACCGGGTTCGAGGTAGGAACCGGTTACGCCCGCCGTGCTGGCTATGAGATCGTCGGACGAGGCGGCACGACCCTCTCCGATAAGTGGGCCGATGGGATCGAAACCCTGCACGGAATGCACAGCCACGGGTTCCCCAACTGCTTCATCATGAGCCAGATGCAGGTCGGCTTCACCGTGAACTATCCACACATGCTCGATGAGCTGGCACGCCACGTT
>CALGZB010000188.1 GCA_937934655.1 uncultured Acidimicrobiales bacterium | reverse complement strand
GGACATACCTCACAGTTTATGAATGCCTGGAGTTGTGCCTATGAGTGTGAAACGTCTGGTCGTGTCGATCGATCCTTCGTCTGTGAACGTGTCCGAGTTTTGTGTTTCGCACGGGATCAGCCGCTGGTTGTTTTATGACCTGCGCCGGCGATACGAGGCCGAGGGAGACTCGGCACTTGAAACCAAATCGCGGGCTCCGAAACGTGTCGCTAACAAGACTCCGGTCGTTGTCGAAGATCTGATTGTTGAGCTTCGCAAGTCGTTGATCGATGGCGGCTGGGACGCTGGCCCTGCCTCGATCCGGGAACACCTGATCGACGATCCAGGTGTTGTTGGGGTTCCGTCTGAGTCGACGATTTGGCGGATTCTGGGCGACCGAGGGTTCATCAACCCTGAGCCAAGGAAACGACCGCGGCCGGTTTCTCACCGCTTTCAACGCGACCGGGCGAACGAGCTTTGGCAGATCGACGGCACCGACTGGGACCTAGCCGATGGCACAACGATAAAGATCTTGAACGTCATCGATGACGCGTCCCGAACACTTGCCGGCTCGCGTGCTCATCGTTCCGAGTCATTTAAAGCCGCCTGGGACGCCATCTGTCATAGTGCCAACGATTGGGGTCTCCCACAGCAAGTTTTGTCCGACAACGCTCACGGGTTCACCACTTTGGATGTTCCGTTATCTCATCTCGGCGTCGAGAAAATTGAGAGCCGGCCGGGTCATCCCCAGACTTGCGGCAAGATCGAACGGTTCCATCGGACTCTCAAACTTTGGCTCGCGGCGCGACCACCAGCCGCCAGCCTCGATGATCTCCAAGACCAACTCGACGAGTTCCAAACGCTTTACAACACGACCCGGAAACATCGGGCCATCGGCAGGAACACGCCAGCAAACCAATGGCACCGGCTGCCGAAAAGTGGCCCAGCAAACCTGCCAATCACTACCCGATCACGAGTTCACACAGCGACCGGAGACTCTGGCGGACGAGTAACCGCCGGATCACAAACACGAATCACGCTCGGTTCCAAGCACGCTCACCAAACAGCTGTGACGATCATCAACAACACAACCGCCCACGTGTTCATCGACGGCAAACTTGTTCGAGCAATCCAGATCCAACCCGACAAAAACGACTACCCCTTAAACCATGACAGCCTGTGAGGGATGCCCCGCGACATCTGTGAGGCATGTCCCGCGACATGACAGAAAACCGCCCTTTTGGTTCCAGGCACCGCTCTAGGCACCGCTCTCCTTGCACTGCTCTTGGATCCTCGCCTCGTGGGCGATTTGCTACATGGTGAAGGTTCGGGGCCAGTCGTTGGCTCGCACCATTGCGTCGGTACCACCGTCGATAAACACGATTGATCCGGCCATGAAGTCAGCGGCATCGCCGAGCATCATCTCAATCCAGGCGGCGATCTGATCGGGACTTCCGAAACCGCCGGTCGGCACCGGGAAGCTCTTGATCATCGGACCGAAGTTCTCATCGTCCAGACCACCCTGCAGCAGCGGTGTCAACGTCGCGCCAGGAGCAACCGAGTTCAAACGGATACCCGACCCAGCCCACTCAGCGGTGGGCGCGTGGCGACGGACATACCTGGCGACTGCGGTCTTCGAGGCTGCATAGGCAAAGCCCTCGACGAAGTCGTCGATTGCATCGAGCTGCGCGTGTACCGAATCGCCATCCATCGCCAGAAAGGCATCGATGAGCTCATCAGGCGTATTCGGGCTACACGTTGTCGAGTTGGACGACACGGCCACAACCTTGGCGATTCCCTCACTAGCCGCCAACGCATCGCGCAGACCGGTAAGAAAGACCTCGGTGCCGAACCAGTTGACGTCGGCAATCAGGTGAGCATCGACAGGAGGACCAAGGCCAGCAGACGTGACCAGTCCATCAACCACTCCGCCAGTCGCTTCGAGAACCGCAGCCAACGCAGCCGAGCGCCCCTCGGGCGTCGAGAGATCGGCCACAACTTCGGCATCGCGAAGATCAACACCGACAACGGAGTGGCCGCCGGCCTCAACACGGGTGCGGGTCGCCGCACCAATTCCGGATGCCGAGCCAGTAATTACGATTGTTCCCATCCGCCGAAACTACCCGTTTCGATCACAAAGGCTGCAAACCCCGCCCGTTACCGGAGGGCTTCGGGGATGAACTCGCCGTGGGCTTCTATGAGAGCGTCGACCATCGACCAGATCTGATCGAGGTCGAGTTCGGCAGCAGTATGCGGGTCGAGCATGGCAGCGTGGTACACGTGGTCTCGGTTCCCCGTTGTAGCCGCTTCAACCGTGAGCGACTGCACATTGATGTTGGTCTGCATCAGCGCCGCCAGCTGCGGCGGAATCGCTCCAATCGACGTGGGCTGCACGCCGTTAGCGTCGACCAAACACGGGACCTCGACGATGCAATCGTCGGGCAGGTTGGAAATGATGCCGTTGTTCGGAACGTTCCCGTAGATCACCCGAGGATCGTTGGTTTCCATGCTGTGAATGATGCCCGATCCATACTCGGCACTCGGCGTCACACTGATCTCTGCATCGGGATCCTCGAGCTCTGACCGCAGCTCTTCCCATTGCCCGATCTGTACCTCACACCGGCGCGGGTACTCGTCGATCGGAACGCCGTACTTATCGAGCAGGTCAGGGCGCCCCTCCTTGATGAACCAGGGCGTGTACTCGCTGAAGTGCTCGCTCGACTCCGTGACGAAGTAGCCAAGACGCTTGAACATCTCGTAGCGCACCGCGTCGGAAAGCCCATCGATACCACCGTCGGTTCGTGTGACATCGCCACGCATCGGCGCAGGTTGGTTCGCGAGCTCAGCGATGGCCGGGTACAGATCGACAAGACCGTCTGGGGTGCTTTGTTCAAAGTCGAGATAGAAGGCCATGTGATTGATGCCCGCACACTTGTACCGAAGTTCGTCGGCGGGAACGCCGAGATCGCCGGCGAGTTGCTCGGCGGTGTGCTGCACGCTGTGGCAGAGACCAACCGTTGGCACGGTGCTGGCCTTCGCCACTGCCCAGCACAGCATCGACATCGGGTTCACGTAGTTCAGCAGCGTTGCACCGTTCGACACCTCTTCGATGTCGGCGCACACGTCGAGCAACACCGGAATGGTTCGAAGGCCGCGCATGATGCCGCCGATACCCAGAGTGTCGGCAATGGTTTGTTCAAGACCGAACTGCTTCGGAATCTCAAAATCGAGCACGGTCGCAGGTTCATAGCCGCCGACCTGAAACATGGTGATCACGTAGTCGGCGCCATCGAGGGCAGCGCGCCGATCAGTCGTCGATTCGATCGTGGGTTTCGCCCCAACCGCAGCAGCGGTTTTGTGGGCGACAATTTCGGACGTATCGAGCCGAACTTGGTCGATATCGTGCAGCGCGATGGTCGAACCGGCAAGGTCCGGCATGCTGAGAATGTCACCGAGCAAGTTCTTTGCAAAGACGGTGCTACCCGCACCAACAAACGTGATTTTAGCCATGGCGCCAATGTACCGGTCCCGGCCGGGCATTGACGCCGGAATTAGCCGTTCGGTCCAGACCCCGGCGCGACGACCTCTGCGAAAGCCTCATCGCCCATACGAGCCTTGATTGCCGCTTCGAGGTCCGGGGCTCGGCGAAGCGTGTGCCCGCCATCGACGGCAATCTGCTGGCCGGTGACCCAGCGACTCTCTGAACTCGCAAGCCAGACCGCAGCGTCGCCGATATCTTCGGGGTCACCAACGAACCCAAGCGGCATTTGGCGAACGTAGTCCTCGATCACATGGGGCATGTGCTGAAACATCATCGTGGTTGCCTCGGACTCGACTACGCCAGGACGGATTGAGTTCACTCGGATACCGAACCCGCCCAGCTCATCGGCAGCGCTTCGGACCATCATGTCGAGCCCGGCCTTGCTTGCTCCGTACGCGGCACGGAAGCGTCCACCCAACGCTCCTGCGATGGAGGAGATCGCAATGATCGAACCCCCACCTTCGCGCATGCGTAGCCCGGCCGACTTCATCGTGTTGAACGCTCCGACCACGTTGATGTCGAGCACGTTGCGGAGCGTCTCGGCCTCCATCAACAGAAACGGACCGCCGGTTCCCATTCCGGCATTCGCAACCACCACTTGAAGGGCCCCGCTGGCATCAGCGGCCGCATCGGCAGCAGCCTCAACTGCATCGGGGTCGGTAACGTCACAGCGAGCGGTTCTGATCTCGGCCGAAGGCAACTCGCTGCGAAGCAGTGCGGCTGCTTCGGTAAGCGTCTCTTCTCGACGGCCGGCGATTGTTACGGTGGCGCCTGCCTCAGCAAGCCGACGGGCGATACCTAGTCCGATTCCTGTGCCTCCGCCGGTGACCAGCGCGTGTGCGCCCTCAAGCCTTTGGGAACTCTCTGACGCCATGGGGATCTCCTCTACTACCCGGTGATCCCCCACCCTCGCACTGGTAGCCGGACTTCACCAACCGTCCCTGGATTTTCAGCTTCCCGAGGAGTTGGCTACTCGACCAGATGTTTGGTGTGGCTGCGACGACGAGTGCCGCCAACCAGCAACGCACCGATGAGCAGAAGAACCAATGCCGTCGTGACGAGCGGAAGTGTCGTCGACCCGGTGAAGGCGATCGCTGTTCTTTCGAGGATGTTGCGTGGTGCTGCGCCGGTCGCACCGTTGGTCACGATCTGTGGACCATCGGCCATTTGGAGGGTCGCAGTGTTCTCGATCTTTTCCTCGGTGCTGGTAACCGTGGTTTTGACCGTGATCAGCGCGATGCCCTCGAACCCAGGGTCGATGATGCACTCGACCGTCGCGAGGACGTTCGAGCAGGTCGCGTCAGTGCTCGTTACCGAAACCAGTTCTTGGTTCGACGTAATCGTGTCTTCGATCGTGATGGGTTCGGTCGTCGGCTCACCCTTGTTCTCGACCTCGATACTCCACGACACCTCGTCGCCGACCTTTGTGACCTCGTTTTCCGCACGCTTGCGGATTTCAAGGTCGGTAGCGGGGGTCGCAACTACAAAGCTGACGGTTTCGGTGACGGGTTCTGATGTGTCGGAGTCGACTTCGACGGTGTTCGAACCTTCACCAGCGGCATCGTTCGTTGGAGTTGCCGTAACCAGCACGGTCCAGGACTCATTGAGAACGAGTGCGTCTTTGGCACAAGAGACCACGTTGTCCACGACCGAACAGTCGGGAGAGTCCACGGCGACATCGACAAAGCCATCGCTCACCGCGTCGGAGATGGTCACATTCGGTGCAGTCGATGGCCCGTTGTTGATCGCTGTGATTTCCCACGTAACGGACTGGCCCACAACCAATGGGGCGGTAGTGATGACGGTCTTGGCCACATCGATGGTCGATGTCGCGGTGGCAGCAACTTCGTCGATGCTCTCAACCGGGTCGCTGCTATCCGACGTGACGGTCGCTGCGTTCCGGATGGTGGCTCCGGTTCCGAATCCTTCGTCTACCAATGCGGTAAAGCCGAAGGTGATCGATGCTCCGGCGGCGAGCACCGGAGTGGAGCAGGTAATCCTTCCTGCAACGTGCACGCATTCGGTTGAGTGCAGCGTGTCGAGCGTGAGTCCTGCTGCGAGTTCGTCGAGGACAACCACATTGTCCGCATCGGAAGCGCCCAGGTTAGCGACCGTAATTTCGTAGTCGATGAGCTGACCGGCAACGACCTCTTCGGTCACTGACACCTTGCTCAACGTGAGTTCGGAAGCCCGAGTAACAGGGACGTCGACAGAAGCTTCATTACCATCGGGGTTCGGGTCATTGGTGCTCGTCGAAACGCTTGCCGTGTTGACGAGAACACCGCCATCGGCCACCGCGCTATCGACGGCCACCGTGATCGCGAACGTCACTTCACCGCCGGCTGCAAGCGTCGGGGTGGTGCAGCTCACTGAACCGGTAGGAGCAGGCGGGCCGAGCAGCACACAATCGGCACTCCCTCCGACCGCACCTCCGATGAAGGTGAATCCGGCAGGAAGTACATCGGCCACCACGACATCGACGGCGTCGGATGAGCCGGTGTTCGTTACCCGAAGTTCAAAGTCAGCAAGCGATCCGGCAATGACCGGATCGGTAAGCAGAACCTTTTCGAGGTTGAGGTCGGCGAACGGCTCGGTCGAAGTCGACGATGTTGCCGAGTTATCCGCAAGGTCAGAATCTGGCGTGTCCGAGGTGACCGATGCATCGTTGACGAGCGGACCGGTGAAGGCCGAGTCGACTGTCGCCGTGATCTCAAAGGTGACCGAAGAGCCGGAGGCAAGGGACCCTTCGGAACAGGTCACTGTGCCGGCTGTCTCGACACAACCGCTTGAGGCTGACACAAACGTCACGCCGGTAGGGAGTACGTCGGTAACGGCCGGATTGAGTGCTACCGACGGTCCGTCGTTGGTAACCACCAATGTCCACGTAATGTCCTCGCCCGGTATTGCCGGGTCAGGATCCGCAGTTTTCTCGAGACGAAGGTCGGCATCGAATGTAACGTCGGTGACGTCATCGGCGGCATTGTTCGTGAGGACTGGGTCGAAGCTGTCGGAGTCCACCACCACGTTGTTTATTGTCTGGGATCCCGCTGAGTCGTCCACAAAGACCGTCAGTGTGAAGGCCGTCGAGGCGCCTGCGGCGATGATTCCAAGGTCGCATTCGACGGTGCTTCCAACTGCAACACATGCGCCGAGCGAGTCGGACACAAACGTGAGTCCGGCGGGCAGGATGTCGGTGACGAGGACGTTGTCGGCGTCAGAGAGTCCAAGGTTGGTGACTTCGATGTCGTAGTCCTGGTTGGTTCCGGCGACCACCTCGGTGTCGGAAGTCTTCGTGATTGCGAGGTCTGACTGGCGGTTCGCCGTGGTTCCTTCGGTGTCAGAAACCGGTGTACTCGAGTCGCTCTCCGTTGTCGCGAAGTTCAAGATCGTGGCGCCGTCGGCAAGCGACGAGTCAACCTCAGCAGTGATGAGAACGGCCACGGTGTCGCCGTTGGCCAAGACGGGGTAGCTGCACGACACCGTGTTCGCTGCGATCGAGCAATGGGTGATGTCGTCTACTGATACCAGCGTGAGGCCGGCGGGAAGGGTGTCGGCGATCGTGACGTTGTTGGCGTCGGATGGGCCGTTGTTGGAAACCATCACGACCCACTGAATGAGACCACCGGCGAGAACCGGGTCGCTTACGTCGGACTTCACGATGCTGAGCTCAGAGTCGCGTTCTACCGGGACCCCATCGGAGCCGCTGTTGTTTGTCAGGTTGGGGTCGTCGGTGTCGGAGGCGATCGATGCCGTGTTGATCAGCACGCTCGTTGCCGCCGCAGACGAAGCCACATCGACGGTCAGAACCAAGGTTTCCGTGGTGCCGGCGCCAACGATTCCGAGGTTACAAGTGACCGTCAGCCCGGCTGCCGAACAGCGGGGATCGGAATTGGCAGCGTCGAAGGTCGTGCCAGAAGGGAGGGTGTCGGTAACGACCACGTCGTCGGCATCGGCATCACCGGCGTTCGCAATGACCAGATCCCATGAGAGCGACTCGCCAGCTACCGCAAAGCCGTCAGCGTCTTTCACAATCGATAGATCGGCTTCGTTGACGACGTCGACATCGTGGGTGGCGGTGTTGTTGGTGACGTCTGGATCGGATTCATCGCCGACGATCTGAATGTCGTTGGTCAACGTCGAACCGTTGGTGACCGAGGTTGGGATGTCGACCACAATGCTGAAGCTGAACGAACCACCCGACGCAAGTACCGGATACGAACAGGTGACGACACCCGCAGCCTCCGTGCAGGCAGCGTCGGAGAGTGCCGGGTCATAGACCACGCCTACTGGCAGCGTGTCGGTGACGATGATGTTGGTGGCAGTCGATGGCCCGGCGTTCGCAACATCGATCGCGTAGATCAGGCGCTGCCCGCCGGACACCTCGGTGAGCACGGTACTTTTCCCAACGGAAAGGTCGGCTTCCTTTTCGACCCCGGTGTTCTCGGTGTCGTTGTTGTTGCTCGGATCAGGATCAGGAGTATCGGAGGCGACGGCGGCGGTATTCGACAGGGTCGACCCATCGGCCGCAGCTTCGCTGACCAGGGCTTCAATAGTGACCACGTAGGTGCCCGAATCAGGGACGACGGCGGTCGAGCAGGTGACGGTTTGTCCAGAGACGGTGCAGTCTCCGGCAGGCAGAAGAGCCACTGCGGTGAGGTCGGCAGGAAGTGTGTCGGTCACGACCACAGCGAGCGCGTCTGACGGTCCGTTGTTGGTTGTCGTGAGTGTGTAGGTGATCAGCTCGCCGGCAACGGCCGGGTCAGGGGTTGATGTCTTCGCAAACGCCAGATCGGCGGAGGGTTCAAGGTCGGTCGTCGTGGTGCTCGAGTTATCCGACGGATCTGGGTCCGGTGTGTCCGACGCAGTGGTTGCAGTGTTGGCAACCGAGCCCAACATCGACGGGTTGAGGTTGCCCACGATGGTGTGGGTCGCCTGCGCTCCAGAGATCAGCGAGGGGGTGGTACAGGTAACGGTTCCGCCGGATTCGGCGCAGCCGGCCGAGGCAGAAACGAACGACACACCGAGTGGGAGAGCGTCGGTTGTCACCACATTGTTGGCGATGGAAGGTCCGTCGTTGGTCACTACGAGGGTCCAGGTGATGTCCTCGCCGGGCGTAGCCGGGTCGGGTGCCGCGGTCTTGGCGAGACGAAGGTCGGCCTCGTAGGTAATGTCTACCGAGTCGCTGGCGTCGTCGTTGGATGCGTCGGGGTCGGTGCTGTCTGAGGCAACGTCGACTTGGTTGACCGTCGGGTTTGCCGCAGCATCGGATACCGCGACCACGACGTCAAAGCTGGTCGAACCTTGGTCGGCGATGGAACCAAGGGCGCAGGTAACGACAGCTCCCACAGCAGAACAAACGCCGAGACCATCAGAGATAAAGCTGATACCGGCGGGCAGGGCATCGGTAACGACCACATTGTCGGCGTCGGATGGGCCCTGGTTCGTGACCTCGATGGTGTAGGTCTGGTTGGTGCCGGCGATTGCCGCTCCATCAGACGTCTTGGTGATTAGCAGGTCGGATTGACGGTCGACCGTTGTGTCTTCGGTATCAGACACGGTGACGCTCGAGTCGCTATCGACGGTGGCGGTGTTTTGCAGGGTGACGCCATCGGCAAGCGATGAATCGACATCGGCGGTGACAACGATTGCAACCGAACTTCCCGCGACGACCGTTGCGAATAAGCAGTTCACCGTGTTGCCAGTTGCCGAGCAGTTGGTGGTGTCGTCGACCGAAACAAAGGTGAAGCCTGCGGGGAGCGCATCGACAATCGTGACGTTGTCGGCATCAGAAGAACCACCGTTTGAGACGGTGATCGACCACTGGGCCGAACCGCCAGCGATAACCGGATCCGAGATGTCCGCCTTCACGACGCCGATGTTGGATGAACGCGTTACCGGCACGTCGTCGGAGCTGGAGTCGTCGGATGGATCGGGATCATCGGTGCTCGAGGCCACGCCTGCCACGTTGGTGAGGGTGGCAAGGTCAGCGACCGACGACGCCACATCGACCTCGACGACAAACGAGTCGGCGGCGCCTGTTGCGAGGATCGGGAGCAGACACGTAACGGCCTGGCCTATGGCTGAACAGCGGGCGTCGGAGCCAGCGGCATTGAAGGTCGTACCGGCTGGCAGAGCGTCGGTGACCACAACGTCAATGGCGTCGGCTGGGCCAGAGTTAGCGATGTCCAGATCCCACGCAATCGATTCGCCAGCAACGACACTGCCGTTGGCGTCCTTCACGATCGACAGGTCGGCTTGATTGTCGAGGGTGATCTCATCATCGTCGGTGTCGTTCGCTGCGATGGGGTCATCTTCGGCGGCGGCGACCGTGGCGGTGTTGGTGAGTACGGTGCCGTCGGCGAGGGTGGCGGGGAGATCTACTGCGATCACGAAGGTGAAATCCGCGCCGGAAGCCAGCGAGGCGAAGTTACAGGTAACAGTGCTGCCGACGGCAGAACAGTTGGTGTCGGAGAGACTCGGCTGGAACGTGACGCCGGCGGGCAGGTTGTCGGTGACCACGATGCTCGTGGCGCTCGATGGGCCGATGTTTGCCACATCAACGTTGTAGAGAAGTGTTTCGCCAGCCGAAATCGTGCCGACTGCAGCCGTCTTCTCCACCGAAAGGTCGGCCGACTTCGCAACGTCGGTTTCGTCGAGTCCAGTGTCGTTGTTCGAGTCCGGGTCGGAGGTGTCTGATGTTGCTGTTGCCGTGTTACTGAGCGTCGAACCGTCAACCGCGTCTTCAGAAACGGTTGCATCAACGGTAATGGTGACCGAACCGCCATCGGCGATTGTCCCTGGTGAACAGGTCACGGTGCCCCCGGTAAACGAGCAGAAGGCGGGCGCCACGGCATCGATCGTGAGGTCGGCCGGAACCGCGTCGGTCAGTACAACATTTTGGGCGTCGGATGGGCCAGCGTTGGCGACTTCGATGGTGTACGAAATCGCCTCGCCGGCGATGACTTCGCCGACGCCTGAGGTCTTGGTTACCGACAGGTCAGCGTCGGTAGCGATGGTGACGTCGGCGGATGCGTTGTTGTCGGTTGTGGAGGTCTCATCGCTGGTGGTTGAGACCGTCGCTCCATTCGTAAGCACCGAACCGTCCGTCGCTGATGCGGCGATGACTCCTGTGTACGTAATGGTCATCGGCGTGCCAGGAGGCAGGTCGGGGTTGAAGCAGGAGATCCCAGAGCCAAGGCTCGCGCAGGACCCGATGTTGGCCGAGATACTGCCCGAGGTGATCCCAATAGGCATGGTGTCGACAACGGAAACGTCGGCCGCATTTGAAGGCCCGGCGTTCTCGACAGTAACCGTGTACGTCACCGATGCACCGGCGACTCCGGTGGTGGGGCTAACAACCTTGGCAATGGTGAGGTTGGTCTCTCGGAGGACCTCGGTATCGACCGTGTCGGCGTTGTTCGACGTATCCGGGTCGCTTGCGTCCGAGGAGATCAGCACATCATTGGTGAGGATGGTGCCAGCGTCTTCCGACGCCGGGATGTCGACGGTGACGGTGAAACTCGTTGCAGCGCCAGCGGCCACCGATGCGGCAGAGCAAGTGACTACTCCCCCGACCTCGGTACAACCGGGTGCCGATACGAACGTGACCCCGGCAGGGAGCGTGTCGGTGACGACCACATTGCCAGCATCGGATGGTCCAGCATTCGCGACGTCGATCGTATAGACGAGTTGATTCCCGGCGACCACGGTGACCGCTGCCGACTTCGCGACGGAAAGATCTGCAATTGGAACAAGCGGGGTCGTGTCGGAATCGGTGTTATTCGAAGCGTCTGGGTCGTCAGTGTCAGAGCCGACATCAGCCGAGTTAAGGACCGAGCCGGTCAGCGACGAATCAATATCGACGACGATGGTGAAGGTGGTCGATGCACCCGAGGCAAGCGATGCCACAGAGCAGGAGACCCCAGCGGCACAAGCAGGTGAACTTCCGATGGGGTTAAAGGTGAGACCGCTGGGTAACACGTCGGTGGCCACCACGTTCTGAGCGACTGAGGGTCCGGCGTTGGTGACGGTCACTTCATAGGAATGCGTCGTACCTGGGGTAAAGGTGGTGTCGCTCGAGGTCTTGAGAATCGACAGGTTCGCCTGGGTGATCACCTCGACGTCCGAGCTGGCGTCATCGTTCGCACCAACGGGATCAGGCTCGGTCGCCGAGGTAGACGCGTTGTTGGTGAAGGTGCCCTCGGCGGTGGCCGCGGCCACAGTGGCGACGACCGTAAACGTGTAGCTCTCGCCGGTCAGCAGGGAGGTTGGAACGCTACAACTAACGCCAGTCGCGCAGGCGGTTGAGCTACCGGCGGCGTCAAACGTAAAGCCGGCTGGAAGGGTGTCGGCAACCACAACACCAGTTGCCTCTGACGGGCCGTTGTTCGTAACGGTGAGCTGGAACGTGGCCTTCTCACCGGCAAGAACGGTCGGGGTGATCGTCGTCTTCGAGAGCGCAAGATCAGCGCTGCGGTCGATGTCGGTATCGATGTCGTCGTCGTTGTTCGAAAGGTCCGGGTCGTCAGTATCGGTGCTGGCCAGCGCCGTGTTGGTTGCCAAACCGCCATCGGGAAGGGTTTCGGCAAGGTCCACCACAATCTGCACCGCAAAGATCTCGCCCGAGCCGAGCGAACCTTGGTTACACGTGACGTTGGACGCGGTGGCGGTGCACGTTCCGGTGCCGCTCGTAACCGTGTGGGAGCTGTAACTAGCGCCGGTTGGCAGCGCATCTGTCAGCTGCACGTTCTGGGCATCGGACGGGCCAGCGTTGGCGACGCTCACCAGGTAGGTGATGGAGGTTCCGGCAACGACGGTTGCTGGTCCGGTCTTTGCCACCGATAGGTCGGCTTCGGTTTCGACGGTGGTGACCTCGGTGACGGTCATCACTGGTGAGGCATCGCCATTTGCTGAGGCGCTGTTGTTAAGAATCGTTCCATCGGCGAGCGATGAGTCGGTCTCGACGGTGATGTCGAAGCTCGCCATCTGCCCAGGTATCTGGGTTCCGACCGGACAGGTGACCACTCCACCGGATTCGGTGCAGCCGGCGCTTGCCGAGACAAAGGTGACGCCAGGTGGAAGCGTGTCGGTCATGACGATGTTGTCGTCCACCGATGGACCGATGTTCTTCACGGTCACCGTGTAGGTAACGTTCTCTCCGGCAAGGACCGGGTCGACGCTATCGATCTTAGTCATCTCGAGCTCGGCCGATCGTTCGGCTGGTGTGTCGACCGACGTGCTGTTGTTCAACAGAGCCGGGTCGGTTTCGTTGCCGACAATTGTGGCTTCGTTGTGCAATGCGATGCCGTCGACGATCGACGGGTCGGTATCAGCAACGATGGTCACCACACCATTTGCACCATTGGCAACCGAGCCGAGGTTACAGGTGACGGTGGAACCGGACGCCGAACAAATCGCATCGGATGCGCCGGCGTTAAAGGTTGTTCCCGGGGGAAGCGTGTCGGTAATAACCACACCCGTGGCATCGGAGTCGCCGTTGTTTTCGTACTCGAGAGTGTAGGAAATCGCCACACCAGCGACGGCAAGGGCGGTGTTGTCGTCCTTACGAACCGACAGGTCGGCCTCTCTGGTCAGTGTGGTGTTGACGCTGGAATCGTCATTGCCCGAGACCGGGTCGTCGGTATCGCTGCTTGCGGTGGCCACGTTGGTCACGACGGAGCCGTCGGCGGCCGATGAGTCGATGTCGAACACCACGGTGAAGGAAGAGGATCCGCCCGCAGAAATCGTTCCGGCGTTACAGGTAATGACGCCGGCGGCCAAGCTGCAACCCGACGAGCTGGCGAGCGTGTTGAGGGTGAAGGCCCCAGAGGGAACCGGGTCGGTCACGACCGCATTAACCGCATCAGACGGGCCAAGGTTTTCGATGTCGAGGGTGTAGGTGACTTGACCGCCCGGAACCGCCGTCGCAGGAGCGGTCTTGTCGACCGTTAGGTCGGCGAGTTGGAGGACTTCGGTCGTTGCGCTTGCGGTGTCGTTTGCTGCGATTAGGTCGGGGTCGGAGCCGCTTACCGACGCATTGTTGACGATCATCGTGCCGTCGGGGGTCGAGGCGGGAACGTCAACCACGATGGTGACTTCCGATGATGCCCCGACTGCCAGAGATGGCCAGGTACAAACCACAGCGGTCGTACAGGTTCCACCGAGATCAGCGACCGCGGAGACATAGGAAACGCCCGCAGGAAGCGGGTCGGACATGGTGACGTTCAGGGCATCGGATGGGCCGAGGTTTGAAACGTCGACGGTGTACGTAAGCGTGGTTCCGCCAGCAGTCGTTGCCGGGGCGCTCTTGGCAAGAGCGAGATCTGCCGAACGACCCAATGCCGTCGTCTCTTTGGTCGAGTTGTTCGTCGTGTCGTGCTCGTGGGTGTCCGAGGTGACCGAGGCAAGGTTGGTCACCGAGCTGCCGGTAACGCCTGGGTCAACAAGAACGGTGACCACAACGCTTCCCGATGCTCCCGAGGCAATCGCCCCAAGGTTGCACGTAACGGTCGATCCGGCTGCGGAACAGCCGGTGCCCGAAACGAAGCTGACCCCAGCGGGAAGGGTGTCGGTTACGACGACGTTGTCGGCAGTCGATGGTCCGGCGTTGTCGACGGTAAGGGTGTAGTCGATTGTGTCACCCGAGTTCACCGGGTCGACAGCATCGGTCTTTTCGATTGAAAGATCCACGAGCGGCACAATGACGTGATCGACCGGGTTGGTCGTGGCGGTATATGCCTCGTTAATAAAGTCGGCGACATAGTCGACGCTCGCTTGGTTACTTACCGTCGCGAACGCCGAGGTGTCATCGACCTGTACCTGAAAGGCGACTTCGTGAACCTGTCCGCCTTGGGAGAGCGGCTGCACCGTTCCACCGGCGGTGGCCGTTGCTCCGTCGCCGACATAGAAGGTGGCCGTGTTTGCGCCGGCATCGAAGAACGCGTTGTCGTCGCCGGCGGTATCGGTCATCGGCCCCGTGCTGGTTGAATCCTGGACGATGCTCAGGCTGTTGGGCACGTAGGTCGTGCCCGCAGGAATGATGTCGGTGATCGTCACACCGGTTGCCGGATCCTCACCACTGTTGTCAAAGGTCATCCGGTATTCGATGATGTCGCCCGGGTGCGGTAGCTCACCGTTTAGGTCATCGCCGGTCTTCTCGAGACTCGACGTGAGGTTTGGCACGTAGATATCGATAGCCGTACTGATGAGGTTGACGCCGTAGACATCACCGGTCGAACGGAACCGAAGCTCCGCCGACGTGGCGCTCGGCGGAATCAATCCGTTCGCAGCAATGATGTCGGCGTCGAAGCCGAGCTGGTTGGGGTAGCTCGGGTTCGCCAGCGTGTTGGCAGGCGTGCCGAGAATCGAGATCGTCGAGTTCTGCACGTTGCTCGATGGGTTCATCGCGTCGAAGATGTCCGTGCCGTTTACCTGGGTTCGTGGACCCGAATAAGCGGCATCGCCTTCACCGGTCTGCACACCGATCTTCGCTTGAACCGGACCAACTGGCGGGGCGTTGAAGCCGGCGACGGTTAGCGGCACGTTGTAGCTGTTGGCGCTGTAGACGAAGTCGTAGCCGTTGAAGATGCTCAGGTTGCGCCACGGTTCGCTGTTGTCTTCGAACGCGACCGCAAGTGTCCAACCGCCATACCGACCGCTGCTGCCTGTGCTGAGGTCGAGATCGGCCACAGTGTAGGTACCGTTGCCGCCAGCCTGAACCAGACCGGTCACATCGGCGTAGGCCCCGAAGTGCCGCGACCCAAGGTTGTCGATATCGAGCGCGGTGACCGTGGTGTATCCGCCACCTGCAGGCGTTTCGAATTTCACCGTCGAGTCGAAGGTGTTGGCGACCCGCGCATAACCAACCCAGAACAAGCCGGCGAAGAGCACCGTTGCTCCGCCACCGAGCGTTAGGTCATTCGAGGACGAGTTCGGGGTTGTGATGTCATTGTCGATATCGACATTGATCATCGTGTGTTGGTTGTTTGCCCCGTTGCCGTTCTGGCCATTCGAGACACACGTTGCGCCGTTGGTGCCGGTAGTGCTGCACGTCTGAAGCGTGTTGGACACAAAGGTGATGTCGCCAGGGGCGTTCGCGCTAAAGACCGACGTAAACGGCGTCACCGCCGCAGCAGGTGTATGTGACCCGACCGCCAGAAGCGCGCCAAGCAGCGCGATGACCAGAAGAACGCCGACCGAGGTCTTTGTGACAGGCCGGAGGCGGAAGAGAGATTTGTTCATGTGATTCCGGGCAATCGCATGAATCAATCGGCGCAGAGTGTCCCGCTACCGTCTTCAAAAACGAGTGTCCACAACCAAAATCGGTAAAACTCGCCAAAATCTAAGGAATTAGCGAGGTTCTCGGGGAAGTCCTAACACCCGCTCACCGAGGATGTTTCTCATGATGTCGGAGGTTCCACCCATGATTGTGTACGCCGGTCCGTACACAATTTCTTTGCTCCACTCGTCGTCAAGCGTCGCCGCTGCGCCAAGAACCCGTGCGGCAAAATCCGCCACCCGAATCTCGTGTTCGGTGCAGTAGGCCTTGGTGGCGGCGCTGAACCCTTCGGGCGCTTGTCGAAGCACCTCGCGGTAGACGAGCATCCGTCCAACCCGGTAGCCGGTTTCCAGGCGGGCGATTTCCTGGCGAACCAGCGGATCGGCGGTGTCTGCCAGGGTCAGTGCGTAGTCATACAGCGGGCGGTTCGAGACCAAACGGTCGATACCGCCGCGCTCATGGCCTAACTGGACCATTGTTTGTTTAAAGGCGTTTCCCTCGACCCCAACAAGGTTGATGGCCGGCACTCGCACGTCGGTGAAGTACACCTCGCAGAAATGGCGATTGGTGGTCATGTCGGTGATTGGCCGAACTTCGATACCGGGCAAGTCCATCGGTACGACAATCTCGCTGATGCCCTTGTGCGGCGGCCCGTCGCTCGCGGTGCTACAAATCAGGTAGCAGTAGTCGGCGACTTCGCCGAAGGACGTCCAGATCTTCTGGCCGTTGATGATGAAGTCGTCGCCGTCTCGAACGGCTGAGGTCTTGAGGCCGGCGAGATCCGACCCGGCATCGGGTTCGCTCATTCCGATACACCACGTGGTTTCACCCGAGAGCATTGCCGGGAGGTACTCGGCCTGCTGGTCGGCGGTGCCGTAGGCAATCATCGTCGGGCCCATTTGCCGATCGGCAAACCACATCGCTGCGATGGGGGCTCCGAGACCGATCATCTCTTCGGCAACGATGACTCGTTCGATAGGCGGCCGTTCGCGACCGCCATGCTCCTTCGGCCAGCCCATGCCGATCCAACCCTCCGCCGACATCACCTTGGCGAACTCTTTGGAGAATCCGTTGATCCAGCTGTCGTTGAAGCGGCCGAACTCGGCAACACCATCGGTAGCTACTTTGCGTGCTCGCTGACGAAGTTCTGCGTGTTCGACTGACGTTGTGAAGTCCATGGAAAGAGCGAAAATCCTCGAGATTGACTGGTGCGTCTGAGCGTAGAGCTCGAGCGTTAGCAGGCCGTTGGCGAGCCGCACAAGAGTGGTGACTACTGTGAGTCCATGAAGAACCCACCCTTTGTGTATCACCGGGCGCGCAGCCTGAACGAAGCCATTGAGCTGCTCGCGACATACGGGGAGGACGGCAAGATTCTTGCGGGCGGTCAAAGTTTGCTGCCGACGATGGCCCTGCGCCTCGGACCTCCAGAACATGTCATCGACATCTCCCAAGTGCCCGACCTTGATGCGATCGGTCTCGAGGCTGATGGCGGGGTCACCATCGGTGCGCTCGTTCGCCATGCGCAAGCCGAACGCTCCGAGGACATCGCCCGTCTGGCGCCGCTCATCGCCGACGCAATGCCCCATGTCGGCCACCGCGCAATTCGAACCCGCGGCACAGTGGCGGGAAGCATCGCTCACGCCGACCCGGCTGCCGAAATGCCAGCCGTGTGCCTCGCCACCAGAGCCACCATGGTCGCCGTTTCCTCCGCCGGCGAGCGCAGCATTGACGCCGCCGACTTCTTCGACGGCTACCTCACCTCCACGCTTCGGGCCGATGAGCTCCTCACCCAAGTACGTTTCCCGGCGTGGTCGCCGCAATCCGGGGGCGCGGTTGTCGAGGTGAGTCGTCGTCACGGCGACTACGCCCTCGTCGGGCTCGCCTGTCGAATCGATGTCGATGCTGGAACCATCACCGACGCTGCCTTGGCATTCTTTGGCGTCGCAGCCACACCGCTGAGGGTCGCCGACGCCGAAGCTGCCCTCGTCGGGAAGCCGGCCTCCGCCGAGGTGTTCGCCTCTGCTGCGTCGATCGTTTCAGAAACCCTTGCCCCGACCGCCGACATCCACGGCAGCACCAACTACCGCCGACATCTTGCCGGCGTCCTTACCTCTCGCGGGCTTCAGAGCGCCGCCTCACGCATCGGAGTTCCAGCATGAACAACACCACACAAATCGGCGAAACCGCACCTCTCAGCTGCACGCTCAATGGATCTTCCTTTGAAGCCGACGTCGACCCCCGACGCAGCCTCTCCGACGTCATTCGCGAAGACGCTGGACTCACCGGGACCCATCTTGGTTGCGAACACGGCGTCTGCGGGGCGTGCACCATCCTCGTCGATGGGCAGCCAGCCAGGTCGTGCCTCATGCTTGGCATTCAGGCTGACGGCCACGAACTCACCACCATCGAAGGCCTCGCCAATGGCGACGAGCTTCACCCAATCCAACAAGCCATGCACGACGCTCACGGATTTCAATGTGCCTTCTGCTCACCCGGATTTCTCATGAGCACGGTGGCGCTTCTTGCCGAGAACCCCTCCCCCACCCGCGACCAGATTCGTGAAGAGCTCAGCGGCAATCTCTGCCGATGCACCGGCTACGAATCGATCATCAAAGGCGTCGAGACCGCCGTCGAACTTCTCGCTGGAAAGGCGGTATCGCAATGACGGCAACCGACAGCAACACACAGACCTCGGGACTTGGCTTCGTTGGTCAAAGCGTCAAACGAGTCGAGGACGATCGCCTCCTGCGCGGCAAGGGTAACTACGTGGCCGACCTGGCCCCCGAGGGTGTGCTTCACGCCCACTTTGTTCGAAGCACCGTGGCCCACGCGCTCATCAGCCGTATCGATGTCACGGCCGCTCGCCGAGCCCCTGGTGTCGTCAAAATCATCACCGGCGCCGAGATGAAGGAACTCACCAACCCGTTCCCGCCGTTCATGATGCTCCCCAACATGTACACCCCGTTGTACTGGGCGCTCAGCGACGACAAGGTACGGCTGGTCGGCGATCCGGTCGCGATCATCGTCGCCGAATCGCGGTACCTCGCCGAGGACGCCGCCCAACTCGTCGAGGTCGACTACGAACCGCTCACACCAGTGGCTTCAATCAGCGACGCACTGAGTCCATCCAAAGATCAGCTGTGGGAGAAGGCCGACGGAAACGTTCTGTTCGACAGCGTCGACACGTTCGGCGATATCGACTCGGTATTTGCCGGCGCCGACCGCATTATCACCGAGCGGTTTTCCTGCCAGCGCCAATCCAACCAGCCAATGGAAACACGCGGCTCAGTGGTTGAAGTCGATCAACAAACCGGCCACCTCACCATCACCAACGCCACGCAATCCAGCCACGTTCTTCGTTGGGTGATCGCTGGGCTTACCGAGAAGAAGAGCACGACCGAATCGCTGAAGAGCTTTCTCACCAACAAGGAACGGCGTACCAACCTCCTCGAAGGACTCAAAGCGTTTGTCGACGAGCACGGCGAAACGTTGAAGAAGTCTGACAACGCCGGCGCCGTCACGCAGCTGAAGAAGGACAAGTCGTTCCCGCTGCACCTCAACCGGATCAGCGCGAACCTTGCCGGCAAGGCCGACTTTCCGACGGTTCTTGCTCAGGACATCGGCGGCGGTTTCGGGGCCAAGGGTTCGGTTGCACGCGAAGACATTGCTCTCGCCGTTGCCGCAATCGAAACCGGCCGGTCCGTGAAATGGATTGAAGACCGGGTCGAGAACCTCATCGACGGCGGTCAGGCTCGCGAAGAGGACATGACCGTATCGATCGCACTCGATAACGACGGGACCTTCCGCGGACTCAAGGTCGATCTGGTTATGGACCAGGGCGCGTACCCGGGGTTCCCCATCGGGCCAGCATTTATCACCCAGGTCATGAAGGTGATGTTCCCTGGCTCCTACAAATGGGACGCCTTCCAGCTCAACACCAAGATCGTCTGCACCAACAAAGGCAAGTACATCGCCTACCGAGGCCCTTGGGCCAACGAAACATGGGTACGCGAACGCATCATCGATATCGCCGCCCGAGCGCTGCGCAGGTCGCCAACCGACCTGCGTCTGCAAAACATGTTCGGTGAGGCCGACATGCCCAACGAGATGATCACCGGGCCGACCCTCGACGAAACAATGTCGACTCGCAAATGCCTCGAGCGTCTCATCACCGAGATGGACATACCGTCGTTCGAGGCCGAACAGGAAGCTGCCGCAGCCGACGGACGTGCGCTCGGCATCGGATTTGCCTGTTTCCACGAGGCTGCGCCCGGACCACCCAACTATGTCGACTCGATTAACCCGGGCACCGATGTGGTCGCCGACGAGAAAGCCCGCACCGTCGTGCAAGCTGACGGGTCCGTGAAGCTCTACACCCCACAAATGCCGCACGGGCAGAGCCACGAAACCACCTACGCCCAGATCGCCGCCGATGAACTCGGGGTCAACATCGACGACATCGAGCTCATCTGGGGCAACACCGACAAGACCAACTTCAGCTTCATCGGAACCGGCGGAAGCCGCGGCGGCCCCATTGGTGGCGGGTCGATCAAGTTCGGCACCCGCGAGCTTCGCAAGCTCATCGCCGAGAAGGCGGCCGACATGCTCGAAGCTTCGGTCGGCGACATCGAAATCATCGCCGGAAACATCCATGTCGCTGGCGTGCCGTCCCGAGGCTTGTCGTTTGCCGAGGTCGCTCAGGCCCAGGTCGGCGAGAACGCTCCAGACACCGCCGAAGCTTTCGAAGCCACCGTCAACTACAAGGGCAAAGGCGATGGCGGTTGGTCGTGCGCAGCCCATGCCTGCGTTGTCGAGGTCGATCTCGATACCGGCCTCGTGAACATCCCCCGCTATCTCGTAGTGGAGGACTGCGGCCCCATCATCAACCCGGCCATCGTCGATGGGCAGGTCCGGGGTGGGATTGCTCAGGGTGTTGGAGCGGTGCTGTACGAAGGTATGTCCTATGACGAGGACGCCAACATCCAGACCACCACCTACATGGACTACCTCATTCCAACCGCGATGGAGATTCCAGAAATCGACATCATCCACCTCGAGACCCTCACACCCGGCGAGAACGACTTCCGCGGCGTTGGCGAAGGCGGCATGATCGGCGCTCCAGCAGCGCTCACCAACGCCATCGAAAATGCGCTATCGAGCCGAGGTGCCCGCGTCACCGACCAGTACCTGCCCCCAACCACCATTCTCGAGCTCGCCGGAATCATCGAGCCCGATCCGAAGCCGAAGAAGTAGAAACCATGCCCAAGCTCAGAGACCTCGAACCCGTCGATGCCGACTATGTCCACACCGGACCGGTCCAGCGATCGATGTCAAAGCTCATCGGCTGTTCGGCCGACACGCTGTTTCGTGCCTTCGAAGATCCGGTCTCGTGGAAGAAGTTCCTCGACATCGACGTCGAGTGGACCTCACCAAAGCCCTTTGGCATCGGCACAACACGAACGGTCACGTCGAAGGGTCTGGCCATCGAGGAGTATTTCACCGGGTTTGAGCACGGCCGTCTAATGGCCTTCCGGTTCGACCGCACGACACTCCCGATGAAGGCGTTTGCCGAGGAATGGCGAATCGAACCAAAGGCCGACAATGTGTGCGAACTCCACTGGAGTTACGCCTATGAGTGGGGTGGACCGCTCAAGTCGGTGGCTTCGCCTGCCTTCGACACGATCTTCGGTCTGAAAGGCAAACGGGCCCTCGACAAGCTGGTCGCGCTCATGGAAACCGACGGCGATACGTGGGCCGAGTAACGCCCTAGGGCACGACGAGTCGGCTCGACCCAACCGTGCCATCTCGACGAACCGAGGCCACGAAGTACCGATCGACGCGCTCCCGGTTCATGCCGGTGAGCTCAATGGCATCAACGCCAGCAGCGAGCACCTCCGGGTCGCGCAGCTCCCGGCGTTCGATCTCTTCACCAGCGCCGTTGAAGAGCACGATCAAGTAGTGGCTGTAGTCGACCGCGATCGGAGCGGCCGCATTCGTGAGAGGAGGGGTGGCCGGAGGGATGGCTGCGGGGACGACGGGAGCGACCGGCGCAGTGGCAAGCACAGCCTCGGGAGGAATCGGAAACACGCGCCGATCGGAAAAGGTCCCGTCAGCCTGCACGGGCCACAGAAGGTACTTGTCGGGGATGTCATCGAGACCGGCTGCGGACACCGTGACCGATTGATTCGTTCCATTCAGCACCATCGGGTTCTCGATGTCGGAACGGAACAGTTCGGTGTCGTCGGCTCCCAACAGCGCAAAAACAAACTGTTGATAGTCCGTGGTGAAGTCGATGTGGTCGGTCTCGATATCCCACGTGCGATCAAAAGCAATGCCGCCGCCATCAGTCGCTGCTGCTAGAGCCTCAATGCGATCGGGTACCGCGAACTCAACCGCACTGCCATGACGCCAGACCAGACTCTCGGCTGGGCGATAGAGTTGATAGCCCTGTTTTTTGGCTTGGTCGGTAAGGCTGACATCCTCGGCCTCGGCGGACCAGTTGGGGTCGTAGGCAACATCGCGACAGAACGATCCACGAGTAAAGAAGTGCCCACCAATGAGCACTTGGGTCGCAGGCATCCCCGCCTCGCTACCGGTCGGTGCGGTTACAAGCTCGTAGGCAGCAGACCCGCTCTCGCCAATCTGATAGATCGGAGGCTTCGTCGTAAGAACCGCTGCGGGCGAATCGATCGACTCGATCATGTCGATGTAGCCGACATCCCAACGAACGGCGAAACGGGTGTGGGCATCGATCTGCACGACATAAGGTTCGTCGTCGAATTTCTCGACCGTCTTCGCCCGGGCCCATGACCGTCCGTGAGAGCGAGCAAACGGAACCGAATCGATCCCAAACCGTGGATCATCAGCCCACTCCTCCAACTGCGACCTGGTCGACTCGTCGAAACAATGGCAGATCGCGAAACGAAGATGCTCCGGGTAGGCAGCTTGGGTGAGTGCGCTCCGGACGGTACTCGCCAGCTCCGGATCTCGATCCGCAGCAATGAGTACGAGAATTCGTCGATCCGAGAACGGATCGACGTCGGGTGTTTGGGTTTCCGCCAGAGCCATTCGGCCAATATTAGGTGCTCTGGCACATATCCCCTAACCTTCAGACATGGCGGAAATATACCGAGATACTCAAACCATTCGATGAGCGACCCATACGGACCCTTGTATTCGGTGGTTTGCACCGACACGAATCCCTACGGAACCTGGCAGGTCGAGTTCCTCGAACACACCTGGAAGAAGGCCGGAATGCCGGGCGAACTTCTGCGTCTTGTCGGCACACCCGACGGCCAGGAACTGCCACAACACGACATCGCACGGGTCGTTCGCACCAAGGCCAGCAACACCCACCCACTCATCTCGGTGCTGTACGCCGGGTTCAATCGGCTTCATTCGCTCAAGGAGTGGCTGGACACCGAGCGGCCGGTCGGGTCCGTTCTGATTCTTGATTCTGATTTCGCCTTCCGCGCACCAATCCATGACCGGGCAGAGCCGGGCGAGATCGTTGGCCAGCACTGGCTCGACTTCGGAATGAACCCCCACATGAAAGGGATCCTGGACGATATCTCCCCTGGAGACGGCGACCTCCCGCCGCTGACTTGGCCGATGATTCTTCACACCAGCGACCTTCGGCGGATCATGCCTCGGTGGATCGAAGTCACCGCGCTCCTAAAGCGCGAGATTCCGAAGTCCTGGGAAGCCGACATGTTTGCGTTTGTGTACACGCTCCGAGAGTTCGGACTCTCCATACGCTACGAAACACTGGGTGCTTGGATGCCATGGCCCGAGGATGCCGTGCGGGGCGCCCCGATCATCCACTACTGCCAGAAGGTTCTCGACCGACAAGGCGAGACCCTTTGGTACAAGCAGAACTACACACCCTGGGAGCCAATCGATGTGGACCCTGACGATGCGGCGCTCGACTATGCGGCAGACCTGCTGAGAATGTTGAAAGAGTTCGTCAACACCCGCAATCTCACCGACGTCTAACTAGACGGCGTGCGCTGCGGGTTTCGTGGCGCAACGCCGTTGCACGCGTCATCGCTCGCCGTAAAGGTGGCACAGTCGAGCCCTGACCACTCGCTGAACTGTTGGACCGATCGTTCGGAGCCAACCGAGTAGGGAACGAGGATCCGATCTCGATCACCGCGCAAAAGTGCACGCAACCGCTTGAGCGCACGATCGTGCCGCCCACGCACTTCGGCTTTCGGCGCTTCGTGAATGAACTTCGGGTTCCGAACCGGATGGTTGCGATGCCACACCACAACTTTCGAGGGGTTGAACAGGTCATAGCCGGAGGTGAACGAACGAACCGCCAGCGCAAACTCTTCGCCGGTGTAGAGATGCTCGGGGTCTTGGCGGACCTCGCGGTTCCAAGCCCCAAGGGTGAATACGAACGCACCCGACAAGAATCTGGTTGAGCGAGGCATCGATGTCTCGGACTCGACGACGTGAGTTGGGTGCCATATCCAGCCTTCGACGTCCCAACTTCGGGCCACGGTGACCGGGACAATGGATCGATCGGTTGACGGGATGATGTCGCGCCCGTCCTGGCGGTTGTAGAGCGGCGGGAAACCCGTGATGAGCGGCTTGTCGGACGGGAACGCGGCCATCATCTCGATCAGCGATGTATCCCACCCCGGTTCCATACGCGAGTGCGCATCGATCTGCAGCGTGAACTCTTCGCCGCCATACAGCCCTTGCACGCGATGCCGCGCCCAACAGCCACCCCTACTTTCGCGCCAGTCGAATGACTCGAGCCGGACTGTTGCGTCCAAACCATCAAGGCAATCGGGGTGCGTTGCCGGGTCACCATCAACATCGTGCTGAAGACAGACACCGAAAACGACTCGCTCCGGATGGTCGGCTTGATCGATACAGCTTTGCATCGTGAGTCGAAGCTCAGGCTCCCGATATGCAGCTATCGCAACAAAGATTCGGTTCTCATCATCCGCCATGCTTCGACGGTACATGTCGAACGAGGCAGCGTCGAAAGCCATACTCCGGTGTCACATATCGACGCGGATTCGTCCGGAGCCTTCGGCGAACAGCACGTCGTTGTACGCCTGGTAGGGACCGAGTCGTTCGCTGAGTTCGGAACGATGAAAGCTCATGTAGATGGCTCGTCTGCCCGGGCCGGGTTCGGTTGGGGGTGGCGCGTAGTGCCAGGTGTGGCCCATATGCACGGTGAGGTCGCCGGGCTCGGTGTCGATGGCGAAGGTTTGCCAGTCTCGTCGAGGGCGACTGCCGATAACGGCCGTTCCGGTTGAGCCGGGAAGGTAATGCACCTGGCCGGTGGCTTCGCTCGCAGCATCGAGTTGGATACCGAGGTTCATCATTGGGCAGAGCAGGTCGTGTCCGCCGTTGCCGCAGTCGGTGTGCCAGGGCAGGTCGGCCAACCCTTGGTCGACGTCGTGATACTTGATGACCACCGAGTGTCCATCGCTGTTGCGGTCGCAGCAGACCAAGGGGTTGCCCGACAGCGCTCCGACCCGAAGGATCCGCTGGTCGGTGGTGAGCGAATCGATGAACGCCGACTGGTCGCTGAGGTAGTTCACCCGACAGCACACTTCGTCGCCGGCGCCGAGAGTGGCCCACCACGACTTCCCATCATCAGGAGTCGCCGCCGCTTTCGCCGACTCGACGTCGGCTTGCATTGTGGCCACTTCCTCGGGCGTGAACACCGACTTGATGAGGACAAACCCGTAGGTGGCCAGCGCTTCGGTCATCTCGGCGTCGGTGTCGTTCAGGCTGAACGCCCGGGGCGGGTCGAAGGGTTGCGGTGGCGGTTGGTAGATGGGGTGGTCGAAGTACAGGTGTTTAAGAGCCGCATCCCATCCGATGAACTCGCCGAAGCCGCCGGCGGTGAACTCGATGCGATTGGTCATCGCCAGCCCAACGACGCCGAGGTATTGCGAGGCAAAAAGCTGCCATGCCGACTCGTCGAGAACCATGACACAGTTGGCTTGGGAGCCGACCTCGACCGTAACGCCGGCGTCGGTTTGCCGGTACGTAACGGCACGGTCATCGGCCAACGAGAAGCAGATCGACGAACCCACCGGCGCAATATGAAGCGGGTTCGCTTCGGCGAGGTGTTCGGTGAGCGAAACGTGGAAGGCCTCAAAGTCGATGCGGTCATCGACGCTCAACTCGATCATGAGGCGGCGTCTTTTCTTCCCGGGCTTCGGCCGTCGTGGTAATACTTCGGCGCCCACACGTCGAGCGGGTTCTCGCCTTTCTCGGTTGGCATTCGCCACGTTTCGACTCGAGCGTCGGGCAGAGCCAGCGAATACAGCGCACGGGGTTCGTCATGGGTGTCGGTGAGGTACGCCTCGCCGAACCCTTCGGGCACATATCGCATCGTGATGTCGCGGTAGATGTCGCGCCAACCGTCGTCGTTGCCAACGTCGAACTCGAGCATTGCCTCGCCACGGGCCACTACCTTGCGCAGCGACCCCTGACTCTCATCGATGGTGCAGCACACTTTTGTGTTGTTCCGCAGATGCCCAAACCACTCCGAGCGGGCCCGAGGTGTAAACCAGATCTTGTCGTCACGGTGAAGGAACCAGATTGGCACCACCGACGGCATCGACTCGGGGTCGACCGTCCCCAGCCGAAGAAGGTGGCGCGGTTCGGCGAGAAAGCCTGACAGTTCGTCCGTGGTCATCTTTGGCATGAGCTGCTCCTCTACTCTTCTTACTCGTGTCCCGTTCAGACCTTTATGCGAACCCGACGATCGGGTGCGGCACGTACGGCTCCTCGAGCTTCGTAATTTCATCTGCCGTCAGCTCGATGTCGAGAGCCGCCACCGCATCGGAAATGTGGTGGTCCTTTGTGGCGCCGATGATGGGCGCCGTAATGGTTGGGTTCTTGAGCACCCACGCCAGGGCGATCTGTGCCCGTGGGACTCCCCGTGCTTCAGCCACTTCGGCAACCCGTTCGACAATGACCCGGTCGGATGACTCGTCGTACAGCGTCTTGCCGAACTCGTCGGTTTCAGACCGGGTGGTCTCGGTTCCCCAGTCGCGGGTGAGCACACCTCGCGCCATTGGACTCCACGGAATAACCGCGATGCCCTGGTCGTCGCACAGCGGCAGCATTTCCCGTTCTTCCTCACGGTTGATGAGGTTGTAGTGCGGCTGCATGCTGACGAACTTGGTCCAGCCTCGGAGCTCGGAGGTGTAGAGCGCTTTGGAGAACTGCCAGGCGTACATCGACGACGCTCCGATGTAGCGAACCTTGCCCGACCGCACCAGGTCGTTGAGCGCCTCCATGGTCTCCTCGATAGGCGTGTGATGATCCCACCGGTGAATTTGGTAGAGATCGATGTAATCCATGCCCAGGCGCCGCAGGCTGTTGTCGACCTCGTTCATGATGGCTTTGCGAGACAACCCACGGCCATTGCGCGTCGGACGCATCATTCCGCACGCCTTCGTGGCGATGACCAGGTCCTGACGCTCGTAGGTCCCACTCATGTCGGCCAGCGCCCGACCAAGGATCTCCTCGCTTGAGCCGTCGGAGTACACGTTGGCTGTATCGAAGAAGTTGATGCCCGCTTCAAGCGCCTGGCCGATGAACGGCCGACTCGCTTCCTCGTCGAGGGTCCACGCATGACTTCCCTGAGCCGACTCGCCGTAACTCATACAACCGAGCGACAGTCGTGACACCTGCATGCCTGTGTTACCAAAACGCACATACTTCATTGGGTTAACCTCCAGCGGTCTCGTACTGTCCTACTCTCCTCTCCCTGCAAAGGTCCAACGCGCTCATGCCATACGCAGCCGTCAACGGCATCGAGATCTACCACGAGCTCCACGGCGATGGGCCGCCCGTACTCAACCTCTCCGGTTCGGGCGCAACCCTTCAGGCCACGGCACCACAGCGCTCACCGCTCAACAATGGTTTCGAAGTGCTGCACTTCGACCAGCGGGGCATCGGCCAAACATCAATCCCTGATGGCCCCTACGAGATGGCCGACTACGCCGCCGATGCCGCAGCGTTGATCCGCTCTGTCGGCTGGGAGAAGTGCCATGTGGTGGGGACAAGCTTTGGCGGGATGGTGGCCCAGCACTTGGCCATTGGTTACCCAGAACTCGTCGACCGGATGGTGCTGCTTTGCACATCGCCCGGCGGTTCATTGCCGTCGTTTCCGCTCCACACCATTGCGCCGCTCGATACCGAGAGCCGCATCGAGATGATGCTCGGCCTCTTCGACAATCGTTGGAACCCAGGAGCTGACGAACCAATCCCGGGTCTGCCCGCAGTGATCTACGACGGCTACATCAACAACACCCGCACCGGCCTTTCCGGGGATGCGAAGCTAGGACTCGAACGCCAGCTTGATGCCCGCGGCCGTCACGACGCTCAGCGTCGGCTGGGCGAGATCGAGGCGCCCACCTTGGTGTGCTCAGGTGAGTGGGACGACCTCGCACCGGTCTCCAACGGTGTGGCCCTGGCCGACGCGATTCCTGGTGCCGAGATACGCATCTTCAACGGAGGCCATCTCTTCCGCTTCCAAGACCCAACCGCCATGCCCACCGTGCTCGACTTTCTGCACGGCAATCTCGAACGTAACTAGGACCTCATGCCAACCATGCCATCGGTTGCGGTGGAGGGCTCGCCCGCCGAGCTCACCCAAGGCCTCCTAGGCGCTGCCATTGCGGTAACGGCTTGGAGCGCCGGCACTATCCTCGCCAAAGCCACCGACATGCCGGCTCTTTCGCTTGGCGTGTACCGGTTCGGCATCTTCTCGTTACTCATCGTCTTGTGGATGACCTCGCGCGGAACACCCATGCGGTTCCACGTCATTCGCTACTCGGCGCTGGGCGGACTCGCGCTCGGGCTCGACATCGCGTTCTTTTTCACCGCCGTCCGACTCACCACCGTCGTCAATGCCACGCTCATCGGCTCACTTCAACCGGTCTTGGTCGGCGTCGTGGCCGCCGTCTTCTTTGGCGAGACCATTCGTCGAAGCGATGCCCTCTGGTCGCTCGTAGCCCTCATCGGGGTCGTCGGCGTCATCCTTGCGTCCAACGGATCGCCCGAGTGGAGCCTGAAAGGCGACCTTCTTTCGTTCGCCGCCATGTTCATGTGGGGTGGCTATTTCATCTTTTCTAAGAAGTCGAAAGAGCACCTCACGCCCACCGAGTTCACCGCTGGCACGTCGATCTGGTCGGTCATCATTTTGCTGCCATTAACCGTGGCGTTCGGCCAGGATCTGTCGCTGCCGTCGACCAAGGCATGGGGACAACTAGCAGCGATGCTTGTGGTGTCGGGAATCATCGGGCACATCTTGATGAACTGGTCGCTGGTGCGGATCCCGCTGTGGGTCGGTTCGACCTTCACCCTCTTCATCCCGGTCGCCGCAGCACTCATGGCCTGGGTATTCCTTGACGAGCCGCTCACCCTCGGTCAAGTCATTCCGGTGGCGGTTGTGATCTTCGCCCTCGCCGCAATCGTGCGCGGCCAATCAACCGCGAAGACAGAAGCAGGAGTGGCGAGCGGCGACGCAGTCGAAATCGACACCGACGTCACGTAGAGTCCGGCCATGACCGTTGATTCTGAGATCGTGATCGAAACCGGCGAAGGCTCGATGGGCGCGTTCGTCACTCATCCCGAAGGAAAAGGTCCATTCCCTATGGTGCTGTTCCTTATGGATGCACCCGGGAAACGAGAAGAGCTTCACGACATGGCTCGCCGTTGGGCAAACCTTGGATACTACGTGGCCCTCCCCCACCTGTATTACCGCTCTATCGATGCGTACGAACTCGACTTCGATTCGGATGAGTCTCTCAAAGAGATGCGTGCGTTGATGATGAGCCTCAGCAACCGGATGATCGAGCGCGATGCAGCTGCCGTGTTTGCCCATGCCGACACCGACCCTATGGCCGACGCGACCAAGGTCGGGTGTGTGGGCTACTGCATGAGTGGGCCGTTTGCCGTTTGGGTTGCCGCGGCCCACGCCGACCGGGTGAAGGCCTCAGCCTCGATCTACGGCGTGCGCCTGGTGGTCGATCCCGACGAGAAAAACGACTCGCCCCACAACCGGTTGAGTGACATCACCGGCGAGCTTTACGTGGCCTGTGCCGAACGTGACTCGTACGCTCCACCCGAAATGGTCGATGCGATGGAGCAGCACATGGCCGACTCGGGTGTACGAGGCAGCCTCGAGCGTTACCCCGACACCGATCACGGGTTCGCCTTCCCCGACCGCACGGTCTACAAAGCCGATGCCGCCGAGCACCACTGGGATGTCCTCACCAACCTCTTCGCCCGCAACCTCCACCCCT
>CALGZB010000187.1 GCA_937934655.1 uncultured Acidimicrobiales bacterium | reverse complement strand
GGCGCCGACGGCGAGTACCACTACCACGGCACCACCGTCTACCCGTACATCAATGGCGGCCTTGTCGGCGTTGTCGAGGCTGGTGACCAAGTCGAACCCCAGCCGAGAACACCAGCATTCCGCCCGGCAGGCGAGCCCCTCGCTGGCGCAACCATCACCAACTTCGAGGATCTCGGCAACAACTCCTACCGCCTCGAGTACGACGTCGACGGCAGCATCGGCACGATCGAGTACTCGGTCGACGACACAACCGTCGAGTTCGAGTTCACCGCTCCGAGTGGAGATGTCACGACCGAGACCTACACCCGCTGATCACGAAGGCGTGGCTTGCCTCACAATTCGTTCGGGACCAAACTGCTAGCTGGCAGTCGCCACTTTCGACAACGGAGAGAGCTTGACCATGGCGAACGACGCGCAATGGCGCTGGGTGAAGCGTTACGCAGAGCAGTTCGAGGCATGCGAGCTTCAACCGGGAGAGGTCGCGGTGCTTCTGCACGAGGCGTCGAGTAGTCCGCTCATCGTCGAGACAGCCCGCCTTGCCCTAGAGATGCTCGGCGCCGCAGTCGTCGACGTCCGCATGCCCACGCCAGCGAACCCCGGACCACTCCCGATCCGTTCGACGGGAGCATCCCAAGCGCTCGCTGGAAATCGCTCGGCGATTGCGGCATGCGCCACCGCAGACTTCGTTGTCGATTGCACTGCCGAAGGGCTCCTTCATGCTCCAGAACTCGGTGACATCCTCGGCGGCGGTGCGCGCATTCTGATGATCTCGGCCGAACACCCGGAGAATGTCGAGCGTTGGCCACATGACCCGAAGCTCAAAGAGCGGGTTGACCATGGTGTTGCCCTTCTTGAAGCCGCCAGCGAGATGACGATCACCTCGCCAGCCGGGACCAACCTCACGGTCGATCTGACCGACGCATTTCGCGCTGGATCATGCGGCTGGTGTACCGAACCAGGATCGATCGCTCACTGGCCCGGCGGGCTTGTGCTCGCCTTCCCTGCGGCAAACCGCGTAAACGGCACCGTGGTACTAGCCCCAGGCGATATCAACCTCACGTTCAACGAGTACATCCGCGAGCCAATCACCCTCACACTCGTCGACGACTACGTCACCGAGATTTCTGGTGATGGCCACGATGCCGAGCTGATGCGCTCGTACCTGGCGGCGTTCGACGAACCGGAGGCGTATGCGATCAGCCACGTTGGTTGGGGCATGAACCAGGCCGCCAGGTGGGAATCTCTGGCCATGTGGGACAAGTCGGCGCTCAACGGCACCGAGCTGCGAGCCTTCGCCGGCAACGTCGTCTTCTCGACCGGAGCAAATGAGGTCGCTGGCCGATTCTGCCGGGGACACTTCGATCTACCAATGCGCAACTGTACGGTGGCGGTCGACGGCAAAATCGTTGTCGAGGCTGGCGTCCTGCGCGACGATCTCGCGTAACGAGTTACAAGTACTTCACAAGTCACAAGGAACAGGAATTCACATATGTCGGAAGATCTCCTGCGCCGTTACCGCGCAAGCCTCCCCTCGTTCTTGAGCCCGTATTACACCGATCCGATCGAGATCGATCACGGCGAGGGCAGCTACGTCTTTGACTCCGAGGGAGGCCGGTACCTCGACTTCTTCGGCGGGGTATTGACCACCATGGTCGGACATAACAACCCGTCGGTGACCGCTGCTGTTCAATCGCAAGCAGCAAAGGTCATGCACACCTCAAGTCTCTATCTTTCAGAGCCAATGATTGCGCTGGCCGAACGCATTGCCGATCTATCTGGCATCCCCGACGCTCGCGTCTTCATGACGCCGTCAGGCACCGAAGCCAATGACACTGCCGTGCTTCTGGCAACCAGCTACCGCAAGTCCAACCAGATGCTGGCCATGCGAAACAGCTACCACGGTCGGTCATTTACGGCGCAAGCCATCACGTCGCATAGCTCGTGGTCCTCGACGAGTCTTTCCGGCCTTCAGGTTACCTTCGTCCAGGGGCCATACAAGTTGCGCAGCCCGCACGCTCACCTCGAAGGCGACGACTTCACCGGCGCGTGCGTGGACGACCTTGTTCAACTCTTGGATATGACCAGCGCTGGCGACGTCGCCGGCCTGATCGCCGAACCAATCCAAGGCGTCGGCGGCTTCGCTACTCCGCCCGACGGCTTCTTTGGTTCGATGAAGAAGGAACTCGACAACCGAGGAATCCTCTACATTTCCGACGAGGTGCAGACCGGATGGGGCCGCACCGGCGAGAACTTCTGGGGGTACCAAGCACACGGCATCGTGCCCGACATGTTGACCTTCGCAAAGGGGGTCGGCAACGGCATCACGCTCGCTGGAATCGTCGCTCGCGCCGAGATCTTCGACACTATCGACGTGCTTAACTTCTCGACCTTCGGCGGAAACCCACTGTCGGCTGCCGGTGGCCTTGCCACCATCAACTACGTCACCGAGAACAACCTCCAGGACAACGCTCGGGTCATGGGCGAACGCTTTCGTGCCGGCCTCGATGCGCTCGCCGCCGAGAACCCATGGATCGTCGAGGTTCGGGGCAAGGGCCTCATGCAAGCGTTCGAAACCGTCGAACCCGGAACAACCGAGCCATCGGCTGAGCGGACGGTCCAGATGCATCAGTTCGCCAAGGACGAAGGCCTGCTCGTTGGCAAGGGTGGGTTGTACAACAACGTCGTCCGTATGGCCCCGATGCTCAACGTGACCGCAGACGAAATGGACGAGGGCATCGACGCGCTGCGTCGTGCCGCTGCGCAGATCAACTAAGCGGGCTCGAACCGAGCGCCGCTGGGTTCGGTGCCCTTCCCCGTGGAACACTGACGCCATGGAGTTCGACCTGTCCCAGACCGATGCGCTGCTCTCGACCACCCGTGCAGTTCGGAAGCGACTCGATCTAGATCGCGACGTCCCGACCGAGGTAGTGCTCGAGTGCCTGCAGCTCGCGGTTCAGGCGCCAACCGGGTCGAACCAGCAGGGATGGCGCTGGATGGTCGTACGCGATCAGGAACGCAAGAATGCTCTCGCCGATCTCTACCGGCGCGGTGGCGGCGACTACCTCGCCACTGCCGCAGACGAAACCGAACAGGGCACCACGATGCACCGGGTGCTCGACTCGGCCACGTATCTCGCACAGAACCTGCAGAAGGTTCCGGTCCTGGTGATTCCGTTGATCGTGGGGCGACTCGACTCGCCGCAACTCGGCGGGGCCAACAACATCACCACGCTTGCAGCCGGGCTACTCGGTTCGATCGTGCCAGCGATGTGGAGCTTCCAACTCGCGCTGCGAAGCCGAGGACTCGGCAGTTGTTACACCACCATGCACCTTCAGTTCGAAGAAGAAGCCGCCGAGTTGCTGGGAATTCCCGATCACATGACCCAAGCCGGGCTTCTCCCGGTGGCCTACACCGTCGGCACCGACTTTCAACCCGCCCAGCGGTCACCGGTGTCAGACATCACGTACCTCGACCACTACAAGAACCCCATTATCGACACGTAGTCGCTTTGGCACTTTGGCACTTTCGTACTTTACAACCCACCCAAGGGTGCTTGTTGACATAACTGTTGCACAATCACCCGTTCGCGGTATCTTAGAAGCTATGAACTGGTTGTTTCTTACCGACGACGCTGTCATCGCTGAGCTGCGAGAACGGTGCCGCAGCGAGCGGCTGTTGCAAAACATGACCCAGGAGGACCTTGCAACGCGAGCCGGACTCGGAATCAACACCATTCGCCGCTTCGAAGGCGATGACAGCTACTCGCCATCGCTCAAAACTTTCACCCGAATCATCCGGGTGCTCGGCGGGCTCGACGTGCTCGACGTGCTCGAACAAATCCTGCCCGAGCGGCCCCTCGATCCGCTGAACCCCGATGCTTCCGGGCGGCTCCGGGCTAGCCCGACCACAACCAAACCAACTGCGAGCGAATGGGCTTGGGGCGACCAGCAATGACAACGAGTCATGTCGAGGTATGGCTTTGGGGGCGCCACATCGCATCACTTGCCGCCGACAGCGTCCAGCGGGTGTCGTTTCGCTACGTCGACGAGTTCGTCAGCTCAGGGATTCAGGTTTCCCCGTTTCTCATGCCGCTCGGCAACCGCATCTTCGA
>CALGZB010000186.1 GCA_937934655.1 uncultured Acidimicrobiales bacterium | reverse complement strand
GGCCCCGGTGCCGATAGTCGGTTGTTCAAGATTCACTCCGATCAACCAAACGTTTACTCGGAGGGCGCCTGGACGAACGGCGACGGCTGTTCACCCGGCTTCAAGAAGAGCAAACGAATCACCTGCGGCGGCATCTTCACGTACGGCGTCATCGACGACTACGGCAACCTCACCGATGCTCAAGATCCCTACCTGCCAGAGCTTGGGCCTGATGAAGCCGACCCCGGCGGTAGCTGGATCAAAGTCCGGGCTCGCGGAACGGTCGGCGGCGAACGCTTCGCGGTTCGAATCGACGGCAGCGCTGAAGTGTTGGCACAGATCGTGGTAACCCGTGAGTGGCGCACGTACCGGATTCCGGTCAACGGAGTCGCTGGCAAACCGGTGATTGCCTTCATGAATGACATGGACGATGACGTGCACGATTTCAACCTCGTCGTCGATTGGATGTCATTCGACGGCCAGAAAACGCAAACGGAGGATCCGAGCGTTTGGGTCAGCGCAACCGGCGGTTGTGAATCGGGCAACCTCCAAACCGACACGATGTACTGCAACGGTTCGTGGTGGTTCCCCTATGTAGCAAATACCTAGGCGACAACTACTCCGATCCCGAGCGCCGCCGCCCTTTTGGGGTGGCGGCGCTTTCGCGCTCGACACACCGCTCCACGCACAGAGACCGGGCGCGAGACCAATAGCTCGAAGGCGGAAGATATCGTTAGAGCAGTGATTGCTCTGCCACCTCCGTCGTCTCGTGTGTCGCGCGTGCGATTCCTCGCAACCATCCTGCTACTCGCCCTCGTTGCAGCGGCCTGCACCACCGAGTCGGCACAGCTCGTTCCCCCCGACTCAACAACGACCACGACGTCTCCAGCAGATTCCAGCTCGGCCCCGACAACGGTGAGCCCCGATGAGCCGCCGCCGACAACGGCCCCGTCAGACCTGGACGACCCCAACGCCGAGCTGGACCCCGACGAAGCCGAACAGGGCGAGGTTCCCCCGTTCGAGGCCGAACCCCCTCCCCCGGTTCCGGTCGAACAGGAACCCGAGGGTCTCATCGCCATGCTAGGAAACGACGGCGACCTGCTGATCCTCGAACCCACTGGCACCCAGGTGGCCGAGCTCACCGACCACGACGACCGGCGAGTCGCACAGCCCACCTGGTCACCCGACGCACAATGGATTGCCTGGACCGAATTGCCGACAGTGGACTCGCCAAACCCAAGGCTGGCTATCAACACGCCCGACGCCGATCGCGGCGCAGCGATCGACACGCCATTTCCCAGTTTCTTCAACTCATGGAACCCAGAGGCCACACGCATCGCCATGCTCGGCCCGTCAGCCACCGGGGTCGACCTCTCCCTTGTCGGCGTCGACGACGGCGCGCTCTCTGCTGACGAGATCGCCGTCGACAGCGGCGCCGGATACTTCTTCGATTGGGTCGGGCCCGACGCCCTCTATACCCATGTCGGTCCGAACCTCGGCACGCTCACGCTCGGCGAAGCCGGACCAGGCGGCGCCAACGCATCACGGGGCGACGACGAACCGATCGGCTTGGGCTTCTCGGCACCCGATGCACTGAGCGACGGTACGGCGATTGTGGTCGACACCACCTCCGGCAGTCCGGTGCTGCAACGACGCTCGTTCGACGGTTCCACAACCACCGCGCTGGCGAATCTCACCAGTACCGCATTCATCGTGGTCGACCCCACCGAAACGTTCGTCGCCGTGCAGGTGCTCGGCGATCTGATGGCCGCACCACCCACAACCGTCACCGCGTTCCGCCAGCCAACCGACCCCGACCTCCCGACCATGGGCGGCGGGGTGTGGGTCTACGAGCTCTCATCCGGCGAAGCGTTTCAAGTTTCCGATGAGGAACGCCGTGGCATGTTCTGGGACCCAAGTGGAACCCGACTCCTCATGCTTGCGCCCGATGGCGAGCTCGCTCGTTGGCAGGTGTGGTCGATCGACGGATCATCCCGCTACACCAAGCTCGCCGAGATGTCGCCCATGCTGCTTCGCGACTACCTGCCGTTCTACGACCAGTTCGCAAAGAGCGTCACGTTCTGGTCACCCGACGGCTCGAGCTTCGTCTACTCGGCCCTTGCCGACGACGGATTCTTCACCATCTTCATTCACAACGCGTCGAAGAATGGCGTGTCGACCGAAGTGGCGAAGGGGCCGATTGCCGTGTGGTCGCCGGACGGTGGCGGTGCATCTGGCACCGGGTCCCGGCTTTAGACACGAGGCTCTAGCGTTTAACTCGGGAAGCTGAGGCTCTTCGAGATTCGGCTTGCTCGTTCGGTGAGCAGGCCGGCAATCCACTCTTCTTGACCGGCGACCGGGAACCGGTAGGTCGGGCCATGGCAGTGCATCGCTCCAATGACATCACCAGCCGAGCTGAAAATCGGCACCGCAACCGAGCTAAGCCCCTCAGCCAATTCGTCTCGGGTCCAGGCATAGCCGTCGGCGCGTGCCTTAATGATTCTCAGCCGGAGCTTCTCAGGGTCCGTCGTCGTCTTGGGGGTAAACCGGCTGAGTTCGCGAGCCAGAAAAGACTCGAGCGCGTCTTCGCCCCAGTGCGACAGAAAGACAATGCCGGAACAGACCACGTGCATCGGAAGACTCTCACCCGTCCAGTCGCGGACCTGCACTTCATTTGGACCATCGATCTGCGAGAGGTACTTGACGTCGTAGCCGACCTCTATCGAGAGCCCAACCGCCTCACCGAGTTGTTCGACAAGGTCGATCAGGTGGGTTTGGGCGACGGCGGTGATGTTGCGCGACGGGTCGACACTGGAAGCAATGGTGAGAATGGCCGCACCGATTCGGAAATTTCCGTGCTCAATGCGTTCTACAGCACCGAGGTTCTCAAGGGTGCTGAGCAGCCGGGCAACGGTGCTGGTTGGAAGGTTGACCTCTCGGGAGAGGTCGCTGATCCCTAGAGGTTCGCGAGAGATCGCCTGAAGCAACGCAAAGGAGCGATCAACGCTCTGCACACTTGCCATCAGCTCGCCTCATCCCGTGCCCTAGTCGTACCCGCTGTACCCACCATATTCATGTGGTGCTTCCCACCATATTCATGTGGTGCTTCCCACCATACAGTCGCTTCCCACAATGTGGAAACGATGCGACCAATGCGAAACCTTTCCATAGACACAACTCGCCGGTAGTTGTACCTTGACCCACGCACGTACTTTGCCACGATACAGAGCCTTCCCGTAATACGGGATACTCACCCTTACCTGGGAGTTCCATCATGTCTGACGCAGAAGCACCCGAAGATGCCCACGACGATGACGAAGAAGAAATCATCCTCGCCGACCTCTCGGACGAAGATCTCACCGCCCAGATGCACGATGACCTGTACGACGGCCTCGGCGACGAAATACACGAGGGCACCGACATCTTGCTGTCGCGCGGTTGGAGCGCCGACCGGGTCCTCAACGATGCCCTCGTCGAAGGTATGCGCATCGTCGGGATCGACTTCCGCGACGGGATCCTCTTTGTGCCCGAAGTTCTCCTCGCTGCCAATGCAATGAAGCGGGGCATGGCAATTCTTCGCCCACTTCTCGCCGAGACCGGCGCCGAACCAATCGGCACCATTGTTATTGGCACCGTCAAAGGCGACATTCACGACATCGGTAAGAACCTCGTCGCAATGATGCTCGAAGGCGCTGGCTTTGAGGTGTTCGACCTCGGTATCAACACCGACGTCGATGAGTTCATTGCTGCACTTGAAGAGCACAAGCCCGACATCCTCGGAATGTCCGCGCTGCTCACCACCACCATGCCGTACATGAAAGTGGTTATCGAGACGCTGGCCGAGAAGGGCCTCCGCGACGACTACATCGTGCTCGTTGGCGGTGCTCCTTTGAACGAAGAGTTCGGTGAAGCAATCGGCGCCGACGCCTACTGCCGCGACGCTGCAGTTGCTGCCGAGACGGCCAAGGAACTCGTTGCCCAGAAGCGCGCTGCGGCCTAGCAGCGACCAAAGAATCCGAGAAGAGGCATCATGGCAGAGCGTCGCCGTCGCCGAGGCGGAACCCCCGGCATCATCGTGATTTCCTGGCGCGACATTCCCGCGCAGGTCACCGTCGAAGCAGACGGGCAGAAACACACCCACCTGCTTCACGCCCGCTTCCAGCACGCAATCGACCGAGCCGCAATGGTCGCCGATCTCACCGACACCAACTCCTACGTCCAGGAGTGGACCCGAGCGGTCGTGCCCTTTGAGGGCGACGGCGAAGCAGCCGCAGCGGCTGAGGCAGAACGTATCGATAGCGACTTCGACCGCGACAAACTCGAAGCCTTTGTCACCAACGGCGGACTCAACCCGGCAACGAACCCCGATGCCTATGCAGGCATCGAACGACCACCAGAAAGCGAAGCGCCTAATGACTGACACTGTGATCAGCTCGGCAACCAAAGAAGTCATCATTGGCGCTGGCCGTCCCTTCGTCATGATCGGCGAACGGATCAACCCCACGGGGCGAAAGCTGCTGGCTGCCGAGATGAAAGAAGGCGACTTCAGCCGCGTTGAAGCCGATGCTCTCGCTCAGGTCGCCGCCGGCGCCCAAATGCTCGACGTCAACGCCGGCATCCCGCTTGCCGACGAACCGGCCCTTCTCGCCCGAGCCATCGAACTCGTGCAGTCGGTAACCGACGTGCCGATCTCTATCGACTCCTCCATCGTCGAAGCACTCGAAGCCGGTCTTGCTGTCTACAAAGGCAAGCCGCTGGTGAACTCGGTGACCGGCGAAGACGAACAGATGGAACGGGTCCTTCCGTTAGTCGCGAAGTACGGCGCAGCGGTTGTTGCCATCTCCAACGACGAAACCGGAATCTCCGAAGACCCAGACGTTCGCTTCGAGGTCGCAAAAAAAATCGTGAACCGGGCGGCCGATCACGGCATCCCAAGAGAAGACATCGTCGTCGACCCGCTCGTCATGCCCATCGGCGCTATGGGTACCGCCGGTCAACAGGTCTTTGCATTACTCCGCCGACTCCATGGCGAGCTCGGTGTCAACACCACCTGTGGCGCCTCAAACGTGAGCTTCGGGCTCCCTGCTCGCAACGCGGTCACTGGAACCTTCCTCGCCATGGCGATCTCCAATGGCATGACCTCGGCCATCATGAGCCCGCTGCATGAAGAGGTGCGCACCGCCGTCATGGCCGCCGATGTGCTCGCAGGCAACGACGAGAACTGTGCAGCGTGGATCTCGGCCAAACGCGATCCTGATGCTGGCGGAGGCCAAGGCGCTGCCCGTCGCCGTGCTGGCGGCCGACGCCGCAAGTAACGCACCATGCCCGCCGAAGTACACGTCGTCTTCACTCCGTCTGGCCGTCAGGGAAACGTCCCTGCTGGCAGCACGGCACTTGATGCGGCGCGCTCGCTCGGCGTCGACCTCGACACGGTTTGTGGTGGCCGCGGGATCTGCGGCCGCTGCCAGGTTGTTCCCTCGTTCGGCGAATTCGCCAAACATGGCATCACTTCTGAGCCAGGGGCGGTCAGCGACCCTGGACCGACCGAGCTGGGGTACGGCGGGAAGCGGCCAGTCGCCGAACACCACCGTCTTGGCTGCCAGATGCGCATCGAAGCCGACGTCGTCCTCGATGTCCCGCCCGGCAGCCAGGTGCACAAACAGGTCGTGCGCAAGCGGGTCGAAGTACCCGACATGGAAATCGATCCGGTGGTGCGGTTGTATTTCACCACTGTTGAAGAGCCGGAGCTCGACAGCCCGCAGGGCGAGCTCGGTCGTCTCAAAACTTCCCTCGAGGACGACTGGCAGCTCACCGATCTGCGGGCCGGACTCACTGCGGTCAGCCAGCTACAACGTGCCCTCCTCAAGACCCGAGATATCACCGTCGCTGTTCGCGATGGCAGCGAGGTCGTGGCCGCCTGGCCCGGCTTCGTCGACGAAGTCTTCGGCGTCGCTATCGACGTTGGCTCAACAACTATCGCCGGTCACCTCATTGAGCTTTCGACCGGCGAGGTTCGCTCCTCGAGCGGGTTGATGAACCCTCAGATCCGTTTCGGTGAGGATCTCATGAGTCGCGTTTCGTACGTGATGATGAACCCTGAGGGAGCCGACGACCTCACCTCGACCGTTCGCGAATCACTCGACGATCTCGTCACGACCCTCGCTGAGGAAGCCGGGCTCAGCACCGACGCCATCCTCGAACTCACCTTGGTCGGCAACCCGGTGATGCATCACCTCATGTTGGGCCTCGATTCGGTTCCACTTGGCGGCGCCCCCTTCGCGCTTGCTATCGACGAAGCGCTCGAACTCCGCGCCAGTGATCTCGATATCACCGCCAACCCATCGGCCCGCATCTACGTGTTGCCGTGCATCGCCGGCCATGTCGGGGCCGACACCGCCGCCGCCATCCTCTCGGAGCGCTCGCACGAAGCCGAAGGCATTCAACTCATGGTCGACGTTGGCACAAACGCCGAGATCGTTCTCGGTGGTCGTGACCGTCTCCTCGCCGCATCGAGCCCTACTGGCCCCGCCTTCGAAGGCGCCCAGATCAGCTGTGGCCAGCGGGCTACTGCGGGCGCCATCGAGCGGGTGCGTATCGACCGCGAGACCCTTGAGCCCCGGTACCGGATCATTGGCTCTGAGCTGTGGAGCGACGACCCCGGCTTTGCCGAAGACATCAAGAAGCTCACCATCACCGGCGTGTGTGGCTCGGGCATCATCGAAGTCATCTCCGAGATGCACCTGAGCGGACTCATCACTACCGACGGCGTCGTGGACGGCAGCAAGGCCTCGCTTTCGCCTCGTATCGTCGAGGAAGGCCGAACCTTCTCCTACCTGCTTCACGATCCAGCCCCAGATTCTGGCGAACCGCAGCTCTTCATTACCCAAAACGATGTCCGGGCGATTCAGCTTGCGAAAGCTGCCCTCTATGCAGGCGTGCAACTCTTGATGGACCATCTGGGCGTGACCGAGCTCGACTCGATCCGTCTCGCCGGGGCTTTCGGAAGCCATATCGACCCGACCTATGCGGTGGCGCTTGGCCTTGTTCCCGACTGCGAGATCGAGAAGGTGACTGGGGCAGGCAATGCAGCAGGAACCGGCGCAGTGATCGCATTGCTCTCGGGCGATGCCCGGCGAGAGATTGAAGAGGTGGTGCGTCGAGTCGAAAAGATCGAGACCGCCACCGAACCGAAATTCCAAGACCATTTCGTTGAGGCGATGGCGATTCCACACAAGACCGCGGAGTATCCGCATCTGTCGAAGGTCATCGACCTTCCAGCTCGAACCGAGTCGAGCGCCGACGCTGGTTCAGGCGGTCGACGTCGAAGCAGCAGAAGTAAAAGAAGTAGCAGCAGCAGAAGTTCCCGGGAGGGATGAATCATGAGTGATACCAACGAAGCTGTCACACCAGATGCCGATGCCAGCGAACCCGCTGGTGGCCGAAAGGGCCGTCGTGGCGGAGGGCGAGCCGGCCGCGCCGCATCGCGCCAAGCAAACAAACCCGAGGTTGCCGCCTACCTGGTTCGCAAACTCAAACCGGTAGAGGTCCTCGACGACGAGGGCTACGAGATTATCGAAGCCAACGCCGAGATCATCCTCAGCGAGATCGGTCTCGACTTTCGCGACTACCCAAGCGCGCTCACGCTGCTGGCCGATGCTGGCGCCGACGTCGACGGCGAACGGGTCCGGTTCCCCAAGGGAATGTGCCGCGAGATCGTGCAGGCCACGGCCCCGGCGCAGTACACCCAACACGCTCGCAACTCGGCCCACAATGTAGAGATCGGCGGCAACAACACCGTCTTTGCCCCCAACTACGGTTCGCCCTTTGCGTTCGACCTCGAACGTGGCCGTCGTTACGCCGACATCGCTGACTTTCGCGATCTCGTGAAGCTCGTCTACATGCTCCCCCACCTGCATCACTCGGGTGGAACGGTCTGTGAGCCCACCGACATTCCGGTTTCGAAGCGCCATCTCGACATGGTGTATTCGCACATCAAGTACAGCGACAAGCCCTACATGGGTTCGGTCACCGCCGCCGAGCGAGCCGAGGACTCCATCGAACTTTCCCGTATTGGTTTCGGCGGCGATCTTGGCGGCCGCACCGTCATGACCTCGCTTATCAACGCATCGTCGCCGCTGAGTTGGGATGCCACCATGCTCGGCGCTGCCGAGGCCTATGCCAAAGCCAACCAGGCGTCGATCTTCAGCCCCTTTATCCTTGCGGGCGCCATGGCTCCCGCAACCACCGCCGGGGTCTGCGCTCAGTCTTTGGCCGAAGCCCTTGCCGGCATGACCTTCGCTCAGCTCATCAACCCGGGTTGCCCGGTGGTGTTCGGTACCTTCGCCGCATCGATGTCGATGCAGTCGGGTGCTCCAACCTTCGGTACGCCCGAGCCAGCGCACGTGAACTACATCATGGCGGCGCTTGCCCGCCGACTCGGTGTGCCCTTCCGCTCAGGCGGGTCGCTCTGCGCATCGAAGCTCCCCGATGCGCAAGCCGCGTACGAGTCAGCCAATACGCTGCAGCCGGCGGTTCTGTCGGGCGTGAACTTCATGCTCCATGCTGCCGGTTGGCAGGAAGGTGGCCTGTCGGTCGGCTTCGAGAAGCTGATCATGGACCACGACCAACTCGGCGCAATGTCGAAGTTCGCGCAGGGCGTTGACCTCAGCGAGAACGGTCAGGCAATGTCGGCGTTCCGAGAGAACGAACCCGGCCAGCACTTCCTCGGCACCGAACACACGCTCGCGAACTTCGAGTCGGCGTTCTATAGCAGCACGGTTTCCAACTACGACAGCTTCGAGCAGTGGGAGGAAGAGGGAAGCCTCGACACCCCGCAGCGGGCCCACAAGATGTGGAAGCAGATGCTCAACGAGTACGAAGCTCCACCGCTCGACGAAGCCATCGACGCCGAACTCATGGACTACATGGCAAAGCGCAAAGAAGTCCTGCCCGACGAATTCGGGTAGCTACGCCGTTTCGCTACGAATGAAAGC
>CALGZB010000185.1 GCA_937934655.1 uncultured Acidimicrobiales bacterium | reverse complement strand
GAAGGACTCGAATTCCCCGTAGGCAAGGACCACCGTTTCGGCGCCGTTCTCAGCGGCGTGGGCCATAAATGCCGCAGCTCCGCCAGCACCGCCGCCGGAGAGAAAGAAGTTAATCGGTGATTGTTGTTCGGCGAGGGTGGCAGGAATGCCGCCGAAAATCGGGATGCCGTTTTGCTGAAGGATGGGGATAGATCCGTTTGATGTGACGTCAATGCCGCCCGCAAGGGCTACGACATCGGCATTGACCATCTCTTGGGCGCAGGACTGTGACTGCTCGACGGAGAAGCTGGTTATGCAGGTGCTGAGTTCGATCGGACGGCCGCCTACGCCGCCGAGTTCGGCGTTAATAAATGCAACTGCAGCCTGGGCAGCACCTCGCATCTCGGGGAACGATCCCAAAGGAGTATTTTCCTGGTTGATCATTCCGATCTTGATTGGTTCCAACGAGTCGTCGGCGGGCACGGCATTCGGGGGGATGGTTCCGAAGGTCCACTCTTCGCCTGCGGACTGGAAGACAACCGATCCGTCGTCGACCGGATCGTCGCTACTTGGAACGTCGTCGGTATCTGGGGGGTCTTCGTCGGCCGGAACCGTCGTGCCGGTGTCGGTCGATTCGGGCGGGTCGGTCGCCGCCTCAGTGGCCGCCTCTGTTGATGCTGGCGACGTCTCTTCCAGTGGCTCGCTGCAGCCCACGGCTAGCAAAGCGAGAGCGAGAGAGACCGCGATGGCTCGAGTTGTTGTCACTAGTTCTGCCCCCTTGAGGCGCCGATGGTGGCGCCGAAATCGCTGTGGTTGTCCCCACGCCCCCGGACGGTGGAACCCCCCAAGAGTTTCTGGCTCACCACAACGCTGTGGGTATGCTGGCACGAAATCGCTATCTAGGGGGAACCGATGTCTGCAACCGTACCTACCAAACTCGATCGATTCGATCGGGCAACGCCGTGGCATCTTCGTGACAACAACGCGCCAATCGAACAAGAGTTGACGGTGACGGACCTTGAGGTCACCGGCTCGATCCCAACCGACCTCAATGGCAAGTTCTTCCGCAATGGTGCCAACCCTCAAACCGGTTGGTCGCTGCATTGGTTTATCGGCGACGGGATGATTCACGGTCTCTCGCTCGAAGGGGGAAAGGCCAACTGGTATCGCAACCGGTGGGTTCGTACCCCGATGTTCGCGAACCCCGGAGCCGACCGGACCGAGCTGGCGCTCGACCTTGAGACCTTTACCTTCGACCTCTCCGTGTCCGCGGCCAACACTCATGTGATCGGGCACGCTGGAAAGATCCTCGCCCTCGAAGAGGGCGCTTTCCCCTACGAGCTCACCGGTGATCTCGACACCGTTGGTCCGTACACCTACGACGGCAAACTCACCACAGCTATGACCGCCCACCCCAAACTTTGCCCCGAAACGGGCGAGCTTCTGTTCTTCGGAATGAACTACGCCGAGGAGCCGTACTTCACCTATCACCGAGCCAATGCTGCTGGTGAGCTTGTGCAGTCCACCCCAATCGCTACCCGTGGCCCATCGATGAGCCACGACTTTGCGGTAAGCCGAAACCACATCGTGGCTATGGACCTCCCGGTGCAGTTCAACCTTGAGTTGGCCATGGAAGGTGGCATGCCGTTCCGCTGGGACCCCGAGTACGGCGCCCAAATGGGCGTGCTACCTCGCGAAGGCACCGCCGACCAGGTGCAATGGTTCGAAGTTGAAGACTGCTTCGTCTTTCACACACTGAACGCACACGACGACGGTGATGAGGTCGTGGTGCGAGGGTGCCGGACACCGAAGATCTGGGAGAACGATGCCGAAATCACCATCGATGGCGACCCCGATCCTGAAGCGTCACCGCGACTCTACGAATGGCGTCTCAACCGGGCCACGGGCGCAGTGTCAGAGGCCCTTCTCGACGATCAGCCATCGGAGTTTCCGCGAGTTGCCGACGCCGACGCCGGCTTCGACGGTCGATACGGCTACACGATGGGCATCGTCGACGGCGGCGGCGGAGAGCTAAGTAAGTACGACTTCGTGAACGGTGCGGTGAAGTCGAGCCACCGGTTCCCGGCAGGCCACACCCCTGGTGAGCCAATCTTTGTCCCGGCTGAGGGCGGAACCAACGGCGACGATGGCTATATCCTCACCTTTGTGCACGCTGCCGACACCGACACGTCGTACCTAGCGATTCTCGATGCGTCGAATATGCCAGCCGATCCGCTCGCAACCATCTCGATTCCGCAGCGGGTTCCCACTGGGTTTCACGGGAGTTGGATCCCGAACGCGTAAGTCTCTGGTCGTTGTCCCCGCAGGTGTCTCTAGCTTTACGTTTTGTACGTTTTGTATGTTTCGTTTTGGCAATAAATTAACCAGCTGGTTAATTTAGGGACCTACCCTCCAAGAGGGACCGATAGACGCCGAAGGAGCCCCGTGACATCACACGATGACGCCTCAATCCCAAAATCTCCTGGACTGAGCTACCAGGAGCTTCTCGACACCGATACGCACGACGTGCCTGACGTGTTGCGTCTTGAGTCCCCAGTATTTTTGGGGACCGAAGACATCTCGCACGATCGCTACACGTCGCGTGAGTGGCACGAGAAGGAAACGGCCAATCTCTGGAGTCGGGTTTGGCAGTACGCGTGCCGCGAGGACGAGATTCCCGAGGTCGGCGACTACTACATCTACGAGATCGTTCGTTCCTCGTACCTGGTGATGCGAACCGCACCCGACGAGATCAAGGCCTATCCAAACGCCTGCCTGCACCGCGGTCGCCTGCTTAAAGAATACGACGGTCAGTGCAGCGAGATCCGATGTCCCTTTCACGGCTTTGCCTGGAAACTCAACGGCGAGCTGCAGGATGTACCGGCCGACTGGGACTTCCCCCACGTTGAAGCCGAAGCCTTCAAGCTCCCCGAGATCAAGGTTGGCGTGTGGGCCGGGTTTGTGATGATCAACCCCGATCTCAACGCCGAGCCACTCGAGGATTTCCTTGGCGGAATTATCGAGCAGTTTGAAGTGTGGGACCTGGGTAACCGCTACAAGCAGGCCCATGTCGCCAAGGTGATCGATTGCAACTGGAAGATCGCGCAAGAGGCATTCTGTGAGGCGTACCACGTCAACGGCACCCATCCGCAGATCTTGCCGTACCTTGGCGATACCAACAGCCAGGTTGATATCTGGGACAACTTCTCGCGGGTTATCTCGGCCGGGGGAACGCCGAGCCCCGAGCTCGGGTTCACGCCAACCCAAGATGAGATGCTCCGATCGATGATGGATGTCCGTCACGACATGGACTCGCCGCTAACGGTTACCGAAGAGCAGTCGATGCGTGAAGTGGGGGCTGAAGGGTCTCGAGTCCGTTGGCGGGAGTTCGCCGGCGACATGGCCGACCGAATGTCGGACGCCGAGATGATGGACAGCATCGACTACACGGTCTTCCCTAACTTTCATCCGTGGGGAGCGTTTAACCGAATCGTCTACCGGTTCCGACCGAATGGCGATGACCATCGGTCATGTCTCATGGAGTGCATCTTTCTCGCTCCGTTCCAGGGCGAGAAGCCGGCGCCATCGCCGATTCACCTGCTCGAAGAGCATGAGTCATTCACCGACGCCCCCGAACTCGGAATGTTGGGCAAGGTCTTCAACCAGGACCTCTTCAATATGGCCAAGGTGCAGCGCGGCCTCGAAGCCACCCATAAGCCGGGTGTCACGCTCAGCGTGTATCAAGAGTCGAAGGTGCGGTGGCTGCACAAGCTTCTCGGCGAATGGGTCGATGGTCCCCAGGAGGGGGAGTCCTAATGCCCGCTGGCATCTATCACCCCTTTAGTAAGGCCTTGTACGAACGCCACGGCGACGGTCAGATCAAAGTGACCGATGGCGACAAGTCCGGCGTATTCACCCATGAGGGCCAGTACATCTCGGGCGAGCTTCGGTTCTGTGACCCACAGCTCTGTGGCTGGGTAGCCGGACCAATTGTGGCCAATCATCGAATGTCGAACGCCACCGACAAACGCGAGTAGTAGAAGCCATTCCGCAATCAGTGCAGCGGGGAAACAGGTAGGGAAATTATGAGTCGTGAAGTGCTCGTGCAGCTGGCCCGCCGGACCATCGCTCATGCGCGTGCCGGTACCGTGCCTCAAGCGGAATCGGTGGCCCAGATTCCGGCATCGAACTATGTGGACCCCGATCGATGGCAGCTCGAGATCGACCGGATCTTCAAACGAGTGCCCCTTACCCTTGGTTTTAGCGCCGAGCTCGCCGAACCGGGCGCCTACAAAGCACTCGAGGTTGCCGGCGTGCCGGTGTTGCTCACCCGTGGTGCCGATGGCGCGGTTCGTTCCTTCGTGAATATGTGTAGTCATCGTGGAGCGATGATCATGGAGGAAGGCACGGGGACGACTCGTCGCTTCACCTGTCCGTATCATGCGTGGAGCTATGACCCCGAAGGTTCCTTGGTTGGTATTCTCGACCGCGACGAGTTCGGCGACATAGACCCCAGTTGCCACGGCCTCACTGCACTTCCTTGTGCCGAGCGCTCGGGGATCATCTTCGGTGGGCTTACTCCCGGCGCCGAGCTGCATCTCGACGAGTACCTGTGCGGCTACGGCGAGATGCTTGAGACGCTTGAGCTCGCCGATTGCACCGTGGTTGGGAGCCAATCGGTAGAGGGCCCGGGGTGGAAGGTGGCCTATGACGGATACCTCGACTTCTACCATCTGCCGATTCTTCACAAAGATACGTTCGGTCCGGACTACAGCAACAAGGCCATTTACGACGCGTGGGGCCCACACCAACGGGTGACGTCGCCCGATCAACGAATCCTTGCCTGGGCGGACAAGCCTGAGGACGAGTGGACGCTGCGGCGGATCAACAGTGGCGTCTGGACGATCTTCCCGCATATTTCCATCGCCCGTTTCGATGTCGACGGCGGGCCGATGTTTATGATCTCGCAGCTCTTTCCTGGAACCGACGCCGATTCCTCGGTGACCACACAGCACTTCTTGGCCACGTTCGACCCAACGCCAGAGCAGCAGGAAGCAATCGCGAAGCAGATGGAGTTCCTCCTTCACGTTGTTCGTGAAGAGGACTACTACACCGGTAAGCGGCTTCAGCGTGCCCTAAAGACCGGAACCAAGAGCCATGTGATGTTTGGCCGAAACGAAGCAGGCGGGCAGCGGTTCCATGGCTTTGTCGATGCGCTGGTGGAAGCCGAAGGGCCGGAAGAATATCTGGCCGTGCTTTCGCACAGCGAGACAGCCTTCCAGCCCTAGCCGTTCGCGCCGTTCGCGCCGTTCGCTTCGCTCACTTACGGAGTTTGACTCCGGCAAACATCCCTCGTCGACCCTCGCCGTTTGCTGCTTAGAGTTCGCGCAGGACGTTCATGAGTTCGGGGAGGTCTGCTCCGCGAGCCATGATCTCGTCCATGCCGCCGACGACACCGGTGATGTTGGCCATCACGATGTACTCGAGACCAGCCTTGGCGTAATCCTCAAACTGTCCAGCCAGTTCTTCGGCGTTACCGACGAAGAGAACTTCTTTGACCATGTCGAAGGGGATGGTTGGCGCAATGTCGCGCAACATGTCGGGGTCGAGGTCATGGATAATGACATCGATGAAGCCTTTGCTGTCGTTGCCGAGAGGGTGCTCCAAGCCATGCTTCTCCCAAACGCTTCCCATTGCGAACAACCCGAAGAGTTTGCCGAGCGGTTCGGCATCAAACATTTCCTCGGCGCGTTCTTGGCTTTCGGCGAAGAGCGTAAATGGCAGCATCGAAGCGGTCGGCGTTGGACGCCCCACAGCTGCGGCTGCGCCAGCAACAACGCTGAGTTTGTTGCCGTACTCTTCGGCGGACATGCCCCATGCCGGGATCCACCCGTCGCCGTATTCGCCAGTGAGGCGCAACATGCGGGGTCCGTGACCAGCGACCCATACCTCGGGCTTTCCGCGACCGGGCGCCTCGAGAGGCAGGCCCATCCGGCCGACCGGGTTCCCGGGCATTGTTCCTTCGTCGAGCAGCGAACGGAGCTCAATCAGGCACTCTTCGAGCACGCCGACCGGCTTGTCGAACGGGTAGCCGAAGGGCGTGATGCTTTCGGCTTCGCCCGAGCCGATGCCGAGAATGAAACCACCTGGGTTGAGATCGTTGAGGCTAAGCGCGGTGCGTGCGAGGTCGGCGGCGCGGCGTCGGGTGCTGTCGGTTACTGAGATGCCAAAGGGCTTGTCGGTCATGGTGCCGACTACGGCGCCGTAGACGAACGGGTCGTAGAACGCATCGGGGTCGGCGGCCATAGCTGAGAGTGGCGTTTCGGCCCAGAGAGCCGGATGGAACACGCCCAGAATGTGGTCTGGGGCCCAGTAGGAGTCGGCACCCATCTCCTCGTAGACCGGCAGCATCATATTGGTGCTGTCCATTGGGAACTGTGCTGGGAGGTTGATGCCGACTTTCACGTGGGTGATCCGTTTCGTAGCTGTTGGTGATGGGTGTTCTACAATTTCGTCAGGAACTAACCGAGTGGTCAATTCTTGATTCGGTAGAGACTACCCGGCATCTCCCGGGACCGTTAAGCAAAGGATGACCAGTGTCAAAGAACATCCGAGTGGCTGTTGTTACCAAGGGGCATCCGTTTGATCACGATGCGTTCTTCGCCGTCTTCGATCAGCTCTCCCGAACCGGGGATATCGGGTGGACCCATGTCGAGCACCCCGAGGCGCTCGAACTGGTGGAGCCCGAACGGGCCGCCGATTTCGACGTTTTTGTGATGTACGACATGCCGGGCCTCGAGTTCACCGGCGGCGACCCGCCAGTGAACTTCATCGACCCGCCATCTGGTTACCGCGAGAAGTTTCAGCAACTCCTCGACGCCGGCAAGGGCATGGTGTTCATGCACCACGCTGTGGCTGGTTGGCCGACTTGGCCGGGATACGCCGAGATCGTGGGCGGGCGCTTCCACTATCAACCCGCCGAACTTCGCAACGCTGCGTACCCGGACTCTGGCTATCGCCACGACGTGACCCACACCGTTGAGGTCGTCGATGCGACCCATCCGGTTTGTGCTGGGGTCGACCCAAGCTTCAGCATCACCGATGAGGTCTACCTGTTCCCGGTGTTCGAGGACGACGTCGTCCCGCTCATGCGCAGCACGCACGGCTTTGTGGCCGACAACTTCTACTCGGCCGACCTTGCGATTCGAGGGACCCGCAATAGTGCGGAGGGCTGGAACCATCCGCCCGGAAGCGACCTGGTGGCATGGGCAAACTCACAACCGAACTCGCCGGTTGTGTATTTGCAGTTTGGCGATGGCCCGCAAACCTATGCGGACCCGAACTACCGAAAGATCCTGGCCAACGCTATTGCGTGGGTCGCTGACCCGTAGCGGGCCGCGATGCGCCTACTCCCAGGAGTCCCAGTGGACGAAGTCGTCCGACGGGAGTCGGGTGGCCAGCTTGAAGTCGGTTCCAACCGTGTAACCGATGGGGAACATGCCCACCTGGGTGTACTCGTCGTACGGGATGCCTAATAACTCGGCGACTTCGCGTTCTTTCGGAAGGTGAAGCGTTGTCCACGAGCTGCCGATTCCTCGTTCGCGAAGGGCCAGAAGGAAACTCCAAACGGCTGGCAGAATCGAACCCCAAGAGGATGCCTGTCGGAAGGTGTCGGCGCCTTCGAGGCGGCCGGTGTGAAGCGGAATCGCCATGACCGGGACCTCATGAAGGCGCTGCGCCATGTACACCGCCGACGACAAGATACGGGTGCCTTGAGCGTCACGGTCGGGGAGGTCATCGTCGGTGAACTTCGAGGGGTCTTCCATGCCGATGTACGGGTAGAAGATCTCGCGGTAGTAGTCGGCGATCGCTGCCTTCTTCTCGGGCTCGGTGACAAACATCCAACGCCAACCCTGGTTGTTGGACCCGGTCGGTGCCTGCTGTGCGATGTCCACGCAATCGAGGATGACCTGCCGCTCGACAGGGCGGTCGAAATCGATCCGCTTGCGGACGGCACGTGTGGTTGTGAGTACTTCGTCGGCGCTGAGTCCGAGGTTCATAATGGTCGCGTTTCTGTAGTTCTGTGAGGATTCTTTACGGGGCTTCGTGGTTCCAACAATGTTGTGAACGAGGGCGTTTGTTAGGTGTTGGCAGCAATCCATTCGGCGGTGGCTTTGGCCATCTTTGTGCCGTCGTACCCGATGCGTTGGGTTGGCTCGACTTCAAGGATCACCCGTCGGGGCGAGTCGAGGAACTGCGCGAACTGTTTGGCGGCAGCTTCATCGTCGGGCCGGATGGCCTTCGAGAGGGCCGGGTAGAACCACTCCTTCGTGGCATCGTCGTCGTGGAGGGTACATATGCCCTTCCACGTGATGGCCTTGTTCCTCGGAATAGGGGAGCCGGTGCTGGTGATAGCAATGCACACCCGAGGATCTCGACGGACGGCGTGGATGCGGGCCCGCTGTGAGGACGCGGTCAGCCAGAACCTTCCGTCGACCCAGATATAGGACATGATGACGCCAACCGGCCAGCCCTCTTTGTTGGCCCACATGAAGGTGCACTCGTTGTGCGCGAGCAGCAGAGCTTCTTCGTCTGCATCGTCGAGGCCGTACTTTGTGACGTCTTCGTAGTCGCCGTCAGACAGCAGTTCTTTCGATTCTGATTCATTTGCCATGCCGCACTTTACCGCGCGACCTACCGAGCGGTTAATTTACTGCCATGGACGTTTACGAGGCCATTTACACCACCCGGGCAATGCGCAGAATGAAGCCCGACCCGATCCCTGAGGAGCTTCTCCCGAAGCTGTTCGATGCCGCGATCCGCGGCCCGAACTCGGGAAACACGCAGCTCTTCCGGTTCATCACGGTGACCGATCCGGAGATGAAACAGACGATTCAGAAGATCTACCGTGCTTGTCTAGATGAACTCAACAACACCAAGTACGCCGGTGCCCAGGCGATAGTGAACTCGGGCGACCCCGACTCACCCGAGGTGCAACAGACCATCAAGATCGACAAGTCGGCGCAGTGGCTCGCCAACAATCTTCATGAGGCACCGATGCTCATCGTGGTGTTCGGAAAGGAAGGCGGCGAAACAACCACCTTCCCGTGTCTCTGGAACCTCTGTCTCGCCGCTCGAGCCGAAGGGCTTGGGACGGCGATAACCACGCTCTTGAAGCTCGACAAACAAAAGGTGGAGGACCTACTCGGAATGCCGCGTGACGACGTCTGGAACATGCATGCTCTCATTCCGATCGGGTATCCGACCGGCAAATGGGGAGTGCCATCACGCCGACCAGCGGAAGAAGCCGTGTTCACCGAAACCTGGGGACAATCAGTCGATTGGGAAGTTCCCCAACCGCTTTGGCCTTAGTGACAAGAAAGCAGACCGTCGATTTCGGTTTTAACTGGAAGGGGAGCGGATTGGATCGGAACCGTCCCAGTTGGCCGCTGCCTGTTGAACCAGGGCATAAAACGCTTTGAGGCGATCGGTGCCCGGATAGATCTCGACGAGATGTCCGAGTTCGCCCCGGGCATCGAACATCCCAAACGGCATCGAGCCAGCCTCGCCATAGAGGACCTCAGGGAATTCTTGCGCTGTCAACTGTTGAGATGCTTCGTCAAAGTCGTCGACGAAGAACGCGACATGATGCAGGCCGCTCGGGCCGACGAGCGGAGTGGGACCTGGGTTGTGCTGGCAGATCAGCTCGACCATCACGTCGCCCCACTGTGCGTACGCCGAGGAGTGGTCGAACTCGGCCGGCTCGCCAAACACCCGGCTGTTGCCAACCTCGATGTGTTCGTTGAGAAAGAACGGGCCAACGCCACGCGCTATCCATTGCTCAGCCGCAGCTCGAACATCCTGGACCGCGTAGGCGATCTGTCGTGGATGTTCGAGCATTGGCTGTTTCGTTGTGCTTTCGTTGTCGGTGGGTGCCTAGTGCGGCTGTCCCTAGTAGGGCTGTCCCTAGTACGGCATTCCCTAGTACGGCATTGTCCCACCGTCGACGGGGAACATTACGCCGGTCATATTGCGGGCAGCATCCGATGCCAAGAACAGCGCGACGCCTGCAACTTCTTCGACCGTGTTTGGACGTTTCAACGCTGACTCGGACGAGAACATCTCGATGAGTGCGTCGTAGCCGTCGAGACCCATGGCAACGGCCGAGTCGGGACCGGTGTCGCGCACGATGTCGGTTTCGATGAGACCCGGAAGGATCGAGTTGACGGTGATACCTAGTGTGCCGACCTCTTGTGCGGCAGCCTTTACGAGGCCGTTCACGGCATGCTTCGTAGCGGCATAGCCGGGAATGCCCGGTTTGCCGAGCTTGCCTTCAACGGACGAGGTGACCATGATCCGTCCGCTCTCGCGAGGAATCATGTGGTTGAGCGCCCGACGCATTCCCCAAAACACGTGGTTGAGGTTCCAGTCGATTTCGAGCTTCCACTCTTCGTCGGTCATCTGCGCAACCGGTGCGGTCATGTTCACACCGCCCGAGTTGAGACAGCAGATATCGAGCTGGCCGTACTTCTCGATCGTGAAATCGATGAGCCCCTCGACTGCGTCCTGTTTTGATACGTCGCCGGCAAAGAAGGCGGCGTTGTCGCCGGCATCCATCTCGGCCAGGCAGGCTGCGCCCTTCTCTTCGCTGCGGCCGTTGACGACCACCTTGGCGCCTTCGGCCAAGAATGAATCGGCCATTGCTCGGCCAATACTGCGTGTGCCGCCGGTGATGCAGGCGACCTTTCCGTCAAGCTTTCCCATGATGTTTTCTTCTCCGTCTTTTTTCGTCTTTTGTCTGTTGCTGGCTTCTAGTGTTTGTTGGCCCGTAGTTCGGGCGACCCGTTAGTAGGGGGAGGTTCCGCCGTCGATCGAGATCATCGATCCGGTGATGCCTGCTCCGGCGTCGGACGCCAGCAACACGCAAACCTCGGCGACATCGCTGACGTCGTTGAGGCGCTTGATGGCGGACTCTTCAGCGAACATGTCGAGGAGGCCCTCGTAGGTCATTCCCATCGACTCGGCCGCTGCGGGGCCTTCGGCCGTCATGATGTCGGTCTCGATCGCGCCTGGGCACACCGAGTTGACGGTGATGCCCATCGTGCCGACCTCTTGGGCAGCAGACTTCGTGAGTCCGTTGATGGCGTGCTTCGCTGCAACGTAGATAGAGATGCCGGGCTTGCCGACCTTTCCTTCCACCGACGACATCGTGATAATGCGGCCCGACTCTTGGGGAATCATGTGCTTCAGGGCGGTCTGCATGGTCCAGAACGTGTGCCAGTAGTTCCAAAGCATCGAGTCTTCCATCGCCTCGTCGGTGAGGTCGACGACGGGGGCATGGTTGCTGGCACCGCCAGCGTTGGCGAACAAGATGTCGATCTTGCCGTACTTCTCGACGGTTCCGTTGACGATCGATTCGCAGCCCGAGCGCTGCTTTACATCGCCTGCAATGAAGTGCAGGTTGTCGCCGGCGCCGATCTCTTCAATAGCTTGTGCACCCTTCTCGGGGCTCCGGCCATTGATGACGACCTTTGCGCCTTCGCGGAGGAATGCCTCAGCTGTTGCTCGGCCGATACCTCGGGTGCCGCCGGTAATACAAGCGACTTGCCCTTCTAATGCGCCCATGTTTTGTTCCCCCATGTGTTGTTTGTGACTACAAAGAATGTTGCTGCGCAGATACTAACCGGTTGGTTAATTCTGGGCATTTTCGTCGGGTCGTTCTAGGTTCTCGGAATGGAAAGTTCACTTGCGAATCTGTTTGATCTCGAAGGCCGCAGCGCGGTCGTTACCGGCGGAGCAACGGGAATTGGTGAGGGGATCGCCCGAGTGCTCGCTGCTGCTGGAGCGTCGGTAGCGATTGCTGACATCGATGCCGAAGGTGCTGAACGGGTGGCCTCGGACATCGGTGGGTCTTCATTTGTCCTCGACGTCACGGACCCAACGGCCTGTGTCGAATCGATCTCAGCGGTGGGCGATCGGTTGGATATCTTGATCAACAACGCCGGCTCGTACCACGAGGCCGGGAGCATCCTCGATCAAGAAGTGGCGTCCTGGCGGCGGTCGATCGACATCAACTTGGCGAGTGTCTTCAACTGCTCGAAGCCAGCCGCTGGGCGAATGATCGATCAGGGTGATGGGGGAGCCATCGTCAACCTCGCGTCCGTCGATGCCCATATGCCATGCCTCGGCACCGGGTACGACTCGGCCAAGGCTGCGGTAGTGCAGTTCACGAAATCGCTGGCGCTCGATCTTTCGCCGCATGCGATTCGGGTCAACTCGATCAGTCCCGGACACATCGATGTGCCGACCCTTCGAAAGATGAAGACCGGTGAGGTGGAGGCGCTCTGGCCTGCCGACCCATCGGTCAGTGGCTTGATGGGGCCGATGATGCAGCAACGTTCTTCGCATATCCCGCTCGGCCGATCTGGCACCCCCGCCGAGATCGGCCAAACGGTCCTGTTCCTCGTCAGCGATGCTTCTTCGTACGTCACCGGACAAGATGTCGCGGTCGACGGCGGCTGGCTGTTGGTGTAAGCCGTGACGATGACGAACGATTCCCAACAGCCCTCGCAACAGTCCGCTCAGGAGTTGCGCGTTGCCGATGAGCGGGCGATTACCGATACGGCAATTCGCTACACCTGGGCGCTCGACGGGAAAGCCTTTGGCGAACTCGACGATGTGTTCCTGCCCAATGCCACCGCGAATCTGGGGAGCCCCGATCGACTCGTTGGGCGCGAGGCGATTGTCGACAAGTGCTCGACGGCACTCGGCAAGTTCGCAGCGAGTCAGCACTTGGTGGGTAACCATCAGGTGTCGATCGATGGCGACGCGGCAACGCATCGCTGTTATCTCCAAGCGCAACACATCCGAGCCAATGGCGCGTTGTGGATGGTTGGCGGACGCTATGAAGACGAGATGGTACGCACCGGCGACGGGTGGCGAATCCAGCACCGCGACTTGATCGTCATGTGGACGAGTAGCGATACGAGCGCCGTGGTCGCCGAATCGTCGGAGAGTCCCGATGGCTCAAAGAACGAGAGGGGTGCACAGCTATGATGCCGCCCGATCCGACACCCGAAGTTCGGCGCGACATCGAGCGTTGCCTCCTTGCGTATACCCGCGGAGTCGATCGGCTCGACGCCGACCTCATTGCCGCAGCGTTTCATAGCGATGCGCTCCTTGAGGGGTATGGATCCCCAGGCGAAGCGCCGGTTCAGTCGTTCCTCGACCGGGTGATCCCGAGTCTGCGCGACCGATTCCGAACCACGCAGCATCGCCTCTCAAACATCACCATGGAGCAACGCTCTGATCATGTGGCGGTCGAGAGCTACGTGCTGGCGCTTCATGTCGCAACGTCCGAAGCGGGCCCCGAACAGCTATCGACATTCAACGGCCGATACATCGACCGGTTTGAACAACGCGATGGACGATGGGCTATTGCGCATCGCCAACTGCGGGTCGACTGGTCGAGCGTGGATGTCATCGGCGAACAGATGGCCGGGGCGTACGTGTTCGGAACTCGCGACCAATCGGATGCGAGCTACCGCTAAGACCCGCTAGGCGGATGGCGGGGTGAGAAGCTTTCCGCCGAGCAGTTCTTTGAGAGCATCGACGGCAATCCGGTGGGCTTCGAGGTTGTTAGACACCGCGTCGGTAAGCCCAACGGTGATGACATAGAGCAGCGAAAGAACAAGCTGCGCATCCTTGGCTTTTACCTCGCCGGTTTTGATTCCGAAGGCGACGATGTCGTTGAAAAAGTCGGCGCTGTTATCAAGCTGCTTGCTGGCCACTGCACGGCGCAGTTCGGGGAACCGCCTGCGGTCCACTCGCGAAGCGCCGATGAATTGGGCGAGGCTTGCATCTTCGCGGTTCAGCTCATGGGCTGTTTCGAGTACCGCCTCAACTTTTTCAATGAAGGTGTCAGCAGATCGTTCCGCGGCGCGGAAACGGATATACACCCGGCTCTGCACTTCGGCTTCGACAGCGACGAAGATGTCGAGTTTGGATTCGAAGTAGTGATAGATGGCGCCGGTGGTAATTCCGGCTTCTTGGGCGAGTGACCGGTTGGTGGTGGCTTCAAAGCCTTGCTCGGCAAAGCACCTGCGGGCAACATCGACGATTCGGCCTCGCGTTTCTGCCGAACTTGACGCTGGCGGCCGCCCGAGCTTGGGGGGAGGCGATACCGCATCGATCTTTGGGGTCTTTGGTTTCTCCGACGCCTTCGAGGTCTTTGAAGTCTTCGGAGTTGCTGGTTTGGACGTAGCCATTGAACGGAGGGTACCTGCTGAACAGGCCAGACGCCGAGGCACAGTCCATCACCGTTCGAGCAGCAGTCCGCGAGATCATTCCGCCATACTTGGGTTGGAACATACCGAGCGGTTAGTTTCTGGAGGCGGGGACGAAGCGTGCTGTTCCCAGTTCGTAGAAGACATCTAGTTCGTCAAAGACATCTAGTTCGTAGAAGACATGAGGAGTTGCCGAATGGCGCAGATATCGGTCGAAGAGTTCACCGCCGAGGCTCAAGCATGGCTTGAGGAAAACGCCGAACCCGTCAAGGCGTCGGGAGACGATGGCGAGTTGGTCTGGGGTGCAGGTGAATTCAGTGTTGCTGTCTTCCACGCGCTGTCGTTCGACGAGGAGCAGGCACTTCTCGATTCGCACCGGGTCTGGCAGCAGAAGAAAGCCGAGAAGGGTTACCACGCAGTTCTCTGGCCCGAAGAGTTTGGTGGCCTTGGTCTCACCAAGGCTCATGCCCGTGCCTACTGGCAGGCCGAGCGCGGCTACGTCGTCCCAGACCGCCACGAGTGCGTCGGTGTGACTACCGGGCTGATTGCGCCCACTATCAATGTCTTTGGCACGCCTGAACAAAAAGAACAGTTCATCAGCATGTTCTTGTCCTGCAAGACCCTGTGCTGCCAGCTCTTCAGTGAGCCGGGCGCCGGAACCGACCTTGGCAACCTTGGTTGTCGCGCCGAACGCGACGGTGACGAATGGATCATCAACGGTCAGAAAGTGTGGAGCTCGGCCGCCCAGTACTCCGAATGGGGCGAACTCATCGCCCGCAGCGACCCCGATGCGCCGAAGCACAAGGGCATGACCGCCTTCATGGTGGAGATGGATACCCCTGGCATCGAGGTGCGGCCCATCCAGCAGATGAGCGGTGGCGAATCTTTCAACGAAGTCTTCTTTACCGATGTCCGTGTTCCCGACACGATGCGACTCGGTCCCGAGGGCGAAGGCTGGAAGGTCGCTCTCACCACTCTGGGATTCGAGCGCGACCACTCTTCGACGGGCGGTGGCGGCGGCAAGGCTGGCGGCTCTTGGCGCCAGCTGCTTGCAACGGCGCAAGCGATGGGCGTCACCGGTGATCCCGTGATGCGGCAGCGGCTTATGGAGGTCTACATCAGTTCACGAGTCGAGGCATTCACAAATCGTCGCGCTGCCGATCTGGCAAAGGGCGGCACGCCGGGACCCGAGGGTTCCTTGGGCAAACTGCTCTGGACCGAAGGCATGACGCTTATGGGCGACGTGGTCTCGGAGGTGTTAGGCGCTCGGCTTACCGCCGACACCGGAGAGTGGGGAACCTACGAGTGGGGCGAGCATGTACTCGGCGCACCTGGGTACCGAATTGCTGGTGGATCCGACGAGGTGCAACGCAACATCATCGGCGAGCGGGTGCTGGGTCTTCCTGGCGAACCTCGTGTTGATAAAGGCGTCGCTTGGAAGGACATCCCGAAGTAGTCGGGTATGGAGAGGCCTCTGGTTTGCGCCGGAGTTTCGGACCGCAATTGCGGTCCGGGAAAAGAACTGCTCAAATGAAGCTCGATTCGGAATTAACCGCGCGGTTAATAATGGGCTGAAAGGCCACAAAGGGGAACACCATGGATCTCGGACTTGCAGGAAAACGGGCACTCATCACTGGCTCGACCAAAGGAATCGGTCGAGCGATCGCCGAGACACTTCTCGCCGAGGGCGCCTCAGTAGCGATCTGCTCTCGCACCGCCGAAGACGTTGAGGCGGCAGTTGCAGAACTGAGTGCTTCAGGAACGTGCGTCGGCGCTGCCGTTGACGCAGGCGACCTCGAATCGCTCACCGGCTGGGTCAACTCGTCGGCCGAACAGCTCGGCGGCATCGATATCTATATCCACAACACCTCGGCAAAGCCACAGAAGAAGCTCGAAGACTGGGTGAAGAACCACAACGTCGACCTCGTGTCGCTCGTCGGTGGCGTCGCCGCAGCACAAGAAGCACTCGCCGACGGTGGCGGGTCGGTCATTAGTATCGGAACCACGGCGACCGCCGAACACTTCGCATCCGGCTCGGGTAGCTACAGCGCCTTCAAAGCAGCCGTCACGAACTGGACGTTGGGCCAAGCACAGGTGCTCGGAAAACAAGGAGTTCGCTGCAACGTAGTGTCGCCCGGACCAGTCATGGTCGAAGGCGGCGACTGGGACATGATCAAGGGGGCAATGCCCGAGTTCTACGAGGCATCGCAGAAGGTTCACCCGGCCGGCGAACTCGGACAACCATCCGACGTAGCTAACGCCGTGGCGTTCCTCGCAAGCGATGCAGCCCGTCACGTTAATGGAGCCAACCTCTTCGTCGACGGCGGATTCTGCAAGCGAATCAACTACTGACATGTCAGAGACAGCTGCCTCAGAAACCGCAAGCGTAGAAACGCGGGTCAACGCATACTTTGTCGCCGGCGGAAAGTGGCACGATATCGATTACGCCCGCCTCGAACTGATGAAGCTTCTGGCCGAGCATCCGCATGTCAAGGTGCAGGTCGCTGCGAATTACGACGACATCGAAGCGATCTCAGCAACCGACATGCTCATCAGCTACACCTGCGATGTTCGACCCAATGAGGCATCGCAACAAGCGATTCGTACTTGGGTCGAAAACGGCGGCCGCTGGGTTGCGCTTCACGGCACCAACTCAGCGCTCGATCTGCCCCGCCCGAACGGCGTCGAATCTCCGCGATGTTTCCCGCTCTGGGCCGAAACGCTTGGAAGCCAGTTCGTCGCTCACCCGCCGATCGCTCTGTATCCCGTAGAGATCGCCGACCCGAACCACTGGTTGGTCGAAGGCATCGAACCATTCGAGACCGACGACGAGTTGTACTTGATGGAGTACCACGATCGCGATCAGCTTCAGGTGCAGTTGCATACGCACTGGAGTGGCGACTGTGGCGGCTTCGAGGAGCGCGACTGGTCGGTCGAGACTCGAGGCACCGACGAACATCTCATTCAGTACGTGCGTCCGCTCGGCGAAGGTGCAGTCCTCTACAACACGCTGGGTCACTGCCGCAGCCACTGGGACATGGTGCCGCTGGCCGATTACTACCCAACCACCGAGCGTTGCTCGTGGGAAAAACCGCAATATCACGAGCTTCTTCGCCGGGCCATCCGGTGGGGACTCGGTCATGATTCCTAAATCCAATTACCTCGAGGGAGACCCGTGGAACCGAGTGTAGAAATTATCAAAGACCTGCATCGCCGAATGCTGCGAATCAGGTTGTTCGAAGAAGCCGCCGGCAAGCTCTTTGAGGGCAACAAGATGCCGGGCTTCCTTCATCTCTATGTTGGTCAAGAAGCCGTTGCCGCCGGTGTCTGTGTCGCCATGCGCGACGACGACCAAGTTAGTTCAACGCACCGCGGCCACGGACACCTCGTGGCCAAGGGCGGCGATCTCAGCAAGATGATGGCCGAACTCATGGGCAAGGCCGACGGCTATTGCAACGGTAAGGGCGGGTCGATGCATATCTGCGACCTCGACCTGAACATGCTTGGCGCAAACGGCATCGTTGGCGGCGGCACACCGATTGCTGTCGGCGCTGGTTTCGCCAACAAGTACCGAGGGAACGACACCGTGTCGGTTGCGTTCTTCGGTGACGGCTCCACCAACATCGGGGCGTTTCACGAAGCGATCAACATGGCGGCGGCACTCAAGCTTCCGGTGCTGTTCATCTGTGAGAACAACGAGTACGGCGAGTACACCCGACGCGACAAGGTCATGGCCATCAACGACGTGGTCGACCGGGCCGCTGGCTACGGAATCCCCGGCGTGATCGTCGACGGTATGGACGCGATGGCCGTCTACGAAGCCTCACTCGAAGGACTCGACCGCGCACGCCGAGGCGAAGGTCCAACCTTTATCGAGTGCAAGACCTACCGCTATTACAACCACCACGGCGTCCAAACGCTCGGTATGAAGTATCGAACCGATGAAGAGGTCGAAGAGTGGAAGAAGAAGGACTGCATCGATGCGCTCGAGAAGCGGGTCACTGATGCGGGTCTTATTTCCGCCGAGGAGCTTGCAGCGGTCCGGGCCGAAGTCGAGGCTGAAGTTGCAGAAGCCGTCGAATTTGGTGAGAACAGCCCTTACCCCGACGCATCGACCCTATTGACCGACGTTTACACGGAGATGGTCTGATGACCGCGACAACCACCCCCTCTTCAGTTCACCCACAGCCGTCTTTTGTTCCCGAAACCGATCGCGAGCTCACCTACCTCGGCGCCTTCAACGAGGCGATGTTTCAACTCATGCGAGAAGACGAAGACATCTTCGTCGCTGGCGAGGATGTTGGACTACAGGGCGGCGTGTTCGGAAGCTTTAAGGGACTAAGCGACGAGTTCGGCGAACGCCGAGTTGTTGACACGCCTATCGCCGAACAGGCAATCGTTGGCCTCGGAATCGGCGCAGCCGTTGCCGGACTGCGCCCCGTCGTCGACCTGATGTTCTTTGACTTCGTCATGGTGGCGATGGACCAAATCGCCAACCAGGCCGCAAAGCTCAAGTACATGTTCGGTGGCAAGGCAACCCTTCCGCTGACCATCACGACCAACGGTGGCGCAGGCCTTTCGGCCGCCGCTCAGCACAGCCAAAGCCTCGAAGCCATGCTGTGTCACGTGCCGGGCCTCAAGGTAGTTATGCCTTCGTCGCCCGCCGACCTCAAAGGTTTGCTCGTGGCATGCGTGCGCGAAAACAACCCGACGATCTTGGTAAAGAACAAGCGTATGTTCGGAACCACCGGCCTTGTGCCTGAGGAGCTGTACGAGATCCCTCTTGGTGTCGGAAACGTGGTGCGTGAAGGGAACGACGTCACAATCGTTGCGTACGGCCGAATGGTCGAAGAGTCTGAGAAGGCTGCTCAACGATTGGCCGATGAACACGGCCTCTCCTGTGAGATCATCGACCCTCGCACGGTCCAGCCTCTCGATACCGACCTCATCGTTGCGTCAGCAAAGAAGACCAACCGGGTCGTCGTTGTTCACGAAGCCGTTCGTTTCGGCGGCCTTGGTGCCGAGATCGCAGCTCAAGTCCAAGAAGAAGCGTTCGATTATCTCGATGCGCCAGTCGCCCGTGTGGCTGCGCCCTTTTCCCCAATTCCATTTAGTCCAGGGCTCGAAGGTCACTACGTGCCCAACGCCAAGCGAATCTCGGCGGGAATCCTTGAGACCCTTGGTCGCCCTGTTCCCGGAGCGTGATCCCGACCTTTGGGATTCCGACCGTTGGGATAGTTGCCAACCCGCTAGCAGGCAAGGACATTCGGCGCCTGGTAGCCGAAGCTTCGCCGACATCGGACATGGCCAAGGTCGGTATTGTCCGGCGCGCAATCATCGGAGCAGTCGAAGGAGGGGCGTGCCGAGTGATTCTCGCTGATGATCGACGCGGCCTTGGCTTTCGTGCCATCGACGGACTCAACGGCTGTGACGATGCCGTTATTGAAGTTCTCGACGAACCCATCATCGATTCGGGAGGCAACTCTCAGCGGGCCGCTCGCCTTTGTCACGAGAAGGGCGCTGGCGCCCTCATTGTTTTGGGTGGCGACGGTACTCATCGCGATGTGGTGAAGGGCTGGAACGATGCTCCGCTCGTGGCTCTCTCGACCGGAACAAACAACGTGTTCCCCCGTCACATCGAAGCGACTGTCGCTGGCCATGCCGCCGGACTGGTTGCTTCGGGCCGGGTTCCGCTGGCCGAGGCTGCGAACCGAGTGAAACGCATCGACGTTGAGGTCGACGGTCAGGCCGACGATCTTGCATTGGTCGATGTGGCGCTCGTGGCCGATATTTTCACGGCAAGCCGTGCTGTCTGGGACCCCGACAGCCTGCACGAACTGGTCGTTTGTATCGCCGAGCCTGGCTCGGTTGGTCTTTCGGCGATTCCTGCTGCGGTCGCACCGACCGGACGATTCGAGGAAGGCGGTGTGCACGTGCGCTTCGCGAACCGGCCTGAGGATGGCCCCTCGGCCATTACCGTTCGTGCCCCAATCGCTCCGGGCCTCTACGCCGACGCCTCGGTGGCCGACTTCAAACGGATCGACACCGACGATGTCATCGAAGTCGAGGGCCCAGGAACTCTGAGCTTTGATGGCGAACGCGACGTCACACTCAAAGCGGGGCAAGCCGCGAGGATTCGGATATCCAACGAAGGCCCCTACGTCATCGATGTCGCCCGGACAATGGCAGCCGCCGGCGGGCAACATTCCGACACTGAAGAGATCGAAGAGAAGGACTGAAGAGCACATGGCTACCGAATTTGAGATGCCAAAACTCGGACTCACAATGGAGTTCGGAAAAATTCTGAGCTGGCTGGTGAACGACGGCGACGCGGTCGCCGAAGGCCAGCCGATCATGATTATCGAGACCGACAAGGTCGAGACCGAGGTCGAGTCGAGCGGCGCTGGTGTGTTCCAGTCGGTTGCCGTTGTCGGCGAAACCTATGACTGCGGATCCCAACTCGGGTGGTTTCTTGCCGAGGGCGAAGAAGCCCCAGCGGTAACCGCTCCGGTCAATGCTGCTCCAGTCGCTACCCCTGCCGCTCAGGTCGCTGCTCCAGTCGCTGCTGCGGTTGCATCGAGTCCAAGCGTCGATTCGGGCGGTCGGATCATGGCCTCGCCCAATGCCAAACGAGTAGCTGGCCAGCGCGGAGTCAACCTCCGTTCGGTTGTCGGCACCGGTCCTGGTGGACGTATCACGTCTGAAGACGTTGAAGCCGCCCCAGCAGGCGGAACCCCGGGCCTTGCAGTCGCTGGAGGAGCTGTCGCCGGGGGAGTATCTGCAGCGTCCAGCGCAACCCCAGCGAGCCTCGCCGGTCGCAACCTTGCGAACCTTCTTGGCGTCGACCTCTCGTTGGTCACCTCGGCCTCGGCTGACCCACGGGTAACGAAGAACGATGTGGCCCGCTACGTCCGAGAACGCCTCGCCGAAGCCGCTGGTCCCGTTGCCCCCACATCGCCTCTACTGCCTGCGCTACAAACCCCGACGTCGGTTGTCCCGATGTCGGGCATGCGCGGAACAATCGCCTCGCGAATGCACGGTGCACTGCAGGACATGGCGCAGCTCACGCTCACCACCGACGTCGACATGGATGCGGTTGCCGCCGATCGGGCCAGTCGGGCCGAAGCCGGTTCCGTTCCGGGGTACACCGACTACGTGATTGCGGCAGCGGCGAAAGCCTTGCGAGATCATCCCTACGTGAATAGCCAGGTCACCGCCGATGGTGTTGCGTACCTCCCCGAGGTCAACGTCGGCATGGCGGTTGCGCTCGACGACGGGCTAATGGTTCCCGTCATCAAGAACACCGACACCTTGAGCCTTGAAGACCTTTCGGTCGAGACCACTCGACTTGCTGAAGCGGCTCGATCCTCGAGCCTGTCGTTCGGCGACATGGAAGGTGGAACCTTCTCGGTTACCGCTCTCGGAATGTATGGCGTCGACATGTTCACGCCGGTCATCAACCCGCCCAACACCGGGATCCTCGGGGTCGGTCGCCTCCGCGACGATGTCGCGTGGGGAGATAACGGCACTCCGGTAAAGGTCAAACGGCTAACGCTGAGCTTTACCTGGGACCACCGGGCATTCGACGGCGCACCAGCCGCCGAATTCGCCCGAGCAGTAAAACAAAACCTCGAATCGATCTAGGTCGTTCGCCCTGAGAGTAAGAACGCGGGGTCAGACCCCGCGTTCTTACTTATGGAGTTTGACTTCGTCAAACATCCCGGGGCGTTCTTACTTTTAGGGTTGGCTTAGAGGACGCTGCCGGCATCGATGTCTACGGCGTGGGTAAGTAGCCGGACGGTGTAGGCCTCGACCATGGCTGCGCCTCGGTCGTTGCCTGAATCGAAGGTGCCAACGAGCGACATCGGGCCTGAGAAGTAGTACAGCACGGCCTCTCGGTAGTGCTGGAGTGCATCGTCAAAGCTGTAGTCGGTGACGCCGGAGGCGACGATGGCTTCGTGCCAGCGGCGAAGGAGCGACTCCCAGTTGTCACGTGCGATTTCGTGCGGAACGCTGTTGCCGATCATGTAGGCAAGGTCAGCGACGCCCCGACCGCGAAGCGCCAGCTGGAAGTCGATGAGGGCGATGCTGCCAGAGCCATCCTTGGCGAAGAAGATGTTGTCGAGTCGGGTGTCGGTGTGGATCAAGGTCTCCGGGCCGGTTGCGATGCGCATGAGCATCTCTTCGAATCTCGGCTCGAGCTCTACCGCTAAATCGATGGCAGCGGCAGGCACCCGATCGGCCCAGTTCTCTTGCAGCACCGGCAGCCCGGCCCGGTAGATAGGCGGTACTGCGGCTAGATACATAGGAGCGTCCTGGCGGGGGAGCCAGGCGAAGTCGTCGAGTTTGGGCGACTTCCACCAATGGGCATGAAAGGCGGCGAGGACATCGACAACACCTTCTGCCTGTGCCAATGTCGCACCAACCACCTGATCGCCCACGTCGTAGCGGTCCGAGAGGTCTTCGATGAGGAGCAGAAATCCCCCGTCATCATTTTGGTCCGAGAAGTAGCGGCGGGGAACGGTGATGGGGCTCTGCTCGACCACGTCGTCGAACATGTTGAGTTCGCGCTCGTACAGTCCAAGGGCCATTGCTATGGCAAGGTTCGCTGGCTCGGTGCAGGGCATCTTGGCCACCATGCTGGCCGGGGCTCCAGAACCGCCCTCGACCGTCAGGTTAAGCCGGACAATCTCGCCGAAAATGCCGGTTCCTTCGCCGATGTTGTCGGTGGTCAGGGCGGTGATCACCCCGCCGTTGAGGACGTCTTGGGCCAGGTTCTCGTTGAGCCAGGCCGTGGTGATTGCGTCGGGAATGGTTGGAAACGTCATGGTGGGTTAAATTAACCGCGTAGTCAATTACGCGCCAGTGTGGCGCACGCATCCGAATACCTGGGGGGCCATTGCCCATGTCTGCCGAAATCGACCTTTCTACCTACAACCCGATGGACCCAGAGGTACAGCAGTGCCCCTTCGGGCATTACGCGGCCCTTCGCGATAGCGGTCCGATCTTCCGGCATGAACAAACCGGCATGTTCTTCGCTACGCGCATTGACGTCGTCAACGAGATTCTGCGAGACACCGAGACGTACTCCTCGAAGATGGCTAGTGCCGGAACCGTCGGCGACAGAGAAGTCATGGCCAAGGTTGCCGAGATCATGGCCGAGGGTGTTCCTCGCCGCGACACGATGCTGACTATCGATCCGCCTTTCCAAACCCGCTATCGCAAGTTGGTGTCTCGCACGTTCTCGGCCCGCCGCATCGCTGCGCTCGAAGACAAGATTCGTGAGATCGCCATCGAACTCATCGAAGCGTTTCCCGATGAAGGCCCTATCGATTTCCACAAAGACTTCGCCGTGTCGTTTCCGGTCAAGGTCATTCACTACGCGCTCGATATGGCGCCAGAAACCGAGGACAGGATCAAAGACTGGTCCGATGCTTCGGTAGCGGCATTGGGGCGCGACCTCACTGAAGAAGAGCGTCTTCACGCGGCACGGGTTCAAATCGAGAACCAGAAGTACTGGCGCGGGGTCTATGAGGAACGCCTTGTAAACCCCACCGACGACATCATGTCGGGTCTTGCCCATGCCGATTTCGACGACCCGGCGACGCCCGACGGCGAAACGCGCAAGCTCGATTTCTCGGAGGTGTTCAGCATCATCCAGCAGCTGATGGTTGCCGGCAACGAAACAACCACCAAGTTCCTCAACGAGACGATCCGGCTCATGATCGAGAACCCCGAGTCGTGGGATGCCATGGTGGCCGACCCCGATGGTGTGGGCTACGGACTCGTCGAAGAGGGCCTGCGGATGTCCACCCCGAACCAGGGCATGTTCCGTTCGGTCACCCGCGATACCGAGATCGAAGGCGTTCAGATTCCAAAGGGTTCGCGAGTATGGGTTGTGTTCGCTGCGGCAAACCGCGACGACCGCACGTTCGAAAACCCAGAGGACTTCAACCCTGACCGTGAGAACGTGCGCGACCACATCGCCTTCGGCAAGGGGCACCACTTCTGCATCGGGGCCCCACTATCTCGTCTCGAAGGCAAGGTGGCGTTCGAAGAACTGGTGAAGCGCATCGAGCGTCCAACCTTTAGCGAAGGCAACACCTTTGAGTACGAGCCGAGCTTCATCTTGCGGGGTCTCGCCAAGCTCGATCTCGACGTTAAGAAGCGCTGACCCGCTCAGTCCGTAAGAAACCGATCGAATCTGCGTTCTGCAACGCTGGTCCGCTTACCTCCCAGCGAGTGCTGCCACCACTGGGGCGAAGTCCTCGATAACGGTGTCTCCGATTGTGATGTAGGAGATGCCGTACTCCTCGCGCCGTTGCTGCAAGGTCTCGATGATTTCGTCGACCGACCCGATAAGGGTGTGAGGGTGAGCGGCCATTGCCTCGGGCTCCATACCGAACGCTCCGGCCATCATCTCGGTGGTCTTCGCGGTCTGGTCGGTGACGGTGGTGAAGTACGCGGCGATCTCGATCTCGACCTCGTCGAAGCGGTCGCCCGCCCCATCGCGGATCCAGCCGATCTTGTCGGCGGTTCCCTCAGCGGTACCGGAACCAACGCCTGCAGCGCCGATCTTGCCCGCGGAGTTGTTGAAGTTCACCGACACGATGTCGGCGAGTCGGCCAGCGATGCCAAGCACCTTTGGCGCTCCACCGCCGACCATGATCTTGGGGCCGCCCTCTTGCGGGCATGCCGGCACCGCGGCGGTGTCATGCACGTTGACGAATTCGCCAGAGAAATCGAGGTCGCCGCCGGCGAAGAACTGCCGGGCGAATTCGATGTACTCGGTCATCTTGGCGATTCGGATTCCGGCTCGTTCCCAGGGGATGCCCATGGCGTCGTATTCGCTGGTGATCCAGCCGGCTCCAAAGCCGGCTTCTAGGCGGCCGTCGGAGAGCAGATCGATGGTAGCCAGCGACTTCATCAGCACCATTGGCTGGTGGTAATCGCAGCACATAACCCGAGAGCCAATTTTGATGGTGTCGGTGACTGCGGCAGCCGCAGCCATGGCGGGAATTGCCGCGACGGTCTGGATGGGATGACTGGCTTCCTTGAGCGCCGGACCGTCGCCGAAGTAGTGGTCGGCCACGTGGAGCGTGGAGTACCCGAGGCTTTCGGCCTTGCGGGCGGTTTCGGTCCACTCGGTGGCGGACTCGGGTTTGAAGGCTTGCGCACCAAATCGGAAGGGTGTGTTGTTGCTCATTTTAGGACTCAGATCCGTCGAGTGAGATCACGGTTACCTGACCGGTGGCGCCATCGACCTCGATGGTGGCGCCGTCGGGAATCTTGGAGGTTGCATCTTCGACCGACACCACACAGGGCAAACCAAGTTCGCGGCTGACGATGATGGCATGGCTGATTTGGCCGCCGACGTTTACAACAACGCCGCCTGAGGCGAGGAAGAGTGGCGTCCAAGCAGGGTCGGTGACGGGGGCGATCATGATGTCGCCGGCCTCGAGTGCCGATGGGTCGCTTGGATCGAGAATGACTCGGGCAGTGCCGCGAATAGTGCCGGGGCAACCCGGGACGCCTTGGAGTACGTCGCCGACCGCTACGGTCGCTACATCTGCCGCACCTTTCGCCGCCCACTCGCTCAGCGGTGGGACGATGCCATCCTTGATGAAGAATGGTGGCTCGAGATCCCATAGTTGCTGCCACGTGGCGTAGCGGTCCGCAAGCGTTTGGGTGAATGAGCTTGGGTCGGCGACAAACGGTTCGATGTCGGCGTCGAGCAGCATCCAGATGTGCTCTGCGTCGGCGATGTTGCCGGCCTTAGCGTGACGTTGGCCCAGCTCACGAAACGCCATACGCCCCTCGTGAACAGCCCGAACAATGTTGGTCTTCGTGCGCTCCCGAAACTTCAGCTGGTTGGTGGCAACGATGGCAGCCTCGTAGGTCCCTGCCAGTTCCTCGTCGCCGAACGCTGCGACCTTGGCTCGAACCTCCTCGATAAGAGCGAGACGCTCGTCGGAGCGTGCCTTGTTGCGAATCGTTGGTGACTCGTCGTCGGCTTGCATGCGGGCCCGCTCGAGCACCGCGAGTGCCATCTCGGGCTTTGTCTCCCATGTCTCCGAGCTCATCTCCCATTCGTTTGGTCCACGGGAACCAAAGTCGATGATGAACTGTTCCCACTGGCTGAGGAACGCCTTCGCGTCATCAGACGCCGAGGTCGCGAGCCGAGCGAGCAGGCCTTGAACTCCAGCATCGAATGCTGCCGTGAGTTCGTCGCTGGCGTTCACGGCTCGAGAGAGATCCCAGAGCCGGTAGCCGGGTTCGGCGGAGTCGACGCCGCCGATGCCCGACACGAGTTTCATCGGCACGGTTGCGTCGCCGATTGCTTCGCCAATGGCGAAGAGGATTCCGGGTGCTACTCCGGAGCCGCTCGAAGGAATGGCGTGGCTTTCGAAGAGTTTCTGAAGAAGTGGCTGTGTCGCTCGAGCATGGCTGACGAGTTCGGCGTCGGTCAGCGAAGCGAGGTCGGGGCGGGCGGCACGGAGAGCGATGGTGTCGACCTTCTCCTGGTCGATCTCGGGCCACTCGGTGGTGGTCATCAACCAGCCGAGGTGGGCCCCGATGTCTTCCATCAGATCGGGTCGTTCGTCGAGTGGATGAGGAACGTATTCGGGAACATCAGGGTGACCGCCGAAGAAGGCGAGATCGAGTTGCTCGATGGTGACCGCCGGGCTGCGCACACCCTGCATACGGACGTTGGCGAGGTTGATGTACATGTAGCCGCCGAAGAATCCGACCGTCTCCGGCAGGTCCTTGTCGAACTCGTCGAAGCTGTAGTTGCCCGAGCGAACATACCCGTCGCGCCAGCCCTTCACGATGGCGTTGTCCCAAGAGAACTGTTGGCCGAGCGGGCTCGCCGGAGTGGGGAGCACCTCGCCAGCATTCGCCCGGGTGTAATGGGGCCAGCGTTCGCTAGCTGGCCAATCAGTGATCCAACGGTCGTCCATGTGTTCCCCCTGAGGAATGGCGTGAATTTCGATGCTGCGGAGCTGGTGTTTCGGTAGTGCAGGCTCTGATGTGAGAAACTAACCGAGCGGTTAGTTCTTGTCAGAACCAGAACTCCCAAGTCCTATCGAAAAGTGGAGCGGCTATGAGCCCGAGTAGTGCTACCGAAGATGTAACGACCAAACACTCCTTCTGCCGGGTATGCCATGCGGCGTGTCCGATCGAAGTAGACGTTGCAACAAACGACGGCGTGGAGCGGGTCACCGCTATCCGCGGTGTGCAAGAAGACCCGTTGTTCGAGGGATACACGTGTATCAAGGGGCGGCAGCTTCCCGACCAGATGCATCACCCCGATCGGCTCCGAAAGGCTTACCGTCGCTCCGAAGGAGGCGAGCTCGAGGAAGTCACCTCGTCAGACGCTCTCGACGAGATCGCCGAGAAACTTGCAGCGATCATCGAAGAACACGGCCCGCAGTCGGTTGCTACCTACACCGGAACCGGTGGCTACCAGAACTGTGTGGCTCTCGAAGCCGCACGCGGCTTCCATAAAGGCATCGGATCGCGGTCCCTCTATACCTCGGTCACCATCGACCAACCGGCCAAGAGCATGGTTCCCGCCCTTATCGGCTGGTGGGAAGGTGGCTGGGACAACTTCCGAGACTCCGATATCTCGATGGCTATCGGCTACAACCCGATGGTGTCGAGCTACGCCGCTGCTGGCGGACTCCAAGGTACGAACCCGTTCACCACGATGCGCCGTGCCAAAGAGCGCGGCATGAAACTCATCGTTATCGACCCCCGCAAGACCGAGCTGGCATCCTTTGCCGATATTCATCTTCAGGTGAAGCCAGGCGAAGATCCGGCGCTGCTGTCGTCGATGATCAAGGTCATCCTCGACGAGGAACTGTTCGATATCGAGTTCTGCGAAGACTGGGTCGAGGGCCTCGACAAGATGGCTGCCGCCGTCGAGTCGTACACCCCCGAGTATGCGGCCGAGCGCTGCGAGGTCGACGCCGCCGATATCGTTGCGGCGGCTCGGATGTTTGCGGCCGGAACCTGCGGAACCGCCGGCACCGGCACCGGGCCCAACATGGCCCCAAACTCTTTGCTCACCGAGTACCTGGCGATTGCACTCAATGCCCTCTGTGGTCGGGTGAACCGCGAAGGCGACCAGGTCGAGTCTGGCACGCTCCTATACCCCGAGACACCGAAGCGCGCGCAAGCGATTCCGCCGATGGATATTCGCACCGGTCCTCAGCACCGTTTCCGCAACCTTCGCGGCTACCGCGGCGAGATGTTGTGCACGGTTCTTGCCGAGGAAATTCTGGAGCCAGGCGAAGGCCAGGTTCGGGCGCTCATCGTGAACGGTGGAAACCCAGCGGTTGCGTTCCCCGACCAAGAACTCACGATGCGTGCACTTCGCGACCTCGACCTGCTGGTGGTTGTCGATCACCGGATGACCGCCACAGCGGTCGAAGCCGACTACGTCATTGCGCCAACGCTCTCGCTGGAGCGCGCCGATGTGCCGCACCTCATGGATCGCTGGCTGACCCAGCCGTACACGCACTACACCGACGCATCGATCGCCCCGGAAGGCGACGTTCTGAATGAGTGGCAGGTGTTCTGGGGCCTTACCCGCCGACTGGGAGTATCGATGCCGCTGGCCGGCGGGGACATTGCGGCGCTCGACGAGCCAACCGATCACGATGTCATTGATTACGTCTACGCCAAGGCCCGGATGTCGATGGACGACTACCGGGCGACGCCTCGCCAGGTCCATCCCGAGCGCTCCTATGTGGTCGAGGCGGCCGACCCGGATTGCGCGGCAAAGTTCGACCTCGGTTCCGAACCGATGATGCAAAAGCTCACCGAAGCTCGCAGCCAACAAACAAGCTCCGAGCTCATCGACGGCTATGTCGATGGCGAGTTCCCGTTCCGGTTGGTGAGTCGTCGCTTGAAGTCGGCTCTGAACTCTCTTGGTTCCGAGCTGCCTGCACTGGCCGCCAAGGGGGGAACCACCAACGCCGCCTATATGAACCCCGACGACATGGCGCAACTTGGATTCACGTCGGGCGATCTCATCGAGATCGCATCGCCGATGGGCGTGATAAACGGCGTTTGCGAGGACGCTCCCGATGTGAAACAGGGCGTCATCTCAATGTCGCACTCCTGGGGAGACGCCTCGATGAAGGACGATAAAGTTCGCGATATCGGCGTTCCCACCAGTCGGCTCACAAGCACCACGGCTTGTTACGACGAGTACACGGGAATGGCAGTGCTAAGCGCCATCCCGGTCAAGGTAAAGCACAGCGACCTCATAGAGGCATAGCGAAATCGATTCGGTCGGTTTCGCGGGGTTTAGCAGATTGTGCCGGCGTCGCGCATTGCGGCGATCTGTTCGGCGCTTCGTCCGAGCTCGGTGAGGATGTCGTCGTTGTCTTCGCCGCGCATTGATGCAGATTCGGCGACAGCGGCAGGAGTCTTCTCGAAACGTGCAGCGGGCACCGGTTGGCGAACCCGGCCGGCGAGTGGATGCTCCCACTCGGCAAGGGTTCCGTTGTGCACGACCTGCGGGTCGACCAGTACTTCGTCGCCATCGAGAATCGGACCACACGGAACGTCAGCTTCGATAAGGCGTTCGAGTACGTCGGCGCTCGTCATGGATTCGAACGCAGCGGCGAGCAGAGTGCCGAGTGCCTGGAAGTTCTCCGGGTTCGTCATCGCTGCCATGTCGCAGAACCTGGGATCTTCCTTCCACTCGGGATGCCCGACGGCCTCGTAGAGCGCGTGGCGCTGCGGATCATTGACCACGAAGTAGACGATCTTGCCATCGGCGGTGTCGGTGAGGTTGTACACCTGTGAGAGTAGGAACCCGCCTGATGCGTCGTCGTCCATGAGGGTCTTGTCCATCATGCCGTCAGGCCAGAAGAAGTACATGCAGGCGTCGAGCATGGGGATCTCGACATACTGGCCGCCGTTTCCACGTTCCCGTGCGAATAGGGCCGCAGTGATGGCCTGGCAAGCGGTGAGTGCCGTGCTCTTGTCTGCGTAGAGGTTGCGGACCATGTCGGGGAATGGAATGTTTGGGTTGAGTTGCCGGCTGATGACGCCGGTGAGTCCTTGGATGACCGGGTCGAGCACCGGCCGTGCGCTGTAGGGGCCGGTAGGCCCGAAGCCGCTAATGGTGCAGTAGATGATGTCGGGGTTGATGGCCTTGATGTCGTCGTAACCAATGCCGAGGCGCTCGACGGCTCCTGGCCGGAAGTTCTGAATGAACACGTCGGCCTCAGCACAAAGATCAAGCAGGATCGAAAGCCCCTCTGGATTCTTGGTGTCGAGAGTTATAGATCGTTTGCCGTGGTTCACACCGTTAAACAACGCGCTGATGCCGTTGCGGCGTGACCCAATCATCCGGAGCCGATCGCCAACGCCATCGGCGAGCTCAACTTTCACGACGTCGGCACCTTGCTCGGCCATGATTGCTCCGGCCATTGGCGCCGAGATCATTTGCCCCGATTCGATTACCCGTAG
>CALGZB010000184.1 GCA_937934655.1 uncultured Acidimicrobiales bacterium | reverse complement strand
GAGGCGGTCGTCGCCATCGTTTCCCTGAAGCGAATCGCCACCGCGACCGCCCTTGAGTATGTCGTCTCCGGCGCCCCCGATGAGGGTGTCGGCGCCAGCGGCGCCAGCGAGCTTGTCATTGCCATCGCCACCGTTGAGCACATCGGATCCGCGACCGCCCTGCAGACGGTCGTTGCCTCCGCCTCCGTAGATGATGTCGTCGCCGGCGAGACCTTTGATGACGTTGTTGCTAGCGCCGGCGCAGATGAAGTCATCGCCCCGAGTTCCTCGAATTATTCGAGTGTCGGCCTCGATCACATTCATGCCATCGGGAGCATCGCCGCACGCAGTCGTCGTCGACTGGGCCGCCGATGGGGCGGCAAACGACAGCAGCGAGATGCAGAGGGCACCTAGCAGCGCAAGACTTCCGAGGAAAGCCGCTCTGGCCTGTTCGGCCCTGCGGTTCTGGGATCTGAGTTTGGGTGAGGATGTCATCATGGTGAGCAATCTTTCAGACCAACCTGTGCTTTTGCTGTGAAGGTTTGACAGCAAATTCACAGGTTGCGCGGCCAAACTCTCCCTATGAACATTTCTCGTCGACGACTTCTCGGCGCCTCGGCCACCCATCTCGCTGCAGGCTCGCTCCTTTATGGCTCAGCTGCTGGCCCGGCCGCTTCAGCTCTCGGCTTCGTCGACGGTGAGGCACCGTCCGACGCCGACATCGGCTTTTGTACCGACATGGTTGTTCACCACGTCCAGGCTCTTGCCATGTGCCAACGAGTCCTTGGCCGACGAACCGGCGACCCGGTTCAGGCCGCGGCCGCCGAGGTTCTTCAGAACCAGGCCATGGAGGTCGGCCAAATGCGGGCTTGGCTCACCGATTGGGGCGCCTCGACCGTCTTTCCAACAACGGTGATGGGATGGATGGGCGCCAACGACGGCGCAGGAATCCCCTTGGCCAACATGCCGGGTTACGCAACCGATGCCGAGCTTCGAGGGCTTTCGACCGCCAAAGGTTGGCGACGCGGAAAACGCTGGCTCGTGCTGATGCGAGCCCATCATGTCGGCGGCGTCGCTATGGCAACCATGGCCGCCCAAATGGCTGCAGTGGAGAAAACCCGACGGCTCGCTACCGCCCAGGTGGCGGTCCAAACCTTCGAGATCAGTCAGTACGACGAACTCCTTGCCGGCCCGTACAGCCGCTCGGCTTAGCTAGCCCGGTCGGTCAGCGACTCAGCCGGATGCTCCGGCAACGGTGAGCACAAAGGTGGCGCCGCCACCGGGCGTCGGCACGACCGTCAGGGCTCCCTGATGCTGCTCGGCTATCTGTCGTGCGATCGCAAGGCCGAGGCCGGCGCCATGTTGACCGTCGCGACTGCGAGCCGCGTCGGAGCGGAAGAACGGGAGAAAGATCCGGTCGGAGTCGGCCGGGTCCACTCCTGGGCCTTGGTCGGCGACACTGATCCGAACCGTCCCTACGTCGGCGTCCCGAATAGCCGACATGATGATCGGTTTGGACTGCGGATTGTGGTGACAGGCATTCGAACCAAGATTCAGGATTGCCTGATGCAGCTGGTCTCGTGAGCCGTTCACCATAAGAGGGCCCAACTCACCCGCCCGGAACTCGATGTCCTGCTCGGGGTACGCAGCGCGAAGGTCGGCAGCAACCTCTCCGGCCAGCTCTACCGCATCGAAAAGCTCAGCCTGCTGGTCAGAGGTTCCCTCCTGGGCAAGTTGCAACAGCGCGTTGGCGAGAACGCTGAGCCGTTCGCTCTCGCTTCCGATTCGAGACATTGCCCGGTCCACGTCGCTGCTCTCTTCGAGCATCCCCTGCGCATACAGGTCGCTATACCCCTTCAGCGCGGTCAGAGGCGTCCTGATTTCATGGGCCATATCGGCGATGAGGAGTTCGGTTGCTTCACGTGAGCGGTTGGAATCGTCAAGCGCTCCCCGGAGCCGAGCAACCATCTGTTCAAGGTCAACGGCAAGATCTGCGGTTTCGCGTGTGCCAGATGGCGGACCGATAGGCGTGTCGAGGTCCCCGGCGGCGATGCGGTTGGCAACGTCGGCCATTCGCACAACCGGTCGAGACAGAAAGCCGGTGATCACCCAAAGCACTAGTGCCACAATCGCCAAAATGACTCCCCCGCCGGCAGCAAGCGCTACCCGAAACCGCCGAACAGCAGAATCGAAGTCGTCCAAGGGAAACGCGGTCACAAATACTCGACCACCAGCACTGCGGGCGATCAGCGCCCGCAACCGAGGGTCCGAGGTCGTTGTGAATCCCCCGATCGATGCCAACTCCACAAGGGCCACCGACTTAAAGGCATGTGGCGCTCCTGACGAGGCGATCAACGACCCATCCTGGGCGAGAACCAAACGGACGGGTGGATTCGTGTCGAGCTCCTCGTCAACGGTCTCGTTGTTCGGCTCCGGTCCTGGCCGACCCGGAGGCGGCTCACCTCCCGAACGTCCCGCCCGGATCAGCTCTGCGTCAATATCGTCGAGACGGTTCGTTTGTTCGACACCGTCGAGGTACACGGCGAAGCCCGTGAACGCGATGGTGATCGCCCCGAGCACCGACGCAAGGAGTACCCAACGGAGCGAGAAGCGGCTCAACGTTCGTTCTCGCGCAACACGTATCCGGCGCCGCGTTTCGTGTGAATCAGCGGAGGGTGTCCGTCGTCGATCTTTCGGCGCAGGTACCCGATGTACAGCTCGACGACGTTCTCGCTGCCGTCGAAGTCGTAGTCCCAAACGCCGGCAAGGATCTGAGCCTTCGAGAGGACGGTGCCAGCGTTGACCATGAGGTACTCGAGTAGTCGCAGCTCGGTGGGCGAAAGATCGATCGGCGCGCCCGAGCGGCGAACTTCTTGCCCAGCGGGTTCGAAGGTGAGATCTGCAACCCGGAGAAGATCCGATGGTGCCGCTGTAGTGGTCCTTCGCAAGATCGCTTGGACCCGAAGTACTAGCTCGTCGATACTGAACGGTTTCGGCAGGTAATCGTCGCCCCCGGCGATGAATCCTTGGATCCGATCGTCCTGGGTGGCTTTGGCGGTGAGGAACAACACCGGCGACAGGTCGCCTTTTTCACGCAATCGCTTACAAACCTCGATGCCGTCGATGCCCGGCAGCATCACATCGAGGAGAATCAGATCGAACGCGCCCGTCAGGCCCAGCTCAAGGCCCTGCAACCCTCCTGCAACGTGCTCGACAACATGGCCCTGATAGCGCAACGCCGTGCAGACGACGTCGGCGATCGACTCCTCGTCTTCGACGATCAGTATGCGGGCGAAGCCAGCCTCAGTCACTCCGGAGGGCCGCCGCGTCCGCCCTCTTCGGTCGCCACTACCTGGCCGAAGAAGCACTCGATAACTTGGTTCATCGCGGCGCTGTTGGCGTGATAGTGATAGCCAGCGGCGTCGGTGGTGTGGCCGTTGCATTCATCGAGATCGTCGGGGGCGGCACCGTCGGCGAACGGACTATGTACCGGGTACCCGTCCATTGCGTAGCCAAACATCGGCGGGTCATCGTCGGCCGCATCGCCGACTTCGGAACAGCCTGTGGCTCCATGCATGTGGTAGCCCTCGAAGGGGTTGAAGTGAGCACCACAGTCATCAAAGGCAGCGATGGTGTAGGCACTGAGAATCGCATCGACGGGTGCCGACGCAGCGATTACCACTCCGTCGAGCGTGACTCCCAGATTGCCGCGACTTGTTGCGGCGCTGTCGGCGGCCACGGGCACCGTCGGGATAAGCACGGTGCTGGTAACCGCTTCGCCGTTCTCCAGCCATTCCAGCCGGCCCTCAACGCAATGGTTTTGAAGTTCGACATCGACGTCGGGCCGAGCGGCGCCGTCGAACTCTTCAGCCGTTTCGGTGATGTGGACGTTGCCGTCATCGTCGTGCATATGCCAGTTCTCATCGTCGTAGAGCTCGGGGAGATTCTCGATGAACTCGCCGTCGAGGTCGTAGACACCAACGCCGTCGAACCAGATGCCACCGGCGTCAGCGCCATCGGTGATTGTTTCGGGACAGAACGGCCCGACATCGTGGCTTGCTGGGAAACCGGCCACGGTAATGCTGTAGCACGTGGCTTCCGCCCCGCCGCTCAATGTGCAGTCTTCGGTCGTGACGTCCTCGGCAAGCGCTCCGTCGAAGAACAAGCCAACGTTGAGACCTTCGGTGGCGGCAAGCGCTGGCTCTTCGTCGGCTTCGACTACCTCAGCAGCCTCTTCGGCTTCCTCTTCAGCTTCCTCTTCTCCGGAGGCTGTGGCCGGAGCCGCTTCCTCTGAGCTGGCCGGCACAGCAGCGACATCGCCATCTGATGATGAACCACAACCGGCCAAGAGGAGAAGTGCCGCCAATGCGGCCAATGCGATGCGGCTCCTGAAGCTGCCAAGGTTGAAACGGAGGGGTCGGGTCTCGGGGGTGGGGTGATTCTTCATACACCCCAAGGGTAGGAGCACATCCTGTGAGTCAGCTGTGGGTCAACTGTGAGTATGCCCCCAGCTGCTCCAGCCCGTTCCCGCTGCAGCACACACCATGCAGCGGGAACGAGCTTGCCCTAGCGCTTACACACCTTGGAGGTGTTGGCTCGGCCACTTTCGTCATCGACGATCCGGGTGCCGTTTTGGCCGACGAGAGCTCTTGCACAGGAATGATTGATGCGCACACCTCGACTCCGAACACCGATTCGGAACCCAGCGGCCTCGGCGTCGGGCGACGGGTCGGAGATGTCGGTCTCCCCTAGGCCTGCTTCCACGCCGTTTACCCGGACCCTGGTGAGCTTCACATCGCTGGAGTTGGTCAAGATATCGATGCCGATTGCCGGACCGTACGCAGCAGAAATATCGCTCGCCAGTGCGGCCCGCACACGAACCTTCCGTGACCCAGCAAAGGTGTACGCCCTGGTGAACGTTCCGCCATAACCCAGCAGCGTTGCTTTCGGGTGCGACCGACCCTCGCCGTAGGTACCGCAACGGGTTGAACCCGGCTTCCCAAAGTTGTGGAGCCCGTCGACGCTCGTGTTCTTCATCGATACGTTCACCGACGAATCGATCTTGAATCCAATCACGCCTTTGTCGACGTGGAACATGCTGTCGCCGTTACACAGGTAGCCATCGGCGGGGAGTAGCTCTGCGAGGGTTGAGCTGCCCTCGATCCACCCGACGACATCCTCGGTGATGTTGAGCCGCTTGAGGTCGAGCCTGGAGCTCCCGAATTCACCTTGGTGGAATGCCTTTGCGACGAACGCCTGGGCATTTGCGACGGGGTTACCGACGAAACGAGCATCGGCGTCGTCGAGCGACGAAACCGTCACTGGATCCCCGCTGACCGGATCGACGTTGAAGACTTGGAACACCGCACCGACGGGGTCGATCACCGCTTTGCCGTTCTGGTTGATCGCGACGATCTCATTGATGAACGCCTCCTGGTCTTTCACGTGAACGTTGCGGAAGGTGATGTTCTTCGAGGCGATGCGCGTCGTGCCGTCAGGTTGCGTGGGGAATCCGTCGACGGCAACACCGATGTGGTTCAAGAGGAACGAGTAGGAGTTGCCGTCAACCAGACCGAGCTCATTGTGGAAGAGGCCGAACTCGGTTGGGTGAGCCGCTCGATCGATCTGTGCTCGACCGTCGACGATGTTCGGATCAGCAACGAGATCCTTGTGGGTGTTGTTGATCGCACTTTGGAGCTCGTCCCGAATGCTCTCGCCAGTGAGTTGCACGCCGGCAACCGTCAGCTCTGTCTCGGATCCGTTGCGCACCAACTCATCGAGGTAGGCCTTGATGAATTGTCCAGAAGAGAACGTTCCCAGCACCGGCACGTCCTTACGATTCGTTGCATTCACGTCTCGAACAACCAGCCCATCAACGCCGTTGAGAGCGATCGCCCCAACTTCGTAGTCGACGAAGTCCACGTTGCTCACGCGGACGTTCCTATTCGCATTTCCGTGGATGCCGTGATGCGAGCTTCGACCGAGGATTCCGTTCTTGATCCGCACGTTCTTGGCGGCGTTGATCGCTTCACCGAAATCCGCTGGC
>CALGZB010000183.1 GCA_937934655.1 uncultured Acidimicrobiales bacterium | reverse complement strand
CTGATGAAGTCGAAGAGAACGGACCGGATCCCCCTCCGGTCCGTTCTGTATTTTTGGTGCTCTCTTGGTTGGTCGCTTCGTCGCTAGCTCCTTCGCTCTGCGCTTCGCTATGTCCCTCTGGCTTCAACCTCGGCCTTCGCTGGCGCTGCGGCACGACACCGGCTTGTTTGGTCGCTCGTCGCTCGCTCCTTCGCTCTGCGCTTCGCTATGTCCGTCTGGCTTACCGGTAGCCTCTAGGTATGGGTATTGGCGCGGCATTTTTTGATCTTGATCGCACGCTTCTTCAAGGGGCGAGTGGACCGGTGATGTCCAGCGCCTTGCGCGAGGTCGGAGTTATCACCTCGGCGAAGTCGCCGGTCGAGGATGCGCTGTTCGGGATCTTCGACAAAGTCGGTGAAACTCGGCCCTCGATGGTTCTAGCCCGACTCGGGGTTCGCTTCTCCAAAGGGTGGGACGCCGCAGCAGTTGCCCAAGCTGGCCAAGCGGCCGCTGAAGAACTCGCCCCAATGATTCAGCCGTATGCCCGCCAACTCATCGAGTGGCATCGCATCGAGGGACGCAAGGTGGTTATGGCAACCACAAGCCCGATGACCATGTGCGGCCCTCTGGCCGAACTACTAGGTCTCGACCATGTCATCGCAACCTCCTACGGCGTGAAGGGCGGCAGCTACGACGGCACCGTCGACGGTCACTACGTGTGGGGTCCGGGAAAGCGCGACGCCGTCAAAGAATGGGCCGAAGCCAACGACATCGACCTCGATCAGAGCTATGCGTACTCCGACAGCCGCTATGACCTCCCGTTACTGCGCAGTGTGGCAAACCCGGTTGCCGTGAACCCGGACCCTCGGCTCAAGGTCTTGGCCACAGGGTTTGGTTGGCCAGTCTTGTATCTCGACGTGCCGGCAGGCGTCCCAAAGGTCGCTGGCCTCGAGCCAGCTGAAGCGGCGATGGCCGTGCTGCGTCCCGAGCTCACGCCCTACGCCCGATTCGACATCGACGGCACCGACTTCATCCCCAAGACCGGGCCGGCAATTTTGGCGGCGAATCACCGTTCGTACTTTGACCCGCTCGTCATTGCTTTTGCCCTGGCCCGGGCCGGACGCGCCGGTCGCTTCATGGCGAAGAAAGAAGTGGTCGACGCTCCGGTTGTTGGATCCCTCGTGAAGTCGCTCGGAACGATTCGCGTCGACAGAGGTACCGGCTCTGCAGGTGCGCTCGACTCGGCCATCTCGGCGCTTGAGGCGGGCGAAATCGTGGTCATCTTGCCCGAAGGAACTATTCCCAGAGGTGAGGCCTTCTTCGATACCGTGCTCCACGGTCGGGCTGGCGTCGCGAAGCTGGCGGCCGCCACGGGTGCGCCCGTTATCCCATTGGGACTTTGGGGCAGCGAAGAGGTCTGGCCCCGCAATGCCAAAGTGCCTGCGGTCTGGAACGTCACTGCTCCGCCGAAGGTGCAGGTTCGAGTCGGCCCGGCCGTCGATCTCTCGGCCTTCACGAAGGCACCGAAGAAGAGCCAGAAAAGTCCGAAGAGTAAGAAAAGCGAGCAGTCCAAGAGCAGCGGCAAGACCAGTCGAGTCAGCGTGTCGGCAAAGAAGGAAGAAAAGATGGTCGAGACGGTTATGGCAGCGATCGTCGAGTTGCTTCCCGACGAGGCCCGTGAAGTTGTCGTGCCCACCGAAGAGCAGCTGGCACGCACCCAGCCATCGAGCGCAAAGTCATCCGACAAGGCCGCCGCGACAGCCTGATGGCATATCGGCTCGGAATTGATCTTGGTGATTCGCTCACCCTTGCTGCGTACCTGTCGGACGGCGAGGTGCGACTTCTGCCGCTGGTCGACGGCGCCGCTGCGCTCACGACCATTGCGCATGTTTCCGCAGGCGGGGGAGTCATCGTCGGCGTCGACGCTCGACAAATGGCCGAGTCAGAACCGGCAGGTCTGGTGGAGGCTCCCTTAGAATTCCTTGACCGCAAGGCGCAGGTCGAGATCAATGGCCAGCGGGTAACCGGCGAAGTCCTCGCCACCAAAATGCTCGAAGCCGTTCTTGCAACGGCGGTGTCCCGGTTCGGCTCACGCCCTGAACGAACAGTCATTTCGCACCCGGCTACTTGGGCCGGAACGTCCACCGCCAATCTGATGGCGGCCGCGAATCGCAGCGGACTTCAGAACGTGAGTCTCATTCCGCGTGATGAGTCCGAAATCATCGCCACCACTATCGCTGGCGATGATTCGGGTATTGCTTCGGACTATCTGGGAGCGTACGGCGCAGCGGTGCTGGCGTCGAAGGCGCTCGATGATGGCCTTGAGCTCACCCAGCCCGTGCCGATGCCTTTGGTCACGATCGAGGACATCGATGGTGCAGCTCCTGAGCTGGCGAAGCGCCACGAAGTGATCGAATCGATCTACGAGCCTCAAGGCCCGGCGACGGTCTTCACCGAGGACGACGAACCCCATCCGCCCGCCCGTGCCGCTCAACCTTCTCCTGCCGTCGTGCACGCACCGACAACGGCACCGCAGCGTCCGCCAGCCCCAGCGGTTCCACCGGCTCCGAGTCGGACCGGCTGGTACACGGCCATCGGAATCGTGGCGGCAGCGGTTATCGCTGCAGCTGCATATCTTCTTTTCTTTGTCAGCGACGATGCTGTCACGACCTCTGCCGAGGTGTCGTCATCGATTCCGGTGGCGGCCGAAACGACCACCACGACCGAGGCGGTGCCGACCACGCCAGCGCCGACTACCACCAGCACCACAACGACCAGCACGACCACGACGAGTACAACAACGACGTCGACGACAACCACCACGCTGCCCGAGCTCGCCCGTCCTGGTCTGGTGGCGTTGAGCGGATTAGGACTCGTGCTCGAGCCCGGTACCGGCGCCGAGTCCAACATGACCTTTGGGTTCGATGCCGATGAAGCCCTCGCTCGAATCGCCGCAGTCGCTGGAACACCCGACTCCGACTCGGGCTGGATCAACGACGAATTCTGTTCGGCACCCGAGGTTCGCATCGTGTCGATTGGTGATCTCGAGTTGATCTTCGCCGGTGATGCGGCCGATGGCACCGGTCGCCGTTCGTTCGAGCAATGGTTTGTGGCCGGCGATGATCGACGTCGCCCCGAAAATCTTGTCGGCCGCCTCGGTGCAGGCGTCGGCGTAAGCCTGGCCGATATGTCGGCCATCTACGGCGATCGCTTCGACGCCAAAGTTGGCACGTCAGCTGAAGGGCTGGCCTTCTTCCAGCTCGACGATGCTGGGCCCATCAGCGGAGCCATCACCGGCCTCGACCCCGACGACACGCTCATCAACCTCAGCGCTGGCCTCACCTGCAGCCTCGGCGATTAGCCGACGCTGCCAACCAACGAGCGCTGGATTCCGCTAGCCGGCTGAACGCTGGCGAATGATGTTCAGGGCGCTCCCGGCCTTGAACCATTCGATCTGGTCGTCACTGAACGTGTGGTTCGTTGCGAAGCTGAATGTGCTGCCATCGGCCTTGGTGACCTCGACGGTTACCTGCTCGTCCGGATTGAGATCGGCCAAGCCGCGAACCGCAATGCGGTCGTCTTCGTCGATGCGGTCGTAGTCGGCTGGATCGGCGAAAGTCAGCGGCACCATGCCCTGTTTCTTGAGGTTGGTCTCGTGAATGCGGGCAAAGCTTCGGGCAATGGCGATAACGCCGAGCCGGAAGCGTGGTTCCATGGCGGCGTGTTCGCGGCTTGAACCCTCGCCCATGTTCTCGTCGCCGATAACGACCCACTGCTGACCCGCCTCGTGGTAGGCCTTGGCCATGTCGGGGAAGGTCTGCGTTTCGCCGGTGAGCTGGTTCTTGCCGTAGCCAACGTCGTAGCCCTCGAAGGCGTTGACGGCGCCGAGGTAGAGGTTGCCCGAGATGTTCTCGAGGTGGCCGCGGTACTTGAGCCATGGTCCGGCCATCGAGATGTGGTCGGTGGTGAACTTGCCTTGAGCCTTCACGAGAATTGGAAGGTTCTCGTAGTCGTTGCCGTCCCATGCCTCGAAGGGCGTGAGGAGTTGCAGGCGGTCAGACGTCGGGGCAACCACGACGCTGATTCCCGAGCCATCCTCTGGCGGAGCGACGAAGGTGTTTTCGCCGGGCGTGAATCCCTGTGGCGGAAGTTCGATGCCAACGGGCACGTCGAGCGAAACCTCTTCGCCAGCATCGTTCAACAGAGTGCCGTTGACAGGATCGAAGTCCAGGCGGCCAGAAAGGGCCAGCGCCATCACGGTTTCGGGCGAGGTTACGAAGGCCAGCGTGGCTGGGTCGCCGTCGTTGCGCTTGGGGAAGTTTCGGTTATAGGAGGTAACGATGGTGTTGGGTTCGCCTGGTTTGTGTCCGGCCTCTTCGGACCGGTCCCACTGTCCAATGCAAGGCCCACAAGCGTTGGCGAGCACCACGGCGCCCATGGCCTCGAAGTCGGCGAGAAGCCCGTCGCGTTCGATGGTGGCCCGTACCTGCTCGGAACCTGGGGTGATCATCAGCTTGGTCTTGGTGCTGATTCCCTTGGCCTTTGCGTCACGAGCGATCGATGCTGCACGGGTGATGTCTTCGTAGGACGAGTTGGTGCAGCTGCCGATAAGTGCGGCGCTGATTTCGACTGGCCAACCGTTGGCTTCGGCCTCGGCGCCGAGGTCTTTGACCTCTCGGGCCAGGTCGGGAGTGTGGGGGCCGTTGATGTGCGGGGTAAGCGTGCTGAGGTCGATTTCGACGACCTGGTCGAAGTAGTCGCCGGGGCTTGCGAGGACTTCGTCGTCGGCCCGGAGGTGGTGGGCGACGGCGTTTGCGGCATCAGCGATGGCTTCGCGGCCGGTGCTCTTGAGGTAACGGGCGGTGGCGTCGTCGTAGGCGAAGAGCGAGGTGGTAGCGCCGATTTCGGCACCCATGTTGCAGATCGTTGCTTTGCCGGTTGCGCTGAGGCTGTTGGCGCCCGAGCCGAAGTATTCGACGATTGCGCCGGTTCCGCCATCTACGGTGAGGATCTCGGCGACCTTCAAGATGATGTCTTTGGGTGCGGTCCAGCCGCTGAGTTCGCCGGTGAGGTGGATGCCGATGAGCTTTGGCCACCGGACGTTCCAGGGAAAGCCGGTCATTGCGTCGACTGCGTCGGCGCCACCAACTCCGACGGCGACCATGCCGAGACCACCAGCGTTGGGTGTGTGAGAGTCGGTGCCGATCATCATGCCACCGGGGAAGGCGTACTGTTCGAGAACGACTTGGTGGATGATGCCGCTGCTCGGACCCCAGAAGCCGCCGCCGTATCGTGCAGAAACCGATTCGAGGAAGTCGTAGACCTCGGAGTTGGTGATGTTGGCATTGAGGAGGTCGGTCTTGCCGTCGACTCGAGCCTGGATGAGGTGGTCGCAGTGGGTGGTGGACGGAACCTGTACCTCGTCGAGCCCAGCGGTCATGAACTGGAGCCACGCCATCTGGGCGGTAGCGTCCTGCATGGCGACGCGGTCGGGGCGGAGGTCGACGTAGCTGTCGCCTCGTTCGAGTTCTTGGTCGGCGCTATCGAGGTGGTTGATGAGAATCTTCTCGGCAAGGGTGAGGGCCCGGCCGAATTTGGTGCGTGCTGCACTGAGACGGTCGTCGAGAGTGGCGTAGACGCCGTTGACCAATTCGATTGGAGTTTCTGCCTGAACAGCCATGAGATCTTGCTTCTTTTCTTCGGTGATTGCGGAGCGCGGCGACAATACAACTTTAATACAAGTTGTATATGCAAGTCAAGTTTGATACAAGTGGGTCATGGCCTCTCGTGTAATTCGGTACAAAGCGATCGCTGACCAGCTCCGCGACCAGATCGAGACGGGCGTCTTGGCGGCTGGTCAGGTGCTGCCGTCCGAGTCTGAACTGTCCAAAACCTTTGCGGCGAGCCGGGTGACGATCCGAAAAGCGCTCGACGATCTTCGTACGCTCGGTTTGGTTGACTCCCGGCAGGGGTTCGGGTGGTTTGTTGCAACCGACACCCTCCAGCAGAGCCTTGAGGTGCTCGAGACGATCGAGGGGCAGCTTGCCGACTCCGACCGGGCGTCCGAACGCGAGGTGCTGTCGTTCGCTTTCGTCGATGCAACGGGTTGGGTCGCAGAGAAGCTGGGTAGCGGCAAGGTCCTCGAGGTGGTCCGCCGGCACCTGGTCGATGGCCGGCCGTTCGGCCGTATCACCGTGTGGTGCGACGAAGAGCTTGGCGCCAACATGTCGCGCTCGGAGGTTGAGACAACGACCTTCCACGACCTGCTCCCCGTGTCACTTGGAAGTGCGGTGCAAACCATGGCGGCGTTGGCTGCCGATGCCGCCGACGCAGCAATTCTTGAGATCCCCGAAGGGTCTCCGGTTCTTGTAACCCACCGAGTCACCTGCGATATATCGGGTGTTCCAGTACTCGCGAGTCAGCACGTTTTCCCAGGTCACCTCACCGAGTACGTGGTCGATCTCGCTGCGACCTCCGATGCACTGTCACCGCAGACCTTGCGGATGGTGGAGCCTGGGGTGAAAACCCGCTCGGCATAGCTCTTCTCCCTGGCTTAAGGCCCCACATTTAGGGCCGATAGCACAAGGATGAATCGAGATGAGAGCAAGGGTGCCAGCGGCACCTACTGGCGCGCCGTCGCCCGGGCACTTGTTGCTTGCCTTTCTTCGGTCCTCATCATCGTTATCGTTAGTGCGTGTTCGTCCGATGAAGAGTCACGGCAGTGGTATGTCGATGAGTTGGAACGAACGAACAGTTTTGAAGCTGACGAGGCTCGTTGCTACGTCGATGCGGTGGCCGACGAGTTCGGCGTGCACGCGTTGAACCCGAGCCGAGCACTGCCGTCGGCCGGTCGGGTACGACTTGTCGAGCTCCAGAACGAGTGCCGCAACGTACCAACCGAACGCCCGTTGGCGTTCTCTGACGGTGAGGGGGACGCTGAATCCGACAGTGAGAGGGACGCTGAGTCCGAGAGTCTCGAAAGCGACCCGGATCAGGACGACCCGCCCTCGGTCAATTACAACCGCCGGAAGAACGTCATCAAAAGGCTAAAGAATCGGCTGGGACTCTCCACGTGGGATGCGAGCTGCCTCATCGATACCGTTATGGCCGAGACCGACCGCCAGGTCGTCACCTGGGCTGGCGCCTCAGCTGAGCTACAAAATGAGGTACTTGCGACATGTTTGAAGTCCGATAACGATGGGTGATGTGACTACCTCCCCCCACGCTTCCCGTAGGTTGCTGTTTTTGCTGCCTGTCATCATCTTGCTCCCGGCGATTCTGGCGTACCTCGTTGCTGGCGTCCAGCAGCAAAAGTTCGAGGCGCAGGCCCAGATCGCCCACACCATTGTTAATCCGTCATTTGGCACCACCGACCGACTGCTCGCAACCCAAGAGGTCAAGGCGCAGAGCCGGGCGCTGTCCGAAGCGGTAGCGCAGCGATTCGATATCGACGCCGAGGACTTTGTGGCCGACTTGGTGGTCGAACCGGTCGTTACTGGCATCAACGAAGACAGCACGGCGATGGATATCAAGTTCCGTCACCCTTACAGCGAGGTTGCCTTCGAGGCGGTCCAGGCATATGTCGACGAGTATTTGGCTAGTGCCGAGGTTGTCTCTGACGTGGCCGGCCTCGACGGCACTGCAGACGAAATCGAGCAACTCCAAGTGCGCCGGAATGAGCTCCTCGCGCAGATCGGTGCTGCTCGTGATGCGGGCGATATCGAACTCGCCGAAAAGCTCAACGACGACTACGAATCTGTGGTCGACGACCTGGGCGTGCAGATCGCGCTGTTCAACAGCCTGCGTCCGAACACTCCGGTTGTTCACGCCGAACAGCTCGGGAGTACCTGGGTCAACAGCGACCCGGTCGAGCCGCAACCGATTCGGGCTGCCGCCCTAGGTTTGGTTGCCGGTGTCTGCATCGCTTCGGCGGTGCTGCTCTTCACCCGCCGCCCGCGGGCGTAGGACTCATCGTGGTCGCTACGACCCCTTCGCGTTCCGCAGTTCTTCCGCGTATGCCCATCGAGGTTAGTGCGGTTGGCGGATGCGTCTTGGCAGGCCTCGCGGTCGGCGTTGCCGGCGTCGCCGGTGTCATCGCGGTCCTTGGTTGCCTCTTCATTTTTGCTGTCGCTCGGAACCCGTTCGTAGGAATCGTTGCACTGGTTGTGGCCACACCGTTGCTCTCGGGGTTTGCTCGCGGGTTCCCGGTTCCGTTCCTTCGGCCCCATGAACTCGTGCTTTTCGCCACGCTTGCCGGGGTCGGACTCGCCGGTGGCATCGGCATGCTCGAAGGTCGGCGTTGGCGCCTCGACCTTCAGCCCATCGACATCGCCTTTGCTGCGTTGGCCTTCTTCGGTTCGGTCGTTCCCGTACTCCTATCGATCGGCAGGTCGAGGCCCATCGATGGCGCAGGTCTTGGCCAGGTCGTTATCTTGCCGAAGTACCTTCTGCTGTTTCTGTTGTTCCGGGGTGTTGTGCGAACACCGAAGCAGGTTCGCTCTGTCATCCTCCTTGCCGGCGCCATTGGTGCGGTCTTGGCTGTTGTTGGTATCGGGCAATCGTTTGTGAACGAACAGGTCAACGATCTTCTTCTGAGCGTTGGCTATCAGGAAACCGACTACTTGCTGTCGGGCCGAGGCACCGCCACCACCGGCAACTCCATCATCTATGGAACCGTCATGGCGTTGCTGGTGCCACTGGCGCTATCGCTGTTGTTCTCGCATGTGGCCGATCCCGTCGCGGGCGCTCGGTGGAAGAAGCGATCGACCGCGGCCTTTGCTGGTGCGGCCGGACTCTTCTTCCTCGGCGTGCTGTCGTCTGGACAGTTCTCGCCCACCGCAGCGGTCATCGTGGGCATCACGGTTGCGGTTGTGGCTGCCCGCAAGGCCCACTACTTCTACGCGTTTCCGCCGGCTGCAGCGCTGGGCGTCGCTGCAATTTGGCCACAGGTTCGTGGCCGGATCGAAGAGTTCCAGCAGACCGATGGCCTCCCGGTGAGCTGGCAGACCCGAATCGACAACCTTCAACGGTTCTATCTTCCCGAGTTCAGCGACGGTTTCAACCGGGTCTTTGGTGTGCGTCTCGATGTCACTGCCGACTACGACCAAGTCATCGGGGAAGAGGTGTTTCTCGAAAGCGGCTACATCTGGTTCGTATGGGTTGGAGGAATTTTCCTCCTCTTGGCTGCCATCGGGTTCCTCCTTACCGGATTCCACCGGACCCGACCAAGGATGCACAGCGGTGATCCGTGGGTCCGAGCAGCAGCAACCGCAGCGGTGAGCGCGTTCATCTACATCGCACTCTTGCTACCGATCGACCAGCACCTGACGTTTCGAGCCAGCACCGATCTGTTCGTGATGTTGCTCGCTGCTTCGATGGTCGCGACGAAAGCGCCAGTGAGCCTCGAGCGCGAGAGCTAGTTGGTGTTTGGCCAAGATTTGCGACTGCCGCGAGAACCGCGATCGTCGAGCGCCCACACCCGACGCCACACTCCGGCCTGAGGGCCGCTGAGCGACGGCGTTGTGCCGGCATGTGCTCGTTTTCGGGCGCTCCACCAATCGGTGGATACCTCGTCAGCCAACACCGCGACTTCGTGTTCGATGCGCTCGGCAAAAGCGGCTGACCGCTCGCCTTCGTGAATGGTGAGGGGTGCGCCGAAGGTGATCTTGGTGGACGAGGGCTTTGGTAGAGCCCGTCCTTTGCGAAGAATGCGGGCGGTTCCTTCGATGTGCACCGGCACGACGGGTACATCGCAGCGGTGGGCGAGGTATGCGGCGCCGCCGCGGAATGCCTGGCCCCAACCGTCGGGGCTGCGTCCACCTTCCGGGAAGATAAGCAGGCTCCAGCCGTCTTCGAGGAGCTCGGCGGCGAGGTCGGCAGACTTGCGCCCGACTTTGGTGCGCTCGATTGGGAACGCTGCGATCGTGAGCGCAGCCAAGCTGCCTTTGATGCGCGAGTTGAAGAAATAGTCGGCCGCAGCACCAACCACGAGTTTGCTGCGCCATGGCTCGGGGATCGACGTGATCATCACCGGCGTGTCGATGTGGCTGTGATGGTTGGCCGCAAAGATCATGGGACCTTCGTGGCCCTCAAGACGGTCGAGGCCTTGGCGTGACGGCGAGGCGAGGAATTGCACGATGGGTTCCATCATCGTGGTGGTGAGAATCTCGCGGGCGGCTCGGGCTGGTCCGGAGCGGGCCCACTCGGTATCGAAGTCGGCGCCGGTCTTGCGGACCGGGGGGAGAGGCTCGACGGTGAGTGGCGTCGACGGGGCGCGCAACGGAAACGGGAGCTTTGCCAACGGCTTCTTAAGCCTCGGCAGCTTTACGTCGGCGGCCTTTGAGAGCAGATCGGACAATGCTGCCATGTCAGGTGACGTCGGCCATGAGGATCGGCGGGTTGTGGTAGTGGGTGATCGAAGCTTGCGGGCCAACCGTGTCGCTTGCCATCTCGAGCGCGTCCTGCAAGGTCGATGCTGGCCGGAATCCGAGGCGTTGCACTGCTCGCGTGTCGCCACCGACGATGATGACCTGTCCGAGGTGTTCGAGAGCGTGCGAGCCCCAGTACCACATGTAGAACGGGTGCACGCCGTGGTAGGCGTAGCTGGTGCGGTAGAGGTGGCGGTACCACTCGTCTTCGGCGTACTGCTTCTCGTACTTCTCCGACATCTCGACCGGGTCGTGGGTTTCGGTGAGGACCTGTTCGAAAAAGTCGATGTAGCTGGGGTGGTGAACCGGGTGGAACTCCCAGGGGGTTGGGTGACTCATGATGAGAACGCCGCCCTCACGCACCAGCGGTTTGTTGCGGTACATGTTGAAGAAGTAGCCGAGCCCGAGGCACATAACCAGGATCGGGTTCATGATGGAGTTGACGTTGTACGGGCAGATGTAGGGGAGACCCATGGTCAAGATGTCGGTCTGTCCTTCAACCGGCACAAGGTGCTGTTTGAGGGTGTTGGCCGTGGTGACTTCGTGCACGGCCTCGACTTCGCCGGCTTGCACCGAGGTGAGCTCGTAGGGCGCTTTCCAGCTTTGGAATGCGGTGCGCTTTGCTCGAGCACTCATGGCTTTGAGGCCGGTGTTCATAGCCATAAACGATGCCCGGTCTCGGCCGGTCCATTCCCATTCACGCTTCTGAAGCACCGACATGGGGCCGTTGTCGCCGAAGGTGTTGTTGTTGATGGTCGTCTCGATCTGGAAGACCTTGATTCCCGATTCCTTCAGAACCTTGCCCTGGCGCCAGTTGGAGTGGTGAAGTTCGCTGTCCTCTTTGATCATGAAGGACTTGGAAGCCTTCATGGTGGCCGGGTTGTGGTGATGCTTGAGGGCTTGGTAGCCGCTGAGGCCCGTGGCGGTGCTCTTCCAGCCGCCGTCCATCGAGACGAGGTTGATGTTGACGTAGACGATGAGGTCGCTCTCGGCGGCCCGCTTGTTCATCTGCACGTCTTCATCGTGTGGCGTTTGGCCGATGATGACCATCCCATCGGGGTCTTCGGCGTCGTGGTTGTAGAGGCAACCCTGCGGGGCAAATGCGTCGTAGACCCGGTCGCCAACGGCGTGGCGAAGTTCGGCTTCGGTCATGCGGCGATGCAAGGCCAGAGCAGCGATGAGGTGAACGTCGTCGACGCCCGCCTCGGCGGCCAGATCGAGTACTGCTTCGATGATGCGTTGGCGAACATCGGGCTTGGTCATTTGCGGCAGCGGCAACGAGATGTCGTCGAACGCAATGGTGAGTTTCATGCCTGGGGTTAGCAGGGCGTGAAGGGGCTCACTTTCACCAATGGGGTTCGCAAGCGCTTCACGAATAGCGCCGTCGGGGTCGGGGATCCCAGGGAGGGGCTCGGCGGCATAGATGACGCGAGACCTTCCTGCTGGAAGCTTTTCGAGGCGAAAGCCTTCGCCGTGGTGGAAGAGGATGGGCGGCGTCGAACGATCGACGTCGAGCACCAGACCCGGGCGCGGTGCGCGCTTCGGCTCTTTTGCCATCAGGTTGTTCTCCTGGGTGCGAGAGGGATGATTTTGCGAGGACCGCCGGGCGACTTGCCAAAGAGTTCGACGAGCCAGCCTCGCTTTCGGGCGATCGATGCGAGTTTGGTTTCGGGGTTTACTGCGACAGGGAAGCCAACGGCTTCGAGCATGGGGAGGTCGCTGGCCGAGTCGGCGTAGGCGACTGCTTCGCGAAGGTCGAGATCATGTTGCGCGGCATAGTCGGCCATGGCTTGGTATCGGGCTTCGCCAGTTGGTGGCACCGACGTGAGCTGGCCGTTGTAGACCCGTCGACCGGACGAAGTAATCGGCTTCTCGCCAAGGCCGGCTGCGATGATGTCGTCGAAGAGCGGCTCGAGTGGCTTGACGACCAACTCGAGGGCGCCGGTGATGAGAAGTGTTCGGTGCCCGGCGGCTCGGTGCGCCCGAACCCGGCGGATTGCTGCTGGGAACGACTTGGTAAGGATCAGGTCGCTAAACATCTCGGCGCTCGCTGCTTCGAGTTGTTCGACCTCGGCATGTTCGAACCGTCGGTAGAAGTAGCGGAGGAAGTCGCTGCGGTCCTGGCGGTCGAGCGAGAGAAGTGCCGGACCTTCCATGATGGTGCGGGCCACAAAGCGGGCCCGGTCGCGCTCGGGAAGCTGGCGGCTGGCAAGCCACGCGTAGCTCGCTACAACGTTGCTTGCGATAAGGGTGTTTTCGAGGTCGAAGACAGCCAGCTGACGGTTGGGGTCGAGTACCTGTCCACGCAAGCGTTGCTGGCGGGACGGACCGGTTTTGGCTCCCGGTGTGGTTTTGACTCGGCCAGCCTTGACGACCGATGGCAGATGAATCTCGGGGACGTAGTCGTCCCAGACGATGATGCGCGGATCGAAAGTGAATTGTTCCTGGTCATCGGCGTCGAGTGATTCCCAGAGTGCGATGAGTCGGTCGAGGCCATAGACGGCTTCGCATTCGGCGTAGGCACCGTAGAGGTCGACGTAGCCCTTCGCCCGGGCCACCTGCTCGCGCTGTTCGCCGAGTCCAGCGGTGTACATGGCTGGCTTGCCGCGCAGCGGAAGCATCGAGAGTGCTTTGTCGGTGCGGTCGAGAGTCTTGCCGGCCCGTTCGAGCTGCTTTTGCACCCGACCTCGGCCGGGGAACGAAAACTCGGGCACCGCAATTGGCTGGCCCTTGTCGTCGTAGAGCGGATTGGCGGTGAACCATTCCTGGGCAAGGTCGACGAGCTTGATGTAGCGAAGGGGGTTGAGCGAACCGGAGGCGACCTGGGTGATGTCGGGTTTGCCGGTTTCGGTTTCGATTGGTCCGCGTGCTGCAACAGCACAGATAGCGGCGACAACGAAGTCGACGGGGATGACATCGACGATGCCTTCGGGAACGCCGGGGAACTCTTTCAGGAGCCCGCGGGCGTAACTAATGATGATGGGCTCGGCCATGCGGAAGCCGCGGATCCAGCCCGGCACGGGTTCGGCGACAGCTGATTCGATGATGGCCGGACGCACCGTGGAGACGGGCAGGTCGCCCCGAGTCTCGGCAAGGGCTACCTCGCCGAGGGCCTTGGTGTAGGCGTAGGAGTCGGGGAAACCGAGCGATGATGCTCGGGCTCGGCCAGCTTCGGCGAGTTGCTCGGTGACCCAGCGAGACCTGAGTTGTTCGGTCTTTGCGGCGATTGCTGGGCGTCCGGCGGCACCGAGTTCGTCATCGGCGCCTTTGCGGAATGCATCGAGGCGGGCGACCGTGCGGCTTTCGGATTCGAATTCGGCTCGTGCCCGGCGTGCCTGATCGACCTCGACCCGCCAGTTGACGTCGACAAAGAACGGGCTGTCGTCGACGGGTTCTTCGGGCGCTGCGCCGCGTCGGGAGCCGGCGACGTAGCAGGTAGACACCGCCACCATGTGGGGCTTGACGCCGAGTTCGTTGAGCGTTTGGGCAACTCGGACCGGGCCGAGGAGGTTGACCTCGACGGCAAGGTCGATGGGGGAGTCGAAGGAAACCGCTGCCGCCGAGTGAATGACGATGTCGCAACTAGCGAGGGCGTTGAGGCCGGCTTGATCGAGACCGAGGCCGTCGGTGCCGACATCGCCAGCGTAGGAGTGGATCCGCTGGTCGCAGATGGCGTCGAACTCGTCGCCCCATTGTTCGCGGAGTCGGTCGAACGCGTCGTTCTTAAGAACCTCGCGCTTGATGCGTTGTTCGGCGCCGCGGCGACCGGGACGGACGAGGAGTACCAGCTCGCAGTCGGGCGCGCAGCGAAGGAGGCGCTCGACCAAGGCGGTACCGAGAAAGCCGGTCGATCCGGTTATGGCAATGCGTTTGCCCGCCAACTGCTCTGGAATCATCCTTGCATTTCTACCAAAGCTCGCCGCTTCTCTACCATTTGGTCAGTCATGGATTTTGAACCACAAATATCGACCAAGGAGCGGGTGCTGCAATCAGCCCTCCGATCCTTTGGTACGAAGGGCTACGACGGCACATCGCTCGACGCTCTCGCGCGTGATCTCGGCATAAGAAAGCAGACGATTCTTTACCATTTCTCCTCGAAAGAAGAGCTGATGTCGAGCGTTGTCGACCGTGCGGGGCTCGATTTGCTGGAAACGGTCGAAGAAGCGTTGGCCAACGCTGGTCCCGGCTGGGAGCGGGTCGAGGCGCTCGTGCGACGGATGTTCCGGCTGGCGTTGGTGCGCCCCGAACTCCTCGGGCTGTTGCGGGAAGTAAGCCGCCCGGGTTCCTCGATGGCCGACCGCCTGGCGGGAAGGATGGAACCGATGATTCGTCGCGGCCGAATCTTTCTCGAGAGGGAGATGGCCGCCGGCCGCTTTCAGCAGGCTGACGCCAACGTGGTGATGCTGTCGGCGTACTCGGCAGTGGTGGGTGTGGCGACCGAGGTAGAGGTGTCTCGGGCCCTTGGTATCGAACCGACACTTCGGTCGATGGTTGCGCGCCGGCAGCAATTGCTGCGGTTTCTTCATGCCGGGCTGATGGAGTAACTAGCCAGCTTTCGGTGGGCATGCTGCGGCGAAAGCAGCCCGGGCTTTCGCGACCTTCCGAACTCTTGTCCGGTTGGCTTTTTTGATCTTTTTCGCGAGTTTCTTTGGCCGGTCGTCGAATTGCTTCAGCGCCTTCCTGATCTGGCGCACGTGCGCCTTCTTTGCTTTCTTGATGGCTAGGTTCCGGGTTTCAAGATGTTCGCCGCCCTTTCCACAAGCATCGATGGCGGGGGGCTCTGGCTCTGGCTCTGGTTCTGGTTCTGGTTCTGGTTCTGGTTCTGGTTCTGGCTCCGGAACATCGCCACCGCCGACGGTGAAATCGATTGACGTTCGTACTATTTCGTCGCCTCGGTGAGTTGCGAGTTCAATGACAACTTTCGTCACTGGGGCCAACGGCGTTCGTGACGAACAGCTCATCTGGCCGCCGTCAGGGGGAAGAGCAGCGTCGCCGAAGCGGGTGTCGCAAAGCAGTAGCCCGATCTGATCAGGGTCTTCGGTCGCCTCCTTGTAGATAGCGGAGTACCGATCGATTCCCAGGCCAGCGACGTGGTTCCACTGCACGGTGAAAAGCCCAGACTGGTCAAGCACGTTTAGTTCTGGAGCAACGAGGGGTTCGGGGGGTTCGGGCTTTGGGTCGGGCTGGCCGATGACTACCGGTATGTATGTGCGGTCGCGTGGGCCACCACCAAAGGCCTCAATGACGATGGTGACTTCGGAACCGTTTGGGTACTCGACCACCCAAACGAAGCTCTTGTCATCGGGGAGCTGAGAACCAGTTGGCCCGCTTTCGGTGATCGAGGCAACCGACCCATCAGACCGGGCAACGCCCATCGTGTATCGGCTGATTCCCGAGGACACGCGATGTTCCCATGAGACCGCAACACCTCCGCCATAATGGCTAAGGGCGTACTCAGGTGTGACAACTTGGGTGACTTCGGCGTAGGCGAATTTGCTACAGGGGCGAGCTTCGTTGCCCCCAACGCCCCCGCCATTGCAATCTTGTACACCGACATAGACCACGTCGGAAATCCGTTCAATACCGTCGATGCGGCAGAAATTTGTTGAACTCTCCTGCGGCTGTGCCCCCACACTGCACTCTCCCAAGACCTCGCCGGTGGGCGAGTAGGCGCTCACCGCCCAAACATCAGGCACGATTTCGCCAGGTTGCCAATCGACCTGAACGAACGATCCGCTGACATATCCCCTTACCCGGGTAACGCTGGCTTCGATCTCGTTGGTGTCCTCATCGGCTCCAACGGGCGTAGCTAGGCCAAAGAGGCCAGCGAGCACAGCGATAAGTGCAACGAGAGACCTCGTTCTTAGAAACATGGTGACAATCTCAGCTCCGCCTGCTGGTGATCGTATCGAGGGGAGGCCCCGACAACCACAGTGTGACACCGCTAGTCCGATGTAGAGATTTTGGGACCATTTGAGCTGATTGACTCGGTGGAGGTGGCCGAGCTTTGCTGGCTACGGAACGTGCCGATAGGTGGTGATGTTGGTTTTTCGTCGTGTGATCGTGATGTCTTGGGCCGCCGTTGCCGCGTTGATTGTTCTGGGCCTTCCGTTCTCGGGACCAGCTTCGGCCGCTCTCGCGTTTCCTGACGAGCCGGCCTTCGACGAGCCGGGTTCCCAAGAGACGGTTTCCGCGACGTTGGATTGCGATTTCGTGCTCACCGACCAAGGCGAGACGTTGGGTGATGCCACGCCGATCGTGGTGGCCGCCGAAGACCTCGAACGTTTTGGTGACGTGCGCATCCGGATCTTCGACCAGACACCCACCGGTTCGCTCGATGAAGCGCTCTCGGACAGAGCCAACGCATGTGACTGGTTGGACCCCGAAGGAAACTATCGGGCC